>JAYRGW010000010.1:0-76050 GCA_041907665.1 Bacteroidaceae bacterium
ACGTTTAGTCAAAATTCTCGCTGACGGAGGATACAGAGGAACTCTCGCTGATTGGATATTGGATAAATTCGGATGGAAATTAGAGGTCGTTTTACGACCTGATGAATGTCCCTCTAAATTTCAGGTTCTACCCAAACGCTGGATTGTGGAAAGAAGTTTTGCATGGCTTGAAAATTTCAGAAGGCTTACGATTGACTACGAGTATCATGCAGAAACAGCTGTGGCTATGGTGCAATTGGCTTTCTGTAAAATCATGCTTAATAAATATTACGATTAATTTTTAAACAGCTTCTTAAATGTACATATAATTTTATTAACTGATAAACAGTCAGAGAGTGGTTACAATAGAGATATTTTAAAAGTTACTGAATATGTTACACATATAAATTAAAGAATAAGAATGAAAAATAGGATATAGAAGTACTTCATGCAAACATTTATATTTATAGAAAAAATTTATAAAATAAGATGAAATCTATAATAAAATTAATCTTATATTTAGGAGAAATTTTGCTGCTTTTCTCGTGCCAGCCCCAACGAAATATAGCAGGTAAATATACAATCATTCAACATGGAAAATATCCAAAAATTATTCCGGTTACTTGTTATGTTGAATTAAAGAGTGATAGTACATTTACATATAATTACAGCATCGGTTTTCATAGAAAAGTATCGACAGGATTTTGGAAAGTAGAGAAAAATAATAAGCAAATAATAATTAATAGTTTTATACAAGATCTTCACAATATCCCCATTATCGTGACGGAAGCTAAAAGTAGCTATAACTCCTTTCCTTTGATTGTTTTTAATAATCCACTAAAATTAGACACCTCTGTCAAATGGATTTTGAATATAAATGACGTAGATTATCCTTTGAATACTGACAGCTTAGTTCTAGAGAAAGAAAACATTATCAAAAAAATCCATTTGACAGGATACATTACTCCTATAGACAGTATGCATATAATCCCCATTCCTTTGCAATATGTAATACAAAGCAAACAATATAATACAATAGGATCAAATAGTAATGTATATCGTATTACGTTCCCATCGTTTGTTAATTATGATATATTCTACTATAAATCATTGTGTAATCATTTGACATGGAATCGAAAAGCACTGTTGTTTGAAGGGATAAAGTTGAAAAAGGAATAAGCCTAATAACATAATACATAAAGCTTATTTTTGCTACATATATGACTTTAAATTAAGATACAATTATCCTATAACTCGCCAGAAAATCACTATTAGGCATAAACCAATGAAAAGAATTCTATTACTTATTTCAGTTGTATTTGCATTAAATATATTTGCTCAGAAAGTCAACTATAAAACAAATAGTTATACTTATACAATAGGGAAATCTAAATACCTTGTTATAAATCTCAATGTTGTGAATTCAAGTGACTATAAAATACTTTTATGGCTAGATAATAATATGAATGGCAATCAAAATGTAAAGGTTAAATTACATGATTACTTTTTTAAATGTAAAGGCGATTTTTCTTTATCAAATATTATCAGTGAATATGGAAGTACTATTGAAAATGTTTTTACAGATATTTATTACACTTTCTATAAAATAATTGAGCCTCAAAAAGCTTTCTGTATTACCATTCTGTGCAAGCTAAACAATTCAAAAGCCGGTATAAAAATAATTGAAGAATTGAAACATCAAATTGTAGTAGTATCAGAAAAAGATCTTAAAAACACTGATATAAAATTTTATAACTTCAACGATTTAAAAGCGATGTCTTATAAAGAAGAACAAATCACACATTAAGTTCAACAGATATATTATATCCAAAAGATATGAAGATACACAAAAAATAATCTTATACAAGTCTTCGAAACAGACGTATGTCACCACCATAACTAACGGATGTTACTGCGGTAACTAACAGAAGTTATCCTAACAACTAACGTTAGTTTCGCGTGCAACATCCGTTAGTTACCGCTGCGACATACGGTTGATTTTTTGCAAGGCAAAACAAGTGTACAGCCGCCGTTGTCGTATGTTAGTTTTTTCGGTGACGTCCTTATGTTTTCGGAAAAACTAACATACGACAACAATTTTAGGAACATATGTCGTTTTGGAAGGACAAAGACAATACAGATTTGTTGAAGTCGCCGGTTCTTACTGATACTTAAAACTACCTCGTGTAGATATGTAAAACCTCGTTTTTTCTATTCTAGTTACAGAAACGTTTCTGTCACCGTTACTGACTGTATATCAGTATTGTACGTGTGCACGACGCAAAAATGGGACACGAAAAACATGTCTTCTCTCAGAGAATCAATGCGTTATGATTTCTCTCAAATTTGCCCTGATAATGGGCGACACAAGGGGGTACTAAAAGTTGGCGTACGAGAATTATTTTTTCGACTCTGTTTTCAGAAGTGAACATGGAGAGCAAAACCGATACTATTTTAACCATACCGAAGTGATACTTTCAAATGCGCGGAATCTACACTTAGTTTTCGAAAAATGATAACGACGAACATAAAAATTCATAAGGACGAAACTAAAAGTTTGTAACTAGAAACATTTAGTTTCGTCCTTATGAATTTCTCACTGTCTATCAATTAATTACATCCAACGCGTCTATATTGTGGCTCTAATTCGAGTTACATTCGAGCGATGGAACAATAGCAAAAATAGTGGGCTACAATAGTCTATAGCCGATGTTTGGATAAGAAAGTTTCAGAATATCAGAGAATGTTCATTTTGAAATATGTGCTGAAAATGATTTTTCACAAGACATTATATCGTCTTTTTCTTATGCTTAAAAGGGGTGATTACTCCAATTATTTATAAGAAATAAGACAACATATATGCGGCTATTCATCCATTCTTTTTTTTAGCAATACAATTCTATTTTCAACCTTTGTCACTTCAGTATGACACCATTATGCATTATCCTACAGCATGTTAACGATGTACCATATACAACGCCAGCGAAAAGAGGTCTCAAAATCGAAGCAAGAGTATATTGTAGGAACGTTATTTCCAGTAGGGGCCTATTTAGACTCAATCTAAATGGTGGTCCACAGATATCTGAGTGGCCGATTTATGCATAGTCGAGAGTGTGGGCTGATCAGTAAAAGTCAGTGGGCTAAACATAAATATTATTAATAGTACCTGACATAAATAAAGTCTCTCTTTATTTGTAAAATCATTTTTTTTGTTTAATTTTGACAAAACTAATATTTAAATTTATTGTCATGAAACGTTCATTACTATTACTATTACTTATTCCTTTAATCACATCATCAGCATTTGCAACCGATAAAGACTTATCAAAAAACACTAATGCCGAACGTTTGACAACAAATATCGTTCAAAAAGCTCTTTGCATGCCCGCAACAAGAATAGAAACAAACGACTACAACCAATTCGTTTACAGTTCGACTACAAACAAGACAAATCACAACAAAGATAGTATCTATGCCGATGCATCCATTATGGAACATCTAAAGGCCTTTTTATCGATAAAAGAGAATGCGGATTCAGTGCAACGGTTTATAGACACACACCGCTTAAAAAACAAAGATAAGATTGCGGTCCGCAATAAAATAAAGACTATCAAAACACCAAACAATATTGTATCTCGTTTTAATTCTTTATTTTCCAGTTGGGAATATTTCATCAATACAGAAGCTCGAATCGCTTATAGCAACGACTTGGAAGACAGAAAAGAGTCTGAATACTACTCGCAGTTACTACAAATGGGCAAAGATATACTACCTTTGGTTGTAGAGAAGATGCTTGACAAAAAGTACTTTTATTCCATAATATTGTATGACGATTTACAGGGAAACGATCCTAAACTATGCTACAGACTTCAAGACAGAACAATAGTTGAAGTCCTTGCTGGTGAGCAAACTCGAGTAGCAAGGACTATATTAAAGTGGTATCACAATGCATCAGAATCTAAATAAAAGCAAAAACTGTATTAGTACAGGAGTTTATCATTTCCCCAAGGATGAAGCCTCACGGATCGCTCTTAAAACTATTTCAAGCTTTCTGGCTCAGCTTTGTGATCAATCTTTGAAGGTTACTATTGTTTGTTTTGATAGAGATTCTGCAAGTTATTCCACGTTTGACACTCCTACAAACATTCGAATTCATTAAAACATCCAGAAATAAAAAATGTCTGGAATTTTACATTCCAGACATTCTATCTTTGGCGGTGCGTACGAGACTCGAACTCGTGACCCCATGCGTGACAGGCATGTATTCTAACCAACTGAACTAACGCACCATTTTTCTCTTTTGCGAGTGCAAAGGTAATAAACTTTGCAATATATTCAAAGGATATTGAAGAAAATATATGCAGTTTTTTGAACTTTTTTTAGGATGAATTCATAACCTACTAGTAACCAATGTAAATGGATAAACACTAATAATGGACATTAATTGAATGAAACAATCATAAGTTTTAGGAATAGTAGCATAATAAAATATAATGGCATAAAATATTAGAGTAGAGTCAAGATAGAAAAGGAAAAAAGAAGATAGTAAAAAAAAACAGTCCCACGATTCACATCGTAGTGACTGCACAACACAAACACAAAATAAAACACGACAAAACTACTATGCAAGCATATTTGTTAAAGATAAAATCTTTTGTACTCCATTGCCCCTATTCACATAGCTGCAATAACGATAGCCAAATATGTGCTTCTTTATAAGAATGAGATATCGTGTTGCATCTCATCCTTATATTGTCTCGCGAACATTACATAATGCCGCGTTCGCGAAGTTTCTTTTGCCAATTCCATGCCGAAAGCAAAGTATCTTCAATACTCGTGTCGGCTTTCCATCCTAATTCATTATTAGCATATTCTGGATTGGCCCATATTTGTTCGATATCACCGGCACGACGGTCGGTTATCTCATAATTAAGTTTAACACCTGTTGCTTTTTCAAAAGCATGAATCAGTCCCAGAACAGACATTCCATTACCTGTCCCTAAATTGAATGCCTCAATATTGTTTTTCTGCTTCCCGTCTACAATACGATGTACAGCAGTAACATGCGCTTTTGCCAAATCTACAACGTTGATATAATCGCGAATACATGATCCATCAGGAGTATTATAATCGTCGCCAAATACTTTGAGCATTGGACGAATCCCCATAGCTGTCTGAGTGAGATAAGGGATAAGGTTTTGAGGAACACCATTAGGAAGCTCGCCTATCAATGCTGATGGATGTGCACCGATCGGATTGAAATAGCGAAGCATAATGACATTGATCGGAGCACCCGAATGTACAGTATCGCGAAGAATGTCTTCATTTATTTTCTTTGTATTACCGTATGGCGATTCTGCTTTCTTGAATGGAGCATCTTCGGCTACCGGAAGCTTATCTGGCTGTCCATATACAGTACAAGAAGAAGAAAACACAAATCCTCCCACTTTATGTACCTGCATTAAATCGAGCAAGTTGAGCAGTGATAAAACATTATTGCGATAATATAACAAAGGTTTTTGAACCGATTCTCCTACTGCTTTGCTAGCAGCAAAGTGAATGATAGCTTTAATTCCAGTATAGCGCTTAAAAATATCATCAAGAGCATTGTAATCGCGACAATCCTGTTGTTCGAATGCCGGACGTATACCCGTTATCTTTTCGATATTATCGACGACATCGGCACTTGAATTGGATAGGTCATCTACAATAACGACCTCATATCCGGCGTTTTGGAGCTCTACTACAGTATGAGATCCAATATAACCCGTACCTCCTGTCACTAAAATTCTATCTTTCATTTTATTTAAATTTGTTTTATTAGCCGATGCGAAATTAAGAATATTCATTCGAATATAAAAGCACTTGGCATTATTTTTCTGTTAGATATTTTTCACTCAAACAATTACCAAGCATAATTTATACCAAAACTCAAGTACTCTTTAATCTGAAAATAGCTGGACCCTTCTACTGGAGTTGCAGAATCATCATATCGTCCATGAACAAAAAGTTGAGCAGACAAATATTTGTTTAACAAAAAGTTAAACGTATTCTCCCATTCGGCTTGTGAAGTTGTATAATCAGTAAAATAATACAGACGGGATGTCCATGCTACAGTCGGAATAATTTGCCAAGTCCATGTCGAAGTTAATTTAGAACCAAATAGATTAAGAGACTTTCTTCCGTCTTTTAAACCATAAGTTGTCTGATTAACTCGATCATCACCTACATAACGCCAATTGTAAGCCAATGGAGATAATAATAATGAGAAATCAAGCTTCTTGGTCTTGATCTTGTAATCCATACCAATACTCAATATTAAATTGGCCGGTGACATAAAAGCAGCTAGAACATCATTGGTATTCTTTTTATAAGAGTTACTAAATTGCGTATTGAATTCACCAGATATAGTATAGTACCAACGCTTCGAAGCCTGGACGCCAAGTTTACTATATATTCGCAGCAGATCATTTGATACCAAATATTTATGACATGTATCAGATGGTGAAGATGTTATACCATATTTTGCTTCAAGCAAATTGTCCCATTGTACTTTCTCATTATCATTATAATTTGCCTTAAGAGCTAAGTACCCTAGTGCCGTATTAGTACTTTCACCTCCCTTATACCAATTACCAGAAACATAGTTTTGAGTCATTTGTAATGATATATTGCCACCATAAGTCCACCAATTAGGTTTGTATGACATAAGAGAAGCCTTTCCCAAATTTTCTTCTTTAGTCTCTTGTTTGAATAAATTAGCAAATTTGGTCTTCTGCACCGGAGCAGCAGAAATATTACTATGAAATAGCTCACGGCTCATCACTTGACTCTCCGTCGTTTGAATAGCTTGATAGTTTTTCAAGTATAAATTGAGTAATGTTTTATTGACCTGTATATTGGCCAGCTTATAATCATTGATGCTAAAGATGGAGTCCAATGGAGAAATAGTATCTATACTATTTTTTTCTACTAGATCAGGCATTTTCCAGTTTAATGTGGAAATCGATTCCATCGGAGCATAGTAATAAGTAGGAGTAACAAAAAGCCTATAATATTTCGGATTATAGTCAATTGTAGCAGCCAATGAGTCTGTCATGATGGGCATACTCAATATATCTTTAACATACAAACTAGAAAGGCTGTCTTGCTGAACACTATTTTTTTGATCGGTAACCAAAGGTGGTGGCATATATCGACCAACAAAAGAATTGAAAACATTTATTCGATCTGCCGAATAAGAAATTAACACAGAATTTGACGGTTTCGAAGAAGCCGATAATAATGTCGTTAAAAACAAACAGAATATTAATATTTTTTTCATCTCCTCCCTTTATTTTGAATGCAAATATAATCAAGATAAACCTATATAGAAAAGTCTTTAAGCGTTTTTTAATTATTAATAATGAAGAACATCAAACGATAACGTCTGACTACCTTGTTACGTTACAAAATTTAGATAAATTAGTTATTAAATACGCAATATTCATATCGTATGAATATCATATTAAGCACAAAAAGTCTTTTTTCGTAATTTATAAGTATAAATAAAAATCATGCATTAATGCCTTAAAGTTGTCAGTATATGTCCCATCATCCGAATGAATAAGCAACACCTCTTGTTGAGCAGGTCGTTTGTTTGCAGAAAATACTAATACAGAACGTTTGGAAGGCTTCTCTCGCTTGGAATAAATTGTTATTTGAGAGGACAAGTATAATCCGTATAAATACGCTGTATCTACAAAACATTGAACTTGTGAAGTTGGAATAATAACTGTGAATAATCCTGTATCCAACAATAAAAGACGAACTTGCCTAAGCAAAGCATCAAAAGTTAATGAATCGGTATGGCGTGCCATATTCCGAAGAGGATCATGGCATTTCAGATCTTCCGTATAAAAGGGCGGATTGGATACAATACAATCAAACTTCTGTAGAAATTGGTAATGATTAAAATCCCCATTTATAATATTAATTCTTTCTTTCCATGCGGAGGCTGCTACATTTTCCTCGGCCTGCTTTGAAGCCTCATCATCTATTTCTATAGTAGTAATTTTAGCGATGTCATTGCGTTGAGCCAACATTAATGCAATAATTCCGGTACCTGTGCCAATATCGAGAATGCTATTTGCACTTTTTACCGAAGCCATAGCACCAAGCAAAACACTATCGGTGCCAACCTTCATGGCACATCTATCTTGATGTATTGTAAACTTTTTGAATTGAAAGTATGAGTTTGCCATAAAATACAGATTTTATCGGCCAAAAGGTATCCCAAGCAAATACCAAAAAGCAAATAGAATAATCCAAGTTATTAATATATATAAAGTATAGCGCCACGTGTATCTAAACAATGTGCCATAAGTCACTTGTTTATTGTATTGCTGCATATAAGTCAATACCAATGGCATATATAACATGAAAGGAGTTATTGCATTTGTAGAACTATCACCAATGCGAAAAGCACATTGTACGGCATCAGGAGAAACTCCTATTTTAGCAAAATATGGAACAAATATAAAGGCCATAAAAGACCACTTGCCTGTTGCAGAACATAATACCATATTTATAAGAGCAGTAAACAGAATGAATAAAATAAGTGTTACGACAGGACTTGCAGACATAGAGGTAAGCAACGAGGCAAAATTGACAGCAATATATTTATCAAGATGTGAATAGTTGAAACAAGCATAGAGCTGGGAGGCAAAAAAAGCAATTACTAAAAAGACACTCAACATACCCACAGAAGAAATCAAACCATCTACAACATCACGATCATTACGATAACGCCCAGACGCAAAGCCATAGGCCGTTCCGATAATAGCGATACCCAAAGATAGGATAGAGAGGATATTCATGGTGAAAGGAGAATACAGTAATCCACCATCCACACCTCTTAAAAAGCCGAAAGGAAGAGTTGCTATAAGCAAAAATACAATAAGGTAGATTGCTCCAATTATTAATGATAGGTAGAACGCCCGACGCTCTTTGCGCGATAAAGGTTTATAATCTACTTTAGAAATTCTTTCTTGCCCCTGCTGTATAGATGGCAATAAAGATTTGCGAGTTATATAATAAATCAAGACACCAATAACAATAGTCGAAACAAAGAAAAAGTAGTAATTGCACATTGGACCGATATCACTATCCCATACATTGGCCATAAATGCAGCTTTTTCTGTATTGATTGAAAGAATGGGATCTATAATGGAGAGAAATATATTCGCACTATATCCGCAAGCTACCGAAACATAAGCGGTAATAATTCCTGCAATCGGGCTAAGTCCTACAGACCTAAACATTGTTGCTGCAACGGGCAACAAAATAATATATCCGGCATCTCCCACCATATTGGATAATAAGCCAAGGGCAATTACCCATATTATAACATCGCGGGATAAATTTCGGCGTCTCCTTACACTATATCGAATGCAGGCATCAATAAACCCCGAGTGATTGGCAAGTCCCAATCCGAATATGGCAATGATGGCCATACCCAATGGCGTAAAGCCTGTAAAGTTGGTTATCAGGTTTTGTAACATCCAGCGCATGCCGTCGGCATTCAATAGGTTTTGTACGCGGATTTCTTCTCCGGATGGTAGAAGCGTTATACTCAAACCATATATATCACAAACCCATGAAACGATAATTACTGCCAATGTCAATAGCAGAAACATCGTTGCCGGATGCGGCATTTGCCATTTATTCTTCATCTGGATGCAAATTGTTTAGATCGATAATACCCAACTGCAATGCCTTTACCACAAGCCTGGTAGCATTCACTCCTTCCAAACGCTCTTCAGAAGTGAATAAACGATTTACTAGTTCGTTCTGACGCTTTTCCAAAGACTTCACTCCCAATGGCATAGTTTTCAAGTTTGAGATCATTTCTTTAGTATATCCCAATGCCAAATGACGCAAAAAGCGTTCATCGTACTCGTCGATATCATAGTCGATGACAGCCTCTTGACGTTTATATTCATTTTCAACAGAGCGTGTATAACGTTCTATAATCTTCTCGAGTATAGGTTCATTGAAAACAAAACGTTTTCCATCCATCACCGCCTGCACTTCGGTTTTGGTCAACAGTTCGCCTGTCTTTAATACAATACCGTCTGCTCCGGCTTTAAGTACGTCAATCCAAAGTTTCTCATTAGCTGTCTCACCCGTAAAAATAAGGACTTTAACTCCTTCATACTTCTTGAAAATATGACGACAGATATCTACTCCAATAGTAGTAGAGCCACCCAAACCTAAATCGAGCAATACCATGTCGGGCTTTTGTTTCTCCATTAAGGGCCAAAACTCAGCTTCTGTCATAGCAGTACCTATAACCTCGACATTAGGAATCTCATGACGAAATATCTCTTCAGTCCCTTTAAGTTCCAATTTTACGTCCTCAACAATGATGACCTTAAATTTTGTTTCTTCCATATTTAACTGTACTTTTTGTTAACGTAAAGTATATTGTAAATCCTCCACCGATATATGGTTCGGCATTAATTCGGCATCCTCTGCTGCCGGCGTATTCATCGTGTTCTCTAATAATCTGACGACATATCATGTATTCTATCCGATCCATTTTGGGATAAAACATTTTGTTTAGTTCATTGATGCTGAAAGAACGGCGAGTATCTATGAATTCAAAGCGAATATAATCACCATCATCTTTAATTTTGAGAATCAGATTACCTGGCAATTCATATAGCAGAGATTCATTAATAAGATTTTCTAACATGAAATGCAATAAGATGATGTCGCCTATTATCTCTCCTTTTATTGCTTCTACATGAAATGTTACATCATCCCCATATCTATTCTTTTTCCGAAAATACTTTAAGGCATAACTTGATAGCTCAGTGACATCTATTACTGACCGCCTAAAAGTAACTTCATCCAACTGACGAGCGGCACAAGAATAAAGTATCGTAAAAACGCCTCTGTAATAATCCGTCAATTCACCTATTGTTTCAATATTTTCTGGCTTCATATCCGAACTATTACCATTAATAAGTTGCGTTACAATTTGTTTTATTTTGTTGGGATAGTATATTGTCTCATGTTTAATGGTCGAAAGGCAATTATCAAGCACCATATTCTGTACATGAAGCAAACCTTCTTCATATCGAGATTTATTAATATCTTCTTTGACCCATTCGATATTCTGATAATCGGAAGCGACATTCAGAATTGAATTCATTACAACAATAGCCATATATTCTGCAACCAATTGTATCAGAAGAATATCTGTTCCGATATCAATACCGGGTCTTAATTCTAAATAAAGAGCACCAACACAGTTCTGTTCGTCGCCTACGTCAACCAACAAAGGTAAGAAAAGCTTATTACCTTCAGACAGCAGTCGGTGATTTTCGTACACGTGGTTAATACCTTCCGGCATTTCTATTAATTCGGGATTGCAAACAAATGCAGGCTCTTTCATCATATTACTGAAGATGGCCATTCCCATTCGTTCGATTGGTACCAATTCATTTATGGCATCGAATATTGTATCGACAATATTTTTAGGGATACTCATCACCCGATCCTCGATATTTCTGAATTTCTCTTTTTCCATTTCTCCCGTATCATCTTCGGTATTCGAAAAAGATTGTAGACTAGTCTTCAAGATCAATTCATTGATTATGAAAACCTGTTCCATATTCATTCTGTTTGTCAATCGTTTTCTGACGAAAAAGAAATAGTAAGCTACAAAAGAAATAATGATAAGTACAAAGCATATAAACAGTTCAACCGTTTTATTTGTAGCCGAACGTTGTAAATGACGGCAATACTCCCCTATAGACTTGTCTTCGCCAAGCAATTTATAGAGTGATGTATAAGCATCGTTATTATACTCATACCCATCCAGTTCTTTCAATGCCAAAAAGGCAACAGCTGCTTCATTTCGAACATCTAATATGATATGAAAGTCTGAATCGTACATTCTATTCCACCATTCTATTTCGGCAGGTGTACCGTCGCCTACCAATTTCATGAAATATTTAGGATGTTTTGAATATTTCTTATAATGAGCATTCAGACACGCAATTGCCGAATCGGCATATAACAATGCTTGTTTATGATGCCTATAAACATTGCTGAAATAGGTCAAATCGGCATAACGAGAAGCTTTGTTTAATAGCAACTCGAATCCCGGTTGTTTTTCTATTTTTGCAATAGAGTCTATTGTTGCGTCCTTCTCTTTCATTTCATCTTCATGATGACAGCTTTGCAAGGCAAAAGAGAAAAACAAGCAACACAATAGTATTAGAGTTCTCTTTATACCTTTCGGTATACGGAAAAAGAACCGACTACCTTTACCGAGTGTGCTTTCTATACCGAAAAGGCAAACATCAAAAAGAGGGTTTGTCTTACGATATTTTTCTATAACCCCCTTACAATTCATCAATCCAAAACCACTTCCTTTGGCTTTTTTCAATGAATCAATATTATCACCATCTTTCAGTCCGATGACACTCGAATCATATACTTTCTTTCCCAGTATCTTACTAATATCGTCAGAAGACAATCCGCGTCCGGTGTCTTCTACAGAGATTTCAACATATTTATCTGTCGAATCAGCACAGACATGAACGCTACCACCTTCTGGCGTATATTTTCGTGCATTCTCTGTCAGCGTATTTATCATAAAAAGAGTCAACGATTTATCTGCTTTGACTATTGCATCAGTATCGTCAATGATCAAATTCTGAGATTTCATTTCAAATGTACGCCGTCCCTTTTTAATAAGCGCAAACAATTCGTTCAACTCAAAGCTTTCGATGTTCAGACTAATGGAACCTTGGCGCATCTTTATCCATTGACTCAAAATATCATTGTAATCATTGATTGTCGTTACCAATTCGTCAATATATTGCAATCTTTCTTTCCGAACATCATTCTGATTGTCATATTGATCTGATCTCAGTTTATGAACTTCATTTACAATTCTATCGATATATGGATTAATGGAGTTGACAATAGACAAACACGTTTTCTTCGTAATATTTTGACGTTTGTTTTCTATCAGATGCTGTTGAGACAAATACTTTTCTTTATCCAATCGGTCTTGTTCTTCGGATAGTTGCATCAATGCTTTTCTATTGTCAATAACCCAGGCTACGTAAGGCATTTGTATACGACGAATAGTTATATCATCTTTATTCTTATGATTTATTTGAAGCAGATTTTCCATCTTTGCAGATGCTTCTTCTGCTGAATAAGTAGTAATGTGCCTACATTCATCCAAAAGATATCTAAGTAAAGCATTATGCTGAGAATCCTTTTCTCGAGCATATTTATTAAAGCGCCATAGCAATAGAATCACCAAAGCAGTGCCAAGCAATGTAATAATAAAAATAGCATTCAGTTTATGCAACTCTTCTCTCAAAGCCTTATACCTATTTTCGAGTAGCTTATCTTGCCGGGTATAATTCAAAATATCCAGATATGCATTCCTATTATAGTCAGATGCTATTTTATTTCCCAATCCGGCATAGGTCACGCTCAGCTGTTCTCTAATTGACAATAGCCATTCAGGTACAGTTTTAGAACGCTCTGAATTAATCCAGCGCAATTCTCTGTTCACGGTGTCGTTGGGTGCGAATGGAAGAAGTAATTCAGAAGGATTTTTGTGATGATAGTATTTTTGGTGATGCTGATTAACTAAATTCAAAGCTTTCGCCAATACCTTATACGCATTGGCATAGAGCCCATGTATATTATAATATTTGGCGATTGTGACCAACGAACCAGCTACTTGATAAGGATCTTGGTATTTACTGAATATATCGAGCGAACGTTGCGCCATACGAAGAGGCATGATAGAATCAACCGGAATATTCATCTCTGCCAATCGATATCCTCTTCTTGCTACAAAATACTGATAAGAGTTTTTGGCTGCCAACATATCGGAGATGCTTTGCAATCCATTCGCTTCAAAGTAAATCACTTTCTGCAACGAAGCGGCTTTCCATGCCATATAAAGTTCATCAAAACAATTAAGTTCCTGTTCATCAGTAGTAGAGCCGGAACAAAGAGATGCAGAACCTTTCAGATAGTGATAATACATCCATTGACAAGAGTCCGTTGCAAGCCATTTAGAATTAATAACATTTATTGACGAGACAGCTTCTTCGCGCTGCCTGAGATAATAATAATAGATGGCCGAAGTAATATAAAAATCAGAACAGGCATAATTATACCTCTCAACATCATGTGGGCGCATATTGACGTATGAATCCTGATCGATACGGCGCATTCTCTTTTTCGCATCATTGCGCTTTTTATAAAAGGCTTCATTCATTGCCGTACGCTGATAAATCTTCATAAGGCCAATATCGGCAATCAATAATTCTATTTCATTCTTAGAAATACTTCCTACCGAATTATATAAATCTTCAGCTTTCTCAAAATTCATCTTCATAAAGTAGGTAAAAGCCAAATTGTTATACGCTTCAGCTTTACCCCGGCTATACATGCTACACATATTAAATGCTTGCAAAGCCTTGTTTGAAGATTCTGCGATGTTTATATACCTCTCTTTATACGATACATTATTAAGCGAATCAACATAATGAACCTCCCGTGAAGAAGGCAAATCTTCACAAGAACAAAGGGATAGCAATAATATTAAAATCCCTATAATGACAGACATAAATCTCAAATTCATCACACAGATTCACTTTTCAATTGAACAAAGCTAATTATTTTTATGGAAATCTCAATAAAAATATCATGAATAAGTACTATATTTGTTCCAAATTTCTCTATGTACTATAGAATAAATTAAAGATAAAGAACGAATGAATAAGCATTATGTCAGTATAATAGCCATAATAATAACAAGTGCTTTTCTGTTTTCGTCTTGTAGTAGCAAGATGAGCAATAAAAAGCGTATTGCTTTCGATAGTATCAAGGTTGCTCGCATAGAACATCTGTTCGGTGACAAGCAAAAGCCTTATTGCAATTTGATTATTAACATTGCATATCCTAATCTGTGCGATAATGCATCTTTGAAAGATACACTTACCAAATCGATCTTTGCATTTTGCTTAGGAAATGAATATTCGTCATTGAATCCTCGAAATGCTATTCAAAAATATATCAACGATTATCTGAGTAATTATCGAAAGGAACTTGAACCCAACTTTAAACAAGAAGCAGACAGTTCGGTTTACCAATGGTACAATTATTACCGTTCTATTGTAGGAAAAGTGAAATATCAGCAAAACGACTTGTTGACCTATGCAATGAACTTCAATGAATATACCGGAGGAGCGCACAATATGTATGCTACGACCTATGAGAATTTCGATTTAAAACAAATGCGAATTATAAAATTAGCCGATTTATTTAAACCGAACTATCAAAACGAGTTGACTGCTATCATCGTCCATCAATTAATGGTTGATCATAAAGTACACTCTGCAGACGAACTAGCCGATAAAGGATATGGTGCGACAGGTAACATAGCGCCTACCGAAAACTTTTATTTCGACGACAAAGGCATGGCGTTCGTCTATAACATTTACGAAATAGCCCCTTATAATGTCGGTATTATTACGGTCCATGTAGATTTTGACAAGTTGAAGAATATCATGGAAGAGAAAACATTCAAATCATTAGGGCTGATATAGTTCAAAACTGCTTAATATGGATATTGTCAACAAATACTTTCCTAACCTCTCTGATACGCAAAAACAACAATTTTCCCAATTGGGGGAATTATATGCGGATTGGAATACCAAAATCAATGTTATTTCGCGCAAAGATATAGAGAATATATATGAACGCCATGTGCTTCACTCGCTGGGTATCGCTAAAATCATCCGGTTCAAAGATCATTCATCTATACTTGATGTCGGAACAGGTGGTGGCTTTCCAGGTATTCCGTTGGCTATTCTTTTCCCTAAAGTAAAATTCCAATTGATAGACAGTATTGGCAAAAAGATACAGGTGGCTACCGAAGTTTCTAAAGCCATCGGATTAACGAATATATCGCTTTACCATAAGCGTGCCGAACAAGAAAAGGCTCTGTATGATTTTGTAATCAGCAGAGCTGTTATGCGTTTAGACAGTTTGATCAAAATTGTACGAAAAAACATTTCTCCCGAACAACACAACGCCTTGCCCAATGGTGTGATATGTCTAAAGGGCGGTGATTTGGAAGAAGAAATAAAATCCTTCTCCAATCTAACTACAGTCTATAATCTATCGGATATTTTCGAAGAAGAGTTTTTCGAAACAAAGAAAGTAATACATGTAGTGATCAATAATAGTAAAAAGTAATACTATATATAAATATGAAAATGAAGATAAAGAAATTCGAATTCAATCCTCTCCCTGTCAATTGTTACATATTGTGGGACGAAACGGGCGATGCCGTTGTGATTGACCCAGGATGTTACTACAATTCAGAGAAGCAGGCTTTGAAGGACTTTATTATTAATAACAATTTGCATTTGAAGCACTTGCTGAATACGCATTTACATCCTGATCATGTATTGGGTAACGCATTTGTAGAAAGAGAATTCAACGTGCAGACCGAAGCGAATAAAGCCGACGAGTTTTGGTTGGAGTCAATGCCTGGACAAAGCCGATCTTTAGGATTGGAATATAAAGACGATCCGATTCATATTGGAACTTATCTTCAAGAAGGCGACGTTATTAAATTTGGAAATACGGAGCTAACATGTTTACTGGTGCCGGGTCACTCTCCAGGCGGACTCGTGTTCTATAGCAAATCGCACAAATGTATGTTTTGTGGCGATGTACTCTTTCAAGGAAGTGTAGGAAGAGCCGATCTAACAGGGGGCAATTTCGACGAACTTATTGAAAACATACAAAACAAGCTTTTCGTCGTTTCCAACGATACGATTGTATATCCGGGGCATGGCGCTCCAACAACTATCGGAATCGAAAAAGCAGAGAACCCATTTTTTAGAAATTCAACAAATTATTAAATATTCTTAGTTCCTTACCTATGAAAAAAGATTTATTGCAAAATCGTCATGTTGGTATCAACGAAAATGATATCAATAAAATGGTAAAAAAGGTAGGTGTAAGTTCTATCGACGAACTGATAGACAAAACTATTCCTGCTGATATTCGTTTAAAGGCTCCACTAACGCTGGACCCTGCAATGACAGAACATGAGTTCGCTGAACATATTGCCTCGTTAGCTTCAAAAAACAAGATTTACGACAGTTATATCGGCGAAGGATGGTACAACACCATAACACCGGCTGTTATTCAACGCAACGTTTTTGAGAATCCAGTATGGTATACATCCTATACACCCTACCAAACGGAAGTTTCACAAGGTCGTCTTGAAGCTTTACTTATTTTCCAAACAGCTATTTGCGATCTGACGGCAATGCCGTTGGCGAACTGCTCTTTGCTAGACGAAGGGACAGCGGCTGCCGAAGCTATGACAATGATGCATGGCCTTCGTCCACGCGACAAACAAAAGAGTGGGGCCAATGTATTATTCGTCGATGAAAAAGTATTTCCAGAGACACTGGCTGTGATGAAAACTCGTGCTTATCCTCAAGAGATAGAAATTCGCATAGGAAACTACAAAGACTTCAATTTTACTCCCGATGTATTTGGTTGTATTGTACAATACCCAAATGCAGACGGTAGCGTAGAAGATTATCGCGAGTTTGTTCAGAAAGCTCACGAAAGCGGATGCAAAGTTGCAGTAGATGCCGATATTTTGAGTTTAGCTTTGATTGCTCCTCCGGGAGAGTGGGATGCCGATATTGTGTTTGGTAGTACCCAGCGTTTGGGTGTGCCCATGTTCTATGGTGGACCTTCGGCTGCTTACTTTGCAACACGCGATGAATACAAACGCAATATGCCGGGCCGCATTATCGGTTGGTCCAAAGACAAATATGGTAAACTTTGTTTCCGCATGGCATTGCAGACACGTGAACAACATATTAAACGCGAGAAAGCAACATCCAATATCTGTACTGCTCAGGCGCTGTTGGCCATCATGGCGGGCTTTTATACCGTTTATCATGGACAAGAAGGCATCCGAGAAATTGCAACTCGTGTAGCAGCCATAACAACAACGTTGACTCAATCGCTCGAATCTATAGGATACACCACACGCAACAATAATTGGTTCGATACCGTTCGTATTGCTTTGCCCGAATCTGTTACAGCACAGTTTATTCGTACCGTAGCACTCGAAAACAAAATCAACTTGCATTACTACAAGAATGGTGATGTGGGATATAGTATCGATGAAACGACCAACGCTGAGAAAGTACACCAATTGCTTCATGTATTTGAAGTAGCAGCAGGCAAACAAATAAAGGAAGAAGGTAAATGCCCGTTCAGCGAACAATATAACGTTCCCGAAACATTGCGCCGTACATCTTCTTATCTTACTCACGAAGTATTCTGCAAATACCATACAGAGACCGAGATGATGCGTTTCATCAAACGTCTTGACAGAAAAGATATCAGCTTGACTCATTCGATGATCTCACTAGGTTCTTGTACTATGAAGTTGAATCCGGCATCTACAATGATTCCATTGAGCCGTCCGGAATTTATGAGTATTCACCCATTGGTACCCGAAGATCAAGCTAAAGGCTACAAGGAACTCATTGACAATTTGAGTCATCAGCTAGAAGTTCTCACGGGCTTTGCAGGCGTAACATTTCAACCCAATTCGGGAGCAGCAGGCGAATACACCGGGCTCCGTATTATTCGTTCTTACCTCGAAAGCATCGGCCAAGACAATCGTCGTAAAGTCCTTATTCCGGCATCTGCTCATGGCACTAACCCTGCATCGTCTGTCCAAGCAGGATTCACTCCTGTGATATGTGCATGCGACGATCATGGCAACGTGGATATGGACGATTTGCGTAAGAAAGCCGAAGAGAATAAAGAAGATTTGGCAGCGTTAATGATTACTTATCCATCCACCCACGGTATCTTTGAAACCGATATCAAAGAGATATGCGAGATTATTCACGCCTGTGGTGCTCAAGTGTATATGGATGGTGCCAATATGAATGCCCAATTAGGTATTACCAACCCAGGGACCATCGGCGCCGATGTATGTCACCTCAATTTGCACAAGACGTTCTCCTCTCCTCATGGCGGTGGCGGTCCTGGAGTAGGCCCTGTTTGTGTTGCTCAGCACTTGCTTCCATTCCTGCCTGGACACGATTTGTTTGGCTCTTCAGATAATGAAGTATCGTCTGCGCCATTTGGTAGTGCAGGTATTCTGCCCATTGCTTATGGTTATATTTGCATGATGGGAATCGAAGGTCTTACATTTGCTACCAAAGCAGCGATACTCAATGCCAACTATTTGGCAGCTTGCCTGCAAGATACTTATGGCATCGTATATCGTGGGGCAAACGGTTTTGTAGGCCACGAGATGATTCTGGAATGCCGCAATATAGCAAAAGAAACCGGCATATCTGAGAATGATATTGCCAAACGTCTGATGGATTATGGTTATCACGCTCCTACCCTTTCATTCCCTGTTCATGGCACTTTGATGGTAGAGCCTACCGAAAGCGAAAGTTTATCGGAACTCGATAACTTTGTGAAGGTGATGGAAACTATTTATACCGAAATAGAAGAAGTGAAAAACGGTGTGGCCGACAAAGAAGACAATGTGCTACTCAATGCGCCTCATCCCGAATACGAAATTGTCAGTGACAATTGGTCACATTCTTATGGCAGAGAAAAAGCAGCATATCCTATCGAAAGTGTTCGCGATAACAAGTTCTGGATAAACGTTGCACGTGTGGACAATACACTTGGCGACCGCCACCTGTTGCCTACAATGTATGGCACGTTCGAATAAAAGACGTTGATTATATTCTATAAAAGTGTGCTTCATTTGAGGCACACTTTTTTTGTACAACAGAATCTAAACAATCGATTTCAAGAATACATCCTTTCTGTTTTAGTGTCTCACAGCTGTGAGACACTTGTATCACTCCCGTGAGACAGTTGTATCACACGTGTGAGACACCTGTATCACAGCTGTGAGACGATCATAAGAATTTATTGTTTTAAGAAAAACAACCTTATGTGAAGCCTATAAGTATAGTATGTTGTTTCTACAACATACGGTTCATGAGTAGGTACATCGCTTTTGTCGCTATTTTAAGTAGTAACCCTTTTGGCACTAATGCTTAAGCGACAACCTATTCGATAAAGATTCGCCCTCTTTTACCTAGACACGAATTTTATATAAAATAGTGTCCAATAGTTGGACACTGGCTAGGAAATAAAAAAGAAATAAACTATTTTTGCTACATCATATCATTACCCTCATATATGTCAAAACAAGGTACACTTTTAATTGTCGATGATAACCGCAATATTTTAACTGCGGTACAGATGCTGCTCGATAATACGTTTAAGAATATTTTTACAATCACAAATCCCAACCTTATACCTGCTACGTTTCGAGAACATACTCCGGATGTAGTACTGCTTGATATGAATTTCACCAGCGGCATCAATAGTGGAAACGAGGGTCTTTTTTGGCTTCAACAAATAAAAAGCATAAGACCAGAAACGCAGGTTGTACTATTTACGGCTTATGCCGATATTGAACTTGCGGTAAAAGGCATCAAAGAAGGTGCTTCCGATTTTATCGTAAAGCCATGGAATAATGCAAAAATGGTAGAAACACTTTTGATGGCTTATAATCAGACAAGGCATCCTAAAACAAACAAAACAGAAACAACCGACAGTCGTCATAAAATGTTTTGGGGAGAGAGCGATAACATGAAACAACTTCGCTCGCTAATAGAAAAAGTTTCTAAAACAGATGCCAATATTTTAATAACCGGAGAGAATGGTACAGGAAAAGAAATGCTTGCCAACGAAATACATCGTTTATCTAACAGGAAAAGCGGACCAATGGTACCTATTGATATGGGAGCTATTACAGAAACCTTATTCGAAAGCGAACTCTTCGGACATGCCAAAGGGGCCTTTACCGATGCACATACAGACCGTGCAGGGAAATTCGAAATGGCAGAGAATGGTACTCTTTTTCTCGACGAGATCGGAAACTTGTCATATCACCTGCAAGCGAAGTTGCTGACAGCTTTGCAGAACCGCAAAATTGTCAGGGTAGGAAGCAATGAGCCTATCCCCATAAATGTCAGGCTAATATGTGCCACAAACCGCAATCTGCAAGAAATGGTCGACAAAGAGCAGTTTCGAGAGGACCTTTTGTATCGCATCAACACCATTCAGGTACATATTCCGGCATTGAGAGAAAGACGTGAAGATATTGTACCTCTTGCCGATATTTTTCTGACAAAATATGCCGGTATTTATGGTAAGCCCGTGTTGACATTACAACCCGATGCACAAGCCAAATTGAAAGAACAATCATGGTACGGCAATATACGCGAATTGGAACATACCATAGAAAAGACAGTAATCATAAGTGAAAGCAGACAAATTTCGGCAAACGAAATAGACTGCCGACAACCTAAACAAGACAGACCGACAACCGAGATCACTACGCTTGAAGATATGGAATGCCAGCTCATACGCAATACTATCGATAAATTTGATGGCAATTTGTCATTAGTTGCGACTCAGCTAGGTATTTCGAGACAGACCTTATACAATAAAATAAAGAAGTATGGACTATGAAGAAGAAAATGATAAATGGCCGTTTTCAAATTATTATCAGTTTGATAAGCGGTGTCATTCTGACGAGCGGAATAACACTTCTGGCCGTTTATCACTTATGGGGCTTCTTTATAGCCAGTCTATTTCTAGAAGGATATTTGTTTCGAAATATCTACATACAGTATCGGCGTAATGTAAAAAAGGTGGCCTTCATGTTCGATGCCATCGACAATTCCGACTACTCATTCAAATATGCCACCGAAAATATTTCGAAAGACGACCAGTTAGTCAACGAGTCACTCAATCGCATCACCCATATATTATGGCAGGCACGCAATGAAGCTCAACAACGTGAAAAATACTATGAGCTCATCATCAATTCGGTAGATACGGGAATCATTGTTGTAGACGCAAAGGGAAATATATACCAAACCAATAATGAAGCCTTGCATCTGTTAGGACTTTCTGTATTCACGCATACTACGCAATTGCTTCGAGTAGACGAAGGACTAAGAAACCTGGTACAAAATATAAAGCCAGGCGAAAAACAACAGATTTCGTTTCCAAACGAACGTGGTATCATTCATTTATCCATACGCGCCTCGGCAACCAAATTGAAAGGTACGAACGTGCGCATACTAGCCATCAATGATATAAACAGCGAACTAGATGAAAATGAACTGGACTCATGGATAAAACTGACACGCGTGTTGACGCATGAAATAATGAATGCTGTAACTCCCATTACATCGTTAACCGAGACTATGTTGACAAAGATAGGAGATAAAGAAAACGACATACGCAACGGGCTAAACGTTATTTACAAAACAGGCAATGGATTGATCGATTTTGTAGAGAACTATCGTAAATTCACACATATACCCACACCCTCTCCCTCGCTGTTCTATGTAAAAAACTTTGCTCAACGAATGAAAGAACTGATGGAAAGCCAAATACCATCGCCCAACATTTCAATAACAATCAATGTGGAACCGGAAGACTTAATTGTCTTTGCCGACGAAAATCTGATAACAAGAGTAGTACTCAACTTATTGAAAAATGCGATTCAAGCCATTGGCACCGACCAGTCTAACGGCATGATATGGATAAAAGCCTACTGCGATAGCAAAGAATCTGTTTATATAGATATATCCAACAACGGCCCTCTGATACCCATGGAAGAGATAGAACACATATTCGTACCTTTTTTTACTACAAAGACCGATGGGAGTGGCATAGGCCTGTCACTTGCCAAACAGATTATGCGTTTGAGCGGAGGCAACATCATACTTCGAAGTGATACAGAAAAACACCAGACGACTTTCTCATTGATGTTTCCATAAAATAGATGCGTTTATTATTTCAATATCCATGCCTCATACCTTCCCCAAATTTTTAATTTGCTCAAAGAAGTATACACTGCTATACGTTCGAACCAACGAAAACGAAGCATATAATGGAATAATCTATAAAAGACAGCTATCATAATAGCAAAAAGAGAACATTCAAAAATAAACTTAAGTACTCCATTTTGCGTTATCAAAGACAAATCAACATATCGATAAATTACCGAGGACAATAAAAGACTAAATGCGATGGTGTACACAACAATAAATCCGTGTGCCGTTTCAATAGCCCGTTTCGGGCAACTATTCATGCACTTCATACAGCTCTCGCACTTAAAGGTCCAAAACGGACGTCCAGCAACCGTCTTGATTGCATGTACCGGACAGTTTTTATAACAAGCACCACAACGTATACAATCTTTTGACACATAAAACGTTTTGGCAATTATAAAACGCCCAATAATATAATACAATACAGCTATCGGAGCTACTATGACATCTATCAGGCATTCGCGCACACTCCAGAAACTTCGTTTTCCGGCAAAAAACGACTGCGCCAATACTCTGAGCTTAGGTAATGTCTTTGTATAAATGAAATCTACCGTTCGTTTATTAAGTGCTGGATGAAGCGAAATCCAGTTAGATGGCAAATCAACAGGATAAAGGGCTCTTATATGATAACCTTTCAGCTTCAATACTAACGCAGACAGATACAAACTGATACCGGAAATTCCTGGTGTAACCCATTTGCCTATCAGCATACCTGCCCGCGTATTCATCAGCATCACTTTATTATTTCCCCGTGGAAAGCGAAAAATGTAATGTAACATTATAGGTGGGTAATTAAACCCGTGCACAGGAGATGTGAAAACGATTAATGCATCGTCCGCGGGATGTTGAATATGTAGACGGTCTGTTTTTGAAATATCAATTAATTCTACTTCAATCCCTACCGATAAAGCTTCTTGTCGCAAAACAAATGCAACATTTTTTGAATTGCCTGTCCCCGAGAAATAATATACTTGCAGTTTCATAAATCCTTTTTTTCACTCCAAACCGTAATGCTATTCTGATACCTATCGTCTATTCATAGATTTTACTATTTATAAGATGGGTATAAAAATTTCTGTCTTTATCTTCTCCGGAGCCACGCGGTCGGGATTATTGAGATACATCTCGAATCCGAGATTCAGAGTTAACTGATAACCTCCATCGGGAATATATTTATGGTAGATCGTATCGTAAACCATCCCCAAATTATTATATGGTCCCTGGTATAAATAGGCGGCATATTTACCGCCCGGTATTTGTTTTACTCCGATCTCGCCCTTAGGTTCTGCCTTCTTTGGTATAATTAAACATACGTCCGTACGCAATTTATCCTCTTTAGTAACTTTTGGATCGTCATGATAAATACTGATAGACTTAATTCCGGCTGAGAACAACCCTGCCTCCTTGACATAAGCCCATAATTTACGGAAAGCCGAATCATAGTCTATTGATTCATAACTGCCTGTTAAGTGAATATAAATGACCTGAAGAGGTTCTAGTTCTACAATTCTTTCTTTCAGTTTCAAATCCTCATTAATTTGTATTGGTTTCATAATTGTGTAAATTTTGTTGTTTCTAAAATCTATCGGCGAAATACAATAAAACTGCTTGAAAACCTTCGACAATGATGACGGCGTATCATAACCTACTTTATAAGCAATATCCTGCACGGACATATCCGAATAACGTAGCAAACAAGCTGCAGTCTCTACCCGCATACGCATCACATAAGCCCAGAGAGGTTCGCCTAAAAATGCTTTGAATATATGATAACAATGATAAGGTGAGAAATGCGAAATACTCGCCAACGTATCCAAATCAATATTCTCACCCAAATGATTATTGATATATTCAACCATCAAGTTTATAAGCTTTTGATAGTCTTCTCTTGTAGATATTCTCTGCTGCATGATTTTATCTATTTGTAGGCACAAAAATAGAACATAGTGGCAATACAGGCTTTTCCGATCTTGCGAACTTTCAATATAAAACTCAACGACAAATATACGGAAGTAAATAAGAAAATCAACTATAGACATAACCTATTTAGCATACATGCTACTTCTATTCAACATCAGAGGACTTTCTCACAGATGTTTCTTTGATAAGCTTATTCTTATATTTATCTCGGCGAAATACAAAATCTTGGAAAATTCTTTCCTATAAATAAAATATAATCATATCTTTGCCCAATAAAATAGCGGCTTTAAACGAATGAAGCATATAAATCCACCATACTTGTGCGATCCCAAATTATTGTTGTTTCTGTTATCATCGTACTTGTTTCTGACAATCAATGTTTGCGCACAAAACAAAGAAAAAGCACCCATTGTCATAGTCAGCTCATACAATCCGGATGCACAAAATATGTCGTCCTATATATCCAATTTCTTTACTGAATACAAAAAGAAAGAAATTGATCGAGATATCATCATCGAAAATATGAATTGCAAAGCGCTCTCCGAATCGCCCAAATGGAGCCAAATGATGAAAGATATTTTGAATAAATACGCTTCATATAGACCAAAGCCAGCGCTCATGATACTGCTGGGGCAAGAAGCATTTACCGCATACTTGTCTCAGTCGGTGCACGGATTGCCTCATATTCCCATTATGGCTGCAATGGTCACCCGCAACACGCTGCGATTTCCAAAAGGGAAGTTTGATCCCGCAAATATAGAAATAAAGTGCGAGGACGTCATGGCTCTTGCTAAGCCTTATAATATTGTAGGAGGATACCTTTACGAATACAATGTAGACAAGAACATTCAACTCATCAAAAAGTTATATCCGAAGACTAAAAAGATAGCTTTTCTTACAGACAACAGCTGCGGCGGTATATGTCAACATGCCTTTATCAATCAAGAGATGAAGAAGCATCCCGAATACGAATATCTACCGCTGGACGGACGTAAAAATACGGTTTATTCGATGATAAGCCAGTTGACTAAGCTACATGATAAAACAGTATTGGTATTGGGCAGTTGGCGAATGGATAAGAACGAAGGATTCTTCTTGCACAATACCGTCTATTTGATGAAAGATGTAAATTCTAAACTACCGGTATTCTCTATCTCTACTATCGGAATAGGAAACTGGGCTATAGGAGGCTATACCCCTTGCTATCGCAATACCGGAAAAGATCTGGCAAACGATGCATACCGCTACATCAATCAGAAAGACCATGGCGATGTGAAGATCAACATCCTACCGCTCAATCATTTGTTCGATGCGCGGGTATTGGCACAAAATCATATTGAGACCAAACTATTGCCCAAGTATGCTCAGTATATCAATCAGCCGGAAAGCTTTTGGAAGAGGTATGAGAACCTTATGATAATCATATCAATCGCTTTTATTATTCTATCCGGCATTATTTTAATCCTTATCTATTTCCTTATCAAGACCAATGCATTGAAGAATGCTCTTCTCGTTTCGCAAAAGGAACTGATGGAAGCAAAAGAGAAGGCAGAAGAGGCAGCAAAGTTGGAAAAGGCTTTTGTTGCCAATATGAGCCACGAAATACGAACCCCACTCAATGCGATTGTAGGTTTTACGAATCTACTCACAACTTCGGATGTTCCAGATGACCAGAAAGAAGAGTTCAAAACAATTATTCAACAGAACTCTAACCTCTTATTGAATCTTATCAACGACGTATTGGACCTTTCCCGACTCGAAGTAAACTATATAAAATTCAATTACGAGAACGAAGATATTGTGGGGCTATGCAAATCGCTTCTGCTCACCGAACAAACGGCTCATCCTTCTAACTTAGAATATATATTTGAATCACCGCTAACAGAATATGTAGCACCGATTGACATGAAGCATATACAGCAGATTTTAATTAACCTATTGACCAATGCCAACAAATTTACAAAAGAAGGAAGCATTACATTATCGTTCAATGTGGACACTAAAAAGAAACAGATGCTATTTGCTGTAAAAGATACAGGTTGCGGAATTCCTCCAGAAAAGAGAAAAACCATATTCGAACGCTTTACCAAACTAAATGCTTATGCACAAGGTTTCGGACTAGGACTTTCTATTTGTAGAATAGCAGTAGAACGTTTCGGAGGTAAAATTTGGGTAGACCCTGATTACAATAAGGGAGCATGCTTCAGATTCTATATTCCGATCATACCTAAAGCACAAGTTGAGGCGCAAAAGATTTCATAATCTTTTCGGCTGTTTTCATCACCTGTACATAGGCATATTCAGGCTTCAAAGCTAATGCAATATCTATATCGGAACGATTAATGCAAAGTACATCTTTAAAGCCGCTGGATAAGAGAAGCTCTTTGTCTGTTACCTTTCCTGCTATGGCAACTACATCTTTACGATATAGTGCAGAACGTCTCAATACACCAAATGGGACCTTGCCCATCAAGGTCTGGCGGTCTATCGAACCTTCACCGGTAATTATAAAGTCAGTATCGGTTATTAATCGGTCAAAGTCTAGAGCATCGAGCAACAAATCAACGCCCGATTTAAAGCTGGCATTCATAAAACTTCTTAAAGCAAAGCCCACCCCACCGGCAGCTCCTGTACCTGACATATTGGAATAATCTTGCCCCAAACACTTAGCTACAACTTCAGCAAAATGACGAAGTCCTTCATCCAGATCTTCGACCATGCGAGGAGTTGCCCCCTTTTGTGGAGCAAAAACATAAGCTGCCCCATGCTCTCCATACAGTGGATTTGTTACGTCAACGGCAACAGTGATGTGACAATCGGTAGGAAACCTCCTTCTAAGCTTCTGATCAATATACTCCGTTTGCTTCAAAGCCTTTGCGTTATTGTCTACAGGTCTACCGGACTTATCATAAAACCGATAACCCAAGGCCTGTAACATACCTATACCGGCATCGTTGGTAGCACTCCCGCCCACGGCTATTACTAATTGCCGACACCCTCCGTCTATCGCATCTGCTATCTGTTCGCCCAATCCAAAAGAGGTCGTCATCAGCGGATTGCGTTCTGCAACCGATAATAAAGTCAAACCACACGTTTTGGCCATTTCCAATATCGCAGTCTTGCCATCGGCAGATATGCCATAAGAAGTCTTTATGGGACGCATCAAAGGGTCGTGTGCTGTAATAGACACCGTCTTTATTGCATTATTCACTTCAAACATCGCCTCAAGCGTTCCTTCACCTCCATCTGCAATAGGCAATGCAATAACTTCTGCCCATGGACAGATATTCAAGATACCTTCTTCAGCAGCCTTTTCCACTTCGGTAGACGACAAGCATCCCTTAAATGAATCAATAGCAAGAATTATTTTCATTGTATCCTTTTATGATTGAGACAGCATATATTGTCTTATAAGATCGCAACGCAAAGTAAAGGATAATTTCTCTTATTTGTACACTCAAGATAAAGCTTTTTAATCAGTAGTAAAACAAGTTTGTCACAAATTATTAAAAAGAGAGTTTATTTAAGTCGTACTATTTGGTTGATAATAGATTATTTTCTCTATTTTTGTATTAAATCAAAATGCGATAATAGCAAAACTAATATAGGATGAACAAAAAACATATCAATCGACGTGATTTTCTTAAAGCCATAGGGGTCGGTTCTGTCATCACGACCGCTGCTATTTATGGTTGCAATACCAAAGAAAGTAATGGAGACGTTCCTATCGGTAAAATGACTTATCGAACCAATCGAAATTCGGGCGATAAAGTTTCTATCTTGGGATATGGTTGTATGAGGCTTCCGACTAAGCCTAAAATAAAAGAAGATGATGACGATGTGATTGATCAGGAAATGGTGAACAAACTGACAGACTATGCAATTGTCCATGGCATTAACTACTTTGACACATCGCCCCGTTATTGCCAGGGCAAGTCCGAAGAGTCTATAGGCATTGCACTAAAAAAACATCCACGCAGCAAATTTCTTGTCGCAACTAAATTGTCCAATTTCATTGACGACGACGACGCTCCGGCTACACGCGAAGCATCGATGGAAATGTATCACAATTCTTTCAAGCTGCTGCAGGTCAATCATATCGATTATTATTTGTTGCATGCTATCGGTCGCAGTATAGAAGACTACCAGAAGCGTTTCATAAACAATGGTATGCTCGATTTCTTGATCGAAGAACGCAAAGCCGGTCGCATTAGAAATTTAGGATTCTCATTTCATGGCAACCCGCAAGTCTTCGATTATGCCTTGTCCATGCACAATAAAGCACATTGGGATTTCGTTCAGATCCAACTCAATTACTTTGACTGGGAACATGCATCCAAAGATGATGTCAATGCCAATTATTTATACGCCCAACTGGAGAAACGCCACATTCAATCTGTTATTATGGAACCGCTTCGCGGGGGACGTTTGGCTAAGATAGAATTTCATTTGCTTGAGAAACTGAAACAAATACGCCCCAATGACTCGGCCGCTGCATGGGCTTTCAGATATGCCGGCTCCTACCCGGATGTACTGACGGTATTGAGCGGTATGACATATATGGAGAATCTTCAAGAAAATATAAAGACCTACTCCCCTCTTCTGCCTGTTGACAATAAAGAGAAAGCGCTACTCAACGACATTGTCAATGGTATCAGCAAATTCCCTTATATAGGTTGCACCGGTTGCAAATATTGCATGCCTTGCCCATACGGGCTCGATATACCGGGCATTTTCGGTCAATATAACAAATGCCTTGACGAAGGAAACTATCCTGCAGATATTCAAGATAAAGATTATCGAAAAGCTCGACGTGATTTCCTGCTCGGATTAGACCGTGCCGTGCCACGTCAACGACAACCTCAGAATTGTGTCAATTGTGGCGCTTGCCTACCGAAGTGTCCACAACACATAGAGATACCTACCGAAATGGAAAAGATAGACCAGTTTACCAATAAGCTGAAATTACAAAGTACAGAACTCTAAAAAAAGCAAATATGTTACGAAAGATAAGAATCACACTCGAAATCATATTTTTTGTATTTATCACGTTGTTATTTCTTGATTTCACAGGGATTATACGGACCTATTTCAGTTGGATGGCAAAGATTCAACTTTTGCCAGCTATCTTGGCGGTAAATGTTGTTACTGTCATAGTACTATTGGTCTTAACACTACTGTTCGGACGCATCTATTGTTCGATTATTTGTCCTTTAGGTGCTTTCCAAGATATTATCTCGCATATCCGTGGCAAGATAAAACGCAACCGCTTCTTCTTTTCGAGTGAAAAGAAGATTTTGCGAAGCCTCGTTCTCATTGCATTCATTATATTGTTAGTTGCAGGTTTCGGATCCATTGCCGGACTTATAGAACCCTATAGTGCATACGGCAGGATCGCTTCAAACATATTCGGCCCCATCTATCAATTTGGAAACGATTTCTTAGCATATATTGCCGAGAGATTGAACAGCTATGCTTTCTATCAGGCTCATTATGTATGGTTGAAAAGTATCATACCTCTATTGATCGCGGTACTGACGATAATTACCGTGGGAGTACTGGCTGCCCGAAACGGCCGTACATACTGCAACACGATTTGTCCGGTAGGAACACTCCTCGGATTCGTTTCGCGTTTTTCTCTCTTCAAGATAAGTATTGATACTACAAGATGCAACAGCTGCCAGCTTTGCGCTAAGAACTGCAAATCGTCGTGCATCAATAGCGACACACACGAAATAGACTATAGTCGATGTGTAGTGTGTATGAATTGTACAGGAAAATGCCACAAGAATGCCATTCAATACAAATTCATGCCATCGAAAAGTATTAAAGTTGAGAAAAAGAAAACAATCGAAGAACATATAAAAACAGACGCTGAGGCTTCTCGTCGCACATTTTTGAGTATGGCGGGTATAGTAACTGTTGCAACTGCCATAAAAGCACAGAAAAAGAATATTGATGGCGGTTTGGCCGCAATAAAAAATAAAGAAGTGCCTCATCGCAAGACAGAACTCGTTCCTCCTGGTTCATTTAGCGCCGCTCATCTGGCCGAACATTGTACGGCATGTCAGTTGTGCATTTCAGAATGTCCCAATCAGGTATTGCATCCTTCAAATGGACTATCGACATTAATGCAGCCAGAAATGCAATTTAAAGATGGTGCTTGCCGTCCGGAGTGCACACGATGCTCGCACGTATGTCCCACTGGAGCGATTCGCCCAATAACTCGTGCCGAGAAATCGTCTATTCAAATAGGACATGCCGTATGGATAGGCAAGAACTGTTTGATCAATACAGACGGTATCACCTGCGGAAACTGCGCTCGCCATTGTCCGAATGGCGCGATTCAAATGATGATGAAAAACCCTAACGACGACTATTCGCCCAAGATACCCGTTGTGGATACGACCCGTTGCATCGGTTGCGGTATGTGCGAATCGGTTTGTCCTGCGCGTCCTTTTAGTGCCATCTATGTAGAAGGACACTTAGTACATAAACACATTTAGCGTTCTTCTCGCTGTTTAAGTATTTGTTTCAATTCTACAGCATCCTCAAAATAGCCATCGAGTATGCTGTAGAATTTTTCGTTATGCCCCCTTACTATGAGATGAGTCAATTCGTGTGCCACCACATATTCGATACAACGCAAGGGTTTCATTGCTAGATTGATGCTAAAATGAACATGGTGAGTACGTACGTTGCAACTCCCCCACAATGTTTGAGCCTGATTGACCTGGACATGGTATACCTTAACCTTTAGTATATTCTCCCACTTGGTCACGAGAGGTGGAAGAATGACATACAACTGCCTACGATACCATTCACGCATCAATGCTTTTCTCATTTCGGCAGTATATTGAGGTCTACAATAGATATTGATTTTTTCGTCTTCAACCTCAATTTTGGGAGGTTTTTCTCTATTCATAACACACAACGTATACGTATTTCCTAAAAAGGAAACCGTATCTCCCGTCAGAAACTCTTTATCATCGACCTGAATCAGCTTCTCCATTCTTGCTTTATTCGCTCTGATCCAATCTATTTTACTGACCAAGAAGTCTTTTATCTGTTTATCGGTCATAATTGCCGGAGCTGATAAATGAATCCGGGCATTGTCTTTCGATATTGACAATCGGATTGTTTTAATCAATTTACGTTCAACTTCAACAACAAAATCATCCAATTGCAATGCAAACTTCTTATTATAATGCAACGAATTTATATCGGCTATTTGTTTTTTACGAACCATTAAGTATACTTTATGAATACAAAGATACAAATTAGAACATTAGCATCCATCAAAAAGCACTGATAATGCATCTTTGGGCATTCATTCATTACAAAAAGACAACGTCTATATCCTACTAATTTGTCGTATGTTAGTTTTTTCAGTGACGTCCATACGTTTTCAGAAAAACATAAGGACGTTATCATTTTTAGGTCCATATGTGGTTTTATGATCTCATAGTAGAGTAGATGTCATTCGGTAAATACCAATGAATGGGAATAATAAATATTGTGAACGACTGGATTATTCAATAGCTTTTATTTCTGTTTGGTACACCTTTTGTTTTATATTAATCAAATAGGCAACATGATAGATTTTATATATATTTGTTGCGAGTTTCGAAACAAATAAGTAGAAAGGAAAATAATTATGATTACTCAATTTTCAGAAAGCGTCTCTGAAGTGATTAATTTCAGTAAAGAAGAAGCTAACAGACTGCAAAATCCATACATAGAGCCAGAGCACCTCTTGCTCGGTCTCATTCGATATAATAGTGGTATTGCCATCCAACTCTTATTAGCACTTAATATTGATTTGGATAGTCTGAAAACGGAATTGGAAGATTATTTAAGACAAAAGAAAGATCCATCTTTTGATTCGGATAACGACTTGCAATTTTCGGAGACTTCGTCGCAGATTATTAAATTAAGCATTTTAGAAGCGAGCTTCGCGCAACAGCGCATTGCAAACACCGAACATATTTTGCTTGCCATATTAAAAGAAGAAAACAATGTGGCAGCTCAAATATTAATTCAAAATGGTGCAACTTATAAAAAGATTCTGAGCATGCTACCCTCACGCCCCAATATCAATACATTATTGGCTACTGATAACAAAGACAAGGATGAAGATGGAACAGACGATGATTTTGAAGTGGTATCAAACTCTAATGATGAAGAAGAGGAGATAAACGTAGATACATCTGTGACTACCCCTATTCAAAAGACTCCATTCCTTGACAAATTTGGAATCGATATGACCAAAAATGCAACTGAGGGTAAATATGATCCTGTCGTTGGGCGCGAAAAAGAGATCTTGCGCTTGGAACAAATTTTGTGCCGACGCAAGAAGAACAACCCGATACTTATTGGAGAACCTGGAGTTGGAAAGTCCGCAATAGTAGAGGGATTGGCTCAGCAAATTGTAGAAAAGAAAATATCACATGTACTATTCAACAAACGCATAGTACAGTTGGATATGGCTACTGTCGTTGCAGGTACCAAATATAGAGGACAGTTTGAAGAACGCATGCAAGGGCTGATGAAAGAGCTTCAACAAAATGAAGATATCATCTTGTTTATTGACGAGATACACACTATTATCGGCGCAGGATCGGCTCCTGGTACAATGGATGCAGCAAATATTCTGAAACCTTCTTTGGCACGTGGCGATATGCAGTGCATCGGAGCTACTACGATAGACGAATATCGTAAGAATATTGAAAAAGATGGCGCACTAGACCGCCGTTTCCAAAAGGTATTGGTCAACCCGACGACACCCGAAGAGACGCTTCAAATAATGAACAATATCAAAACACGGTATGAAGATCATCACAACGTGTATTATACGGACGAAGCTTTAGAGGCCTGTGTCAAATTGACAAATAGATATATATCAGATCGTAATTTGCCGGACAAAGCAATAGATGCTCTCGACGAAGCCGGTTCGAGAATACATATAACAAATGTGCTCATCCCTACTGAAATAGAGCAACAACGAGAGGCTATCACCGAAATGCAAGAAAAAAAGAAAGCAGCTGTCAAATCTCAGAACTTTGAATTGGCAGCCAGTTATCGCGATAAAGAACGCAAATTGGAGCTTCAATTGGCTAATATGCAGAAAGAATGGGAGAATAAATTGAAAGGACAACGCAAAACCGTAACTGCAGATGATATTGCAGATGTGGTTTCGGCAATGTCGGGCATACCAGTTCAACGTATAGCGCAAAGTGAAGGATTACGATTGACAAACTTGAAAAAGCAGCTTCAATCTGTCATTGTGGCTCAAGACAAAGCGATAGACAAAACGGTGAAAGCAATAATGAGAAACAGAGTCGGCTTAAAAGATCCAAGCAAACCGATTGGAACATTCATGTTTCTTGGTCCGACCGGAGTGGGTAAAACATATTTGACCAAAGAATTGGCTAAATACATGTTTGGCTCGGAAGATGCTTTAATCCGTATAGATATGAGTGAGTATATGGAGAAGTATGCTGTATCAAGACTCATCGGAGCGCCTCCCGGATATGTGGGTTATGATGAAGGTGGCCAATTGACGGAAAAAGTGAAACGCCGTCCATATTCGATCGTGCTTTTTGATGAAATAGAGAAAGCCCATCCAGACGTATTCAACCTACTGCTTCAGATAATGGATGAAGGGAGACTCACCGACAGTTATGGGGTAACAATTGATTTCAAAAACACAATCATTATAATGACCTCGAATGTGGGTACTCGTCAAATGAGGGAATTCGGAAAAGGTATAGGTTTCTCGACCTCTTCTTCGATAAGCGATCAGGAATTGTCTAGGAACTATATACAGAAAGCTTTAAACAAAACTTTCGCTCCCGAATTTATCAACCGAATTGACGAAATCATCACTTTCGACCAATTATCGAAAGAAGCCATTTTGAAGATTGTCGATATAGAGCTGGATATTTTATTCAAACGCATAGAGACACTTAAATACAAAGTGATTGTAGACGATGCTGCCAAATTGTTCTTGGCAGATAAAGGATACGATGTACAATTTGGCGCTCGCCCTCTGAAACGCGTCATTCAAAATTACATCGAAGACAATATTTCCGAAGCAATCATCTCTGGGCAGGCTAAAGAAGGAGACAGTATTTTAATCACTCACAAAGAGAACGACGAAGATCTCTCATTGTCGGTAATGAACGCTAAGACCTTGCCTTTACCTACAAGGAAAAGAGCAGTAAAATCTGCCGACAAAGGAGAAACTAAAGTTTAATATAGATTTATTAACTTTTTAATGCCAGACTATTAATAGTCTGGCATTTTTTTTGTTATTTAATCTATGAAATATTTTTTGAATAACGATTTAAAATAAATAGTATTATGCAAAAAGGTAATATTGGAGTCACAACCGAGAATATATTTCCGGTTATTAAAAAATTCTTGTACAGTGATCATGAAATTTTCCTCCGTGAAATAGTATCTAATGCTGTTGATGCCACTCAAAAGCTCAAGACATTGATTTCGAATGGCGAATGCAAACAAGAAGCAGGCGATTTGACCGTTCATGTTTCTTTGGGCAAAGATACGATTACTATTTCTGATAGAGGTATTGGTCTGACTGCAGAAGAAATTGATAAATACATCAATCAAATAGCTTTTTCTGGCGCCAATGATTTCTTGGAAAAATATAAAAAAGATGCCAATGCCATTATCGGTCATTTCGGACTAGGTTTTTATTCTGCATTCATGGTCTCTAAAAAAGTAGATATCATTACAAAGTCATACAAAGACGATGCGAAAGCAGTAAAATGGTCATGCGACGGGAGCCCTTCCTACACTATAGAAGATGCTGATAAAGCAGATCGAGGTACAGATATTGTACTTCATATAGACGATGATTGCAAAGAATTTCTAAGTGAAAACAAAATTGAGGAATTACTAAAGAAATACTGTCATTTCCTTCCTGTTTCTATTGCTTTTGGCAAAAAGAAAGATTGGAAAGATGGCAAGCAAGTAGAGACAGATGAAGATAATATTATCAATGATATCAGCCCGTTATGGTGCCGCAAGCCAATAGACCTGAAAGACGAGGATTATAAAAAATTCTATAAAGAGCTATATCCAATGTCTGAGGATCCATTGTTCTGGATTCATCTAAATGTAGATTATCCTTTTCATCTGACAGGTATTCTTTATTTTCCCAAAATAAAATCAAATATTGACTTACAGAAAAACAAGATTCAACTATATTGCAATCAAGTATTTGTAACTGATTCGGTAGAAAATATCGTTCCTGAGTTTCTAACGCTTCTACACGGTGTGATCGATTCACCCGATATTCCACTAAACGTATCGCGTTCGTACTTGCAAAGTGATGCTAACGTTAAGAAGATTTCAACATACATCACCAAGAAAGTAGCTGATCGCCTATTGTCTATCTTCAAAGAAGACCGCAAACAATTCGAAGAAAAATGGAATGACTTAAAAATATTTATCGATTATGGAATGCTCTCTAGAGATGACTTCTACGATAAAGCAAAAGATTTCTTTCTCTTCAACGATACAGACGACAGAAAGTTCACAATCGAAGAATACGAAAAGCTGGTCAAAGATAATCAGAAAGATAAAAACGGAGATATCATCTACTTGTATGCCAACAACAAAGACGAACAATATTCGTTCATCGAAGCAGCCAAGAACAAAGGCTATAATGTGCTTTTAATGAATGGACAGCTAGACGTTGCAATGATCAGCATGTTCGAGCAAAAGCTGACAAAGACTCGCTTCACTCGTGTCGACGGTGATTCGGTAGAGAATCTAATTGTAAAAGAAGACAAAAAAGTAGATTCTTTGGAAGCCGACAAACAGGAAGAGTTGTCGTCAGCATTCAAAAGCCAACTACCCAAAATAGATAAGGCAGATTTCAATATAGGAATTCAAGCGTTGGGTGAAAACACCTCTCCTATTATGATAACTCAAAGCGAATATATGCGCCGTATGAAAGAGATGGCAAATATTCAGCAAGGTATGAGTTTCTATGGAGAGATGCCCGATATGTTCAACGTAATTTTGAATTCGGATCATAAGTTGATCAAGATAATATTGGAAGATGAAGAAAAGACCTGCAAAGAAGCAACATCTCCAATACAAACAGAGATGAATGATGTAGATAAACAACGCTGTGAGCTGCGCAAAAATCACGAAGGAAAGAAAGACGAAGAAATTCCAACGACAGAGAAAGATCAGCTCAAAGAGCTAGACAATCACTACAGCGAATTGAAGAAAAAGAAAGAAGCGATATACAGCGATTATGCGGGCACAAACAAGGTCATTAAGCAATTAATAGACTTAGCATTGTTGCAAAACGGCATGCTCAAAGGAGAAGCACTAAGTAAATTCGTTCAACGTAGCATTGAACTTATCTGACATAACTATATAAAGCATTCTGAGCGGGAATGGCAATTCTGTCATTCTCGCTTTTTAATTTCATTACTCAGAATGCAGCAACGGCCCTTATCGAACAAGCATAATTTTTATCATAACTATTGATATTACCTGCACGGAGCACTACCACCCACGCACCACGAAAACTCTTCGAAGATGACGACCAATACATCGTAGGGGCTAAACCTATTTTCTCATCTAGATTTCGTTGTGCTCTTTTCATATCATTAAAATTGCCATCGACAAGTATCTTTACATGACCGAGATTCTCAATGATATCATACCACTGTCCAATACTAGGCAAGTACCAATCACTGATCTTGGATTTCAGCAACAGATTTTCTCTAAAATTATAATAATGAGCTACACCAAACGCATTATTATCTGTCGACACCCAATTATTCCAAATGGCATGACTGTAACCATATCCGTTTTTGTCTGCTCTACAATCTTCTATGGTAGCAGTTTGTGAACAGCATTTAGAGCATTCAGCGTCTAGAGACATCCAACGGTAGCCTTGTCCTTTTTCAGCATCTACTAAAGCAACAATCTGCCCATGAGTCCAGCCTTTAGCACGCTCTATATCTGTCGTTTTCAAACTAAAAACAACGCCTATACACTGCTTCTTCTCAGATAACTCGTGAGAGATAGTACCATCAGCAAAATAATAATCACCAATCTGAACATCTGAGTAATCTATAAATTCATTTCTATTTGGGGAGGTGTTCTGTCCAGAAAGGTTATTAACAAAGAATAGTATAATACACAATGATAGTATATACAACTTAGATTTATTATTCATATCATATCTTTTTAATGAAATAAAGGCTTAAAATTCTTAGTAATTTTTCCTATCAAATATACAGATGATGCATAAACGATGTCATACAAATGATATGTTTTACAATTCTAACTGTAACGGCAACTTCCGATTTTTGCGTGTTCTTCTCAAAGCTTTTTTAAACGATTATCCCATCTTAATCAACGATTCTAACAAATCGAGAAAGTTTCAAAGCTTTACTTAATTCGGTTTTAAACGAAGGTTTAAGGTTTGAAGCTTTTATAATATCATTTACCGAATAACCTTTTTCCCTTATGTAATTTGAATATTTAATGCCAAACAAATATATTGATGTAACTTTGTATCCATTTTCAGCTTTAGTATACATCCTGAATAGTTCAGTCCCAAGTTCCTTTAATGTCATCATCCTTTTTATTGATATTTTTACTCTTTTTTATCACGTCATTAAATCTAGATTCTCATCATTAAAACAGAAATTCATATATTGAAATATTCTCGCCAATCTCAAGATGTACAAATAAAATCATACCCATCTCTAAAGACTTCTATTCTTTTGCCACTCAAAAGATTGGCATATCATGTCCTTATCAATCTTAGATGAGTTGACCGGCACCAATAAAGATTTACCATCATTACTTCCGATACCCATTCACAATCCAACGATAAAGATACGAATCTCAAAGTTATGAATTATGACGATTGAAAACAAATTAATGCATGAATATTTCACTTATTATATCATTATTATTAACAATACGCCAATAATGCGTGCCAAGATATTCATCCGAAAAATATCTCTATATAAAGTGGAAAAGTGCTTGTCGTACAATTCTAAAAAATCAACCGTATGTTACTGCGGTAACTAACGGATGTTGCACACGAAACTAACGTTAGTTGTTACGATAACTTCCGTTAGTTACCGCAGTAACATACAGTAGTTATAGCTGCGACATACGTCTGTTTTTTCAAACCTATAAAAATCATTGTACATCACTCATTTTTATAAAATCAGGCAACCAATTAGTTGAAAAAACTTCTTTACAATATTTATTATTCAGAATTCAAATATTAAATGCAAATGTCAGCTAATTATAACAAAGAATTATCCTAACAATTTATCCTTATTCCTTGTATTTTCTTAAACTTAAGCCTTCATTCATTGGTGTTCCTATTTTGTTCTCAACAAAAATAATCAAATGCCTCCCAAAGCCTCTATATATAGGTACTGTTTTAGAGAAAAACAACAAAAAAGCAGCTACTTTTTATCGTAACTGCTTGATTTTCAGTGTGAGCGGTAAGCGAGATTCGAACTCGTGACCCTCAGCTTGGGAAGCTGATGCTCTACCAACTGAGCTACTACCGCGTATTTTTGTAGTGCAAAGATAGTTATATCTTTTGATTTCTGAAATTAAATGGCATAGAAATTTTAAATTTAAAGAGAAAGATAGTAACCTAAAGACTTACCTAAAAAGACCTCCACTACTATATATGTAGCGAAGGTCGTATATTAAAATATACCTCAATAACGAAAGTATATGATCTAAACTATGACAGTTTGTGAATAACTAATCCTGAGCGAAGTTTGGGTTCAAACCATGTAGCCTTGGGAGGCATAATGTTTCCAGTATTGGCAATATCCATAATCTGTTTCATCGTCACAGGATAAAGTGCCAAAGCCATTCTCATTTCACCACTATCAACGCGAGATTTTAATTCACTCAAGCCACGAATACCTCCTACAAAGTCAATACGTTTGTCCGTACGCAGATCTTTTATATTAAGAATATCATCCAGAATATATTTTGAAGAGACCGAAACATCAAGAACGGCGATAGGATCGCTATCATCGTATGTATTGGATTTAGCAGTAAGGCTATACCATTTTCCATCAAGATACAATGAAAAGTTGTGTAGAGCATTCGGTTTGTAGAAGTCCATACCTTTCTCTTCTACAGTAAAGTTTTGACTTAGAGCCTGAAGGAACTCTTCGGAAGTGAGTCCATTCAGATCTTTTACAACTCTATTGTAGTCAATAACTGTCAACTGAGTAGCAGGGAAACAAACGGCCATGAAGTAATTGTACTCTTCTTTACCCGTATGATGAGGATTTTGTTTTGCTTTTTCTGCTCCAACCAATGCTGCAGCCGCAGAACGGTGGTGACCATCGGCAATATACAACGACGACATCTTGGCAAATTCTGTTGTTATTGTTGAGATATCATCAGCATCATCAATGATCCAGAATTGATGGCCAAAGCCATCATCAGGAGCGACAAAATCATAAATAGGAGTATGTACAGTATATTTCAGGACCAGTTCGTCGAGGATCTTATCATCTGGATAAGCAAAAAACACAGGTTCTATATTCGCATTATTAACGCGAACATGTTTCATACGGTCCTCTTCCTTATCTTTACGAGTCAGCTCGTGTTTCTTGATCACACCATTCAAATAATCCGGAACATAAGCACCTACTACCAGTCCATACTGCGTCTTACCATTCATCGTCTGGGCATAGATGTAGTAACATTCTTTTTCATCTTGAAGCAGCCATCCTTTATCTTGAAACTTCTGAAAATTCTCGGCAGCTTTAGCATACACGCGAGGATCGTCTTCACAAGTTCCTTCGGGGAAGTCTATTTCCGGTTTGATGATATGATACAAAGACATTTCGTTACCTTTAGCTTCTTCACGAGCTTCTTCTGAGTTCAATACATCATAAGGACGAGAAGCGACTTTCTCGACCAGCTCTTGAGGGGGACGAATACCTTTAAATGGTTTTATTGTTGCCATTTTATTATTTATTCAAAAAGATGATTTATTTGTTTACTCTAAATTTCTCGCAACCGTCTTTAATAAAGCTTACAATCTGTTTTGCAGCAGCAATACCGGCATTGATATTAGCCTCAGCAGTCTGAGCTCCCATTTTCTTAGGTGTTGAGAAATAGCGACCTGAAAATAGTTCGACGAACTTATCATTTTGATCGGGCATGATATCGGTGACATACTTCAAATCAGTGCGCTCTTGCATTAATTTAATCAATTCGTCTTCATTAATAACTTCCTTACGCGCAGTATTCAATAACACGCCTCCTTTAGGCATCTTATTTACCAAAGCATAATTTATTGATTGTTTGGTTTCTGCCGTAGCAGGGATATGTAGAGAAACAACATCACATTCTTCAAACAGAGCTTCATTAGAATCTACGGCATGAACACCAGCTTCTTCAATTGCAGCTTTAGGACAGAAAGCATCGTATGCATAGACTTCCATACCAAAACCTTTTGCAACACGTGCTACATTACGCCCTACATTTCCAAATGCAAGGATTCCAAGTTTTTTACCTTTCAATTCAGTACCCGATGTACCATTGTAGAAATTGCGAACAGCAAAAACTAGCAAACCCAATGCTAGTTCGGCAACAGCGTTGGAATTCTGACCCGGTGTATTCATTACACAAACATTGTGTGATGTAGCAGCGTCCAAATCTACGTTGTCGTAACCGGCACCTGCACGTACTACTATTTTCAACGATTTAGCAGCCTCAAAGACTTCATTGTCTACTTTATCGCTACGGATGATGATAGCATCGACATCCTTTACAACATCAAGCAATTGCTTTTTATCTGTATATTTTTCAAGTAATTCAAATTGGAAACCGGCGTTTTCAATTTCGGTACGGATACCGTCAACAGCAACTTTTGCGAAAGGCTTTTGAGTTGCGACCAATATTTTTGTCATTTCTATAGAAATTTAAAGGATTGAAATACTTAAGAAGAAATATAGTGATGAAAAGCTAATATATATAAGCCATCCATCACTATTATATTATAACTGCAACAGTTCGAATTTGAGTTTAATGTTTATTCTCAAATTCTTGCATGCAATCGATCAAAGCCTGAACGCTTTCTTTAGGCATAGCATTGTAGCAAGAAGCACGGAAACCTCCAACAGAACGATGGCCTTTAATACCAACCATACCTTTAGAAGTAGCAAATTCCAAGAATTCTTTCTCAAGTTCAGCGTATTCGGGTTTCATTACAAAACATATATTCATACGAGAGCGATCTTCTTCTTTTACCGTACCTACGAATAATTTGTTACGATCGATTTCATTGTAAAGCATATCAGCTCTTTCTTGAGCACGACGATCCATCTCTTTCACACCGCCCTGTGCTTTGATCCAACGCAATGTTAACAATGCAGAGTATACAGGTACCACAGGAGGAGTATTGAACATAGAACCCTTATCTACATGCGTGCAATAATCGAGCATAGTAGGAATCGTACGAGGAGCTTTACCCAATTTATCTTCTTTTACAATAACGAAAGTTACACCGGCCATTGCCAAATTCTTTTGTGCGCCACCATAAATACAATCGTATTTAGCCACATCGACAGGACGAGAGAAAATATCCGAAGACATATCGCCAATCAATGGAATGGGAGAATTGGGCTCCTTTTTTAATTCCGTACCGTAAATCGTGTTGTTGGTTGTAATATGGAGATAATCAGCATCAGTAGGAATGGTATAATCCTTTGGAATATATATATAATTATCTGCTGCAGAAGATGCCACTTCAACAACCTCACCAAAGTTCTTCGCTTCTTTCATAGCCTTTTTAGCCCATACACCTGTATTCAAATAAGCAGCTTTTTTAATCAAAAAGTTGTAAGGTATCATACAGAACTCAAGACTTGCACCACCGCCAAGGAACAACACTTTATATCCATCAGGAATCTCTAGAATCTCTTTGAAGAGAGCTTCAGCTTCATCAACAACCGGTTGAAAATCTTTTGCACGATGGCTGATTTCCATTAATGATAAACCTGATCCATTAAAATCTAAAATAGCCTGAGCTGTCTGTTCGATCACTTCGCGAGGAAGTATTGAAGGTCCTGCATTAAAATTATGCTTTTTCATTTGAAAATTGTTTAGGTTTAATATTCTCTTTAAAGTTTCTGCGAATTTACAAATATTTTTCCGTCCAACAAGTTATTTACCTTGAAAATAATATGAATCTATATTCCAAGCTTCATTCTGTTATATATGACAATAAAAAACTTAATAAAAGCAGAAATATAAAGCAAATATTAATATAATTATAAATAAATATCTATCATTTTGATTCCTCAATTATGGTCTTAATCCCTTTTATTTTCTCTCCTTGTACCAATTGGATTAAGTGTTTCACTCTGTTTTGTCTGACAGAAACATACGTACAATGCTCTTTCACGTCAATCGGCCCTATGTCTTTGCTTTGCATTTGACCCTTTTTATATAAAAAGCCGGCAACATCTCCCTTGCTTATTTTATCTTTCTTCCCCTTACCTATATATATCGTAGCCCAGATAGCTTTAGGAGGAGCAGGGGTTTGCCCGTCCAACTCATATACCGGTAATTCCTTGTCCAGATAATCAGGTTGAACTTCTGCCTCATTCAAAATTAAGAAAGATTCTCCTGTCGTATTCCATCTGGCTGTTCTACCGTTACGATGAGTAAACGTTTCCTCATTCACCGGCAAATGATAATGAATGATATGTGCCACATCCGGAATATCCAGTCCTCTGGATGCGAGATCTGTAGAGATCAACACAAAAGCGCTTCCATTACGGAATTTATAAAGAGAACGTTCTCGATCTGCTTGTTCCATTCCGCCATGATAACGTTCGTTGGAGAAACCCATTTCACGCAACAGGTTGCTCACTCTATCTACTGCTTCACGGTGATTGCAGAAAACAATACTCGAACTATTATCCAAATGACACAGCAAGCGATAGAGCGTATTTATTTTATCTTTCTCGGGCGAGAGTACTTTCATCAACCGGATACGCGAAACAACATCTGTATTTTCGTTCAGAAAGTCCAAACGCACTGTATGACTCATTTCTACAAAATTCGGAATTTCTTCCGTATCGGTAGCCGAAGCCAATATACGCTTCTTTAGATGATGCAATTGCCCGATAATCATTTCCATCTCTTCTTGAAAGCCATATTCCAACGATTTATCGAATTCATCTATAACAAGGTGTTCGATACCGTCGGTCAATATTGTACCCTTCGAAAGATGATCGGTTATACGTCCCGGTGTACCTATCACCACCGCCGGATTCTGGGTCGACAAGACTCTCCGCTCTTCACTCATAGAATGTCCGCCGTAGCAACAACAACACTTCCACGGTGTATTCATCGCCGTAAAGACACCTGCTATTTGCAACGCCAACTCGCGAGATGGCGTCAGAATAAGTGCTTGAATCGATGTACTTTCATTGCTCATATTAGTAATGAGTGGCAACAAGAAAGCAATCGTCTTACCAGTACCTGTAGGCGATAGCAACACCATATTTTGATCAGTCGACGAATGAGATAATGCTGTTTGCTGCATCTCATTCAATGCTTCTACTTTGAGATTCCGAAGCGCAGACTCCAGTATTTCGTTCTTCTCTTTATCCTCCAAAATTATCATACCTTAAATTTTTCGACGGAACGCCCAGATCGTAAAGCATGCTTTCTACAGCAGCACTCATCGGGCCGGGTCCGCACATATAATATTCGATGTCTTCAGGAGCATCGCAATCCTTTAAATAGTGGTCGTATATCACCTGATGAATGAATCCGGTATATCCCGCCCACTGTTCGTCGGGACGAGGATCACTCAGCGCTATATGGAAAGAGAAATTAGGAAATTCTTTTTCCAAAGCACGAAAATCTTCTTCATAAAACAGATCGGCTGTCGAACGAGCACCATACCAATAAGAGATCTTCCTATCCCGCACATTCAACGTTTTCAATAAATGCAAGATATGAGCTCTTAAAGGGGCCATACCTACACCACCGCCAATATAAACCATTTCGTTCTTTGTGTCCAATCTCGGATGAAAATCTCCGTACGGCCCACTTATAGTCACCTTATCGCCAGGTTTTAATGAAAAGAGATACGAAGAAGCTATACCTGGGCTCACCTTCATAAAGCCACCATGAACTTTATCAAACGGAGGAGTTGCAATGCGCACATTCAGTATGATGCAATCTCCTTCTGCCGGATAGTTTGCCATCGAATAGGCACGGTTCGTCCTTTCGGCATTCTCCACGCTCAAATCATACATTTTGAAATGTTCCCAATCACTCCGATAAGGTTCATCTATATCAATATCACGATACGCCAAGCGATATTCAGGAATATCTATTTGACAATAGCTTCCCGGCACAAAATCCATGTGAAGATTTTCGGGCAACTTAACTACAAACTCCTTTATAAACGATGCTACGTTTCTATTAGAAACTACCTTACACTCCATCTTCTTCACTCCCAAAATGAATTCAGGAACTTGTATCTTTATATCTTGCTTCACCTTTACTTGGCAACCCAAACGCCAAAAATCATTTTGTTCTTTCCGTGTGAAATGTACTTTCTCGGTAGGAAGAATCTCTCCTCCCCCTTCAATCACTTGACAGCGACACTGACTGCACGATCCTTTTCCACCGCAAGCCGATGAAAGATATACATTATTTTCAGCCAAAGTAGACAACAGACTGTTTCCCGGTCGAACATTGAATTCCTTTTTGCCGTCATTGATGGATATCCTAACGAACCCCGACGGAGAAAGATATTTCTTCGCTATGAGCAATATGATAACGAGTAGTAATATTACCACCAGAAAAACACTTACACTCGCAAATATCAGTCTAAACATCATTCAATATATTAATCGTTAGCCTACAACTTCAAACCAGAGAAACACATAAAAGCCATCGCCATCAGCCCCACAGTAATGAACGTTATTCCCAGACCACGCAGTGGTGCAGGAACATCCGAATAGGCCATTTTTTCCCGAACGGCAGCTAGTCCTACTATTGCAAACATCCATCCCACTCCAGAACCTAAGGCATATACTACCGAATCGGTCAGACTGGTTATAGCTTGCGCATCGGAAGGCGATTTAGTAATACGCTGCTGCATGAACAGCGATGCTCCCATAATAGCACAATTCACTGCAATAAGAGGCAAAAAGATACCCAACGAATTATAAAGCGAAGGGCTGAATTTCTCTACAGCCATCTCTACCAACTGTGTAATGGCTGCTATCACGGCAATAAACAATATGAAACTCAAGAAGCTCAAATCAACGCCAAATATTCCATTGGCATCGAGCACCTTGGTTTGCAACAGATAGTTCACCGGCAATGTCACCACCAATACAAAAGTGACTGCAATACCTAGCCCTATTGCTGTTTTCAGATTCTTCGAGACAGCCAAATAAGAGCACATTCCCAGAAAGAATGCAAAGATCATGTTGTCCACAAAGATCGAACGAATAAACAGGCTGAATAAATGTTCCATCATGATTTTTCTTATTAACTATTTTCTTGAAGTTCTTTATCTCTACTCCGTTGATACCATACAATGCAGGCTATGATGATAAGTGCCATTGGTGGCATCAACATCAACCCATTGTTTAGGTAACCGGTGTTTTTTATGCAATCATAATTCAATATATTGTAACCCAGTAACGTACCCGACCCCAACAGTTCGCGTACAAAGGCCACAATGATCAATATCTTGGCATAACCAAGTCCATTGCCCATTCCATCCCAAAAGGACTCCCACGGTCCATTGCTCATAGCAAAGGCTTCGAGCCGACCCATCAAGATGCAGTTCGTGATGATCAGCCCCACATATACCGAAAGCTGAACACTTACATCGTAAGCAAAAGCTTTCAACACTTCGCTCACAATAGTTACCAAAGTAGCCACCACTACCAATTGCACGATGATTCGTATTCGATTTGGAATGGTATCTCTCATCAATGATATGATCACGTTGGCAAAAGCTACAATTACCGTCACAGACAGTCCCATTACTATTGCCGGAGCCAATTTGGCTGTTACGGCAAGTGCCGAGCAAATACCCAATACCTGAACGGTTATCGGGTTATTTTTACCCAACGGAATGGAAAATGCGTCTTTATTCTTTTTCGAAAGCAATTCACTCATCAGTCATTATCCTCCTTATTGATTAGTAAAAAAGATGATGTAATTACTCAAGCATTTCTTAAGCATGGCATCTACTCCCTTTGAAGTAATAGTACCACCCGAAATGCCATCCACTTCATATTTTTTATCCACAACTTTACCGTATTTTACTACCGAGAGCCCTACTTTGTCGTCTTTCATTACTTTCATTTTCTTAAATTCTCCCTGAAACTCGGGCGAAGCTATCTCGGCTCCTAGTCCGGGTGTTTCGCTCTGATGCGAAAAGTAGGCTCCATATACTGTATTGCGATCATCATTTAGAGCTACGTATCCCCAAATAGCACCCCATAAACCGGCACCATTCAACGGAAAGACATACTTGGTCTGTCCGTTCACGTCACATTGAAAAACATGGTAACGCTTTTTCGAGAACTCTGTACTGTAGTTCGAAGAGAAGCTACCGGTATTAACCACCAATGTTCCGTCAAGTTGCAATAGCATATCCAGTTTTACATATTTATGATAAGCCGCTTCAACATCTTTCACTCCACTGATATTCAATGCAGCAAGAATTTGTCTTTTAGTATCAAGCTCTATATTCCTATCTTGACGAGGTCTCAATACAATATTCGTAAACGCCAGCAGAAATGCCACAATGACAACAATTATCGAAGCATAAATGAGTGTATACGAATTACTATTTGTATCCTTCTTTTTCATTATTCATCGGAATTAATGGTCGTTTTCGTCACTCGTTTCGCCCTGCGGCTTATATTGTGTTGCACCACAAAGTAGTCTATAAGCGGAGCAAATATATTCATAAAGAGTATGGCAAACATCATTCCTTCCGGAAAACCGGGATTCAACACCCTGATGAAAATAGCCAGCACACCTATCAAGAAACCATAGATGTATTTACCTGTCTCTGTTCGTGCCGAAGTCACTGGGTCGGTTGCCATAAATACAGCCCCAAAACAAAATCCCCCAAGAGCCAGATGTTCATACCAAGGCATGTGAGCCATTGCCGTATGCGGTCCACAGAGATTGAATATCCATGCCATCAAGGCACCGCCTAAAAACACGGAGAACATCGTTTTCCAACTGGCCACACCTGTCCACAGCAGTATCAAAGCACCTATCAATATGGCTATCACACTCGTTTCACCTATCGACCCCGGAATAAATCCGGTGACCATATTCCACGAGAACGGCGGGCAACCGGCTGGAGTCGCAGCCGTAGAGGCAATGCCCAAACTAGTGGCAGCAGTCATACCGTCTACCGTGTTGCCCAACCCGAATATGCTCTTACTCGCTACCCAAACAGCATCACCGCTCATCTTGGTAGGATAACTGAAAAACATGAAAACGCGGGCTACCAATGCAACGTTGAATATATTCATTCCTGTACCGCCAAACACCTCTTTGGCAAATATCACGGCAAACGCCGTGGCTATGGCAATAATCCACAACGGACAGTCTACAGGTACAATCATGGGGATGAGCATTCCCGTCACTAAAAAGCCCTCTTGTATTTCTTCTTTTTTCCATTGAGCCACAACGAACTCAATGCCTAGCCCCACCACATAGGTCACTACTATTTTAGGAAGCACAGCCAGAAAACCATAAAAGAATTTATCGAAGAAGTTTCCTTCGATGCCTACATGCAAGTAGTGCTGATAGCCCACATTATACATACCAAAAAGCATTGCAGGCATCAGGGCTATGACCACAAACGACATAATACGTTTACTGTCTATTGCATCATGAATATGAGTTCCGGTCTTAGAAGTTGTGTTGGGCACAAACAAAAAGTCTTCGATACCGTCATACACCGAGTGCAAAGCATGGCATTTGCCACCTTCTTCAAAATGGGGCCGTACCTTATTGAATATTTTTTTTATTGCTTTCATTTTCTACCGTCCTTTATCTGTTTAATTCATTTCTGCCCGAAGCATATCCAAACCTTCTCTCACTATCCGTTGGAGTTCCATCTTCGAAGAACAAACAAACTCACAAAGGGCAAAATCTTCGGGAGCCACTTCGTATATACCGAGTGCCTCCATCCTGTCTATATCGCCGGCAAGAATTGCCTTTATCAAATATTCGGGCAAAATATCCATCGGAAGTACCTTCGTATATTCGTCGGACATGATCATGTGACGTTGCCCGCCTTTAATGCGTGCATCAAGCGCATACCGTTTTTTCTTACCCAACAACCAGCTGAAATACGAACGATTCATACTGAAATCATTCAAACGCGGAGCTATCCACCCAAACTCTTCATGTATTTCGTCGCCTTCGGGTATCACCGTCAATTGACTGTCGTAAGCGCCAAGATAACCATCGGCCGTTATTTTCCGTCCGGTCAATACATTTCCGCTAATGTAGCGCAAGTCTTTCCCTGTAGTTACTCTACCTTCAAACACGTTGGTCAATTGCGCACCAAGTTGCAGACGTACGTATGCAGGATGCACCACTTCCGATCCGGTAAGAGCTACCGGATGAACAAAATCTATATGACCCTCCAAAAAGAAACGTCCCAAATAGATCACCGATTGGGCTGAAAGAGTCCACACCACTTCACCTTTATTCACAGGAGCAATATGGTTTATCTGAACACCTACATTACCCGCCGGATGAGGTCCTTCGAACACCGAGACAGTCACATTTCGAGCTTCCGTCAAGGCAGTAGCCGATTGGGTTGAATCTATATTCAAATATGTTTTAGCGATTTTCGACAATGCGGTAAGTCCTGTTTGAAAAGCTTCTTCTTCTCCTTTCAAAACAAACTCAAAATCGGGAGCCAACGGGTTGGTATCGAAGGTCGAAACAAAAACAGCTCTAGGTTCTGCCTCCGGACACGATACGATATCATAAGGTCTTTGTCGGACGAAAGCCATAAGGCCCGATTCTGCCATCAAATTCTTTATTTCGCCTACAGATAAAGCCTCAACATCCTTGCTTCCGAAATCAATATATTCTTGCGTTTTGGAAGCGACAACCGATATAGAAAGTATTTTCCGACGTGCACCACGTTCTATTTGATTCACAGTGCCGCTCACCGGCGAAACGAATTTCACTTCAGGATGATTCTTATCTACAAACAATGCACTGCCTGCCTTTACATAATCCTGTTCTTTGACAACCATCTTCGGAGTTATACCGACATAATCATCCGCAACAAGCGCGTAACGCTCAGAATCTTCAACGTCAAAGAATTCTTCGGCGGCAACACCTTTCAATTTTATGTCAAGGCCTTTTGTTAATCGAATAACATTTGCCATAGTGATAGTATAAACATTAGTGCAAAAATAGTAAATAAATTCTTAGATTGAGAATTTAAACAAAGAAATATGCCCTCCAGGTATTTATTTTCCATTTAAATTGTTTATTACTTTTAAAAAAAAATGTATTTTTGTAACTCCAAACAGACTAAAAGGTAAAAAGATATGAGTTTAAACATTGAAAAAAGCGACAAGAAGCGGGTAATTATCGTAGGTGGCGGATTCGGAGGCCTTCAATTGGCAAAAAGACTCAAGAAATCCGGTTTGCAAGTGGTGTTGATGGATAAAAACAACTATCACCAATTTCCTCCCTTAATATACCAAGTTGCTTCCGCGGGTATGGAGCCGAGTTCTATCTCGTTTCCTTTCCGCAAAATATTTCAACGTACCCGAAACTTCTATTTCCGTATGGCAGAAGTGAGAGCGGTATTTCCCGAAAAGAAGATCATCCAAACTTCGATCGGAAAGGCAGAGTACGACTATTTGGTCTTCGCTGCCGGTACCACAACAAACTTCTTCGGCAATAAACATATAGAAGAGAACGCCATCCCCATGAAAAATGTATCCGAAGCAATGGGGCTACAAAACGCTATTCTATCCAATTTGGAGCGTTCTATCACATGTGCTACCAACTTAGAACGCCAAGAATTGCTCAATGTTGTAATCGTTGGTGGTGGTGCTACGGGCGTAGAAGTATCGGGTGTGCTCTCCGAAATGAAAAAATTCATTCTTCCTCACGACTATCCAGATTTGGACAAAAGCATGATGAATATTTACCTCATAGAAGCCAGCAACCGATTGCTTTCGGGCATGTCACCCGAATCGTCGACCAAAGCCGAAGAGTTTCTGCGTCGCATGGGCGTAAATATTCTACTCAATAAAAAAGTCGTAGACTATAAAAACAATAAAGTGGTGCTCGAAGACGGTAGCGAAATTGCCACCCGCACCTTTATATGGGTCAGTGGTGTTGCCGGTGTTACCATCAACAATATAGATCGCTCATTTTTCGGACGAGGCAACCGTATCAAAGTAGACGAATTCAATCGGGTACCGGGTATGGAAGATGTTTTCGCTATTGGCGATCAATGCATCCAAACAACCGACAAAGACTACCCGAAAGGACATCCGCAATTGGCTCAAGTTGCTATTCAACAAGGCAAACTGTTGGCCAAGAATCTATACAGGCTCGAGAAAGGCAAAAAAATGCAGCCGTTCCACTATCGCAATCTTGGTTCGATGGCTACAGTAGGTAGAAACAAGGCCGTAGCCGAATTCAGCAAATTAAAGATTCAAGGGTGGTTTGCTTGGTTCTTGTGGCTGGTTGTCCACTTGCGTTCCATCTTAGGCGTGCGCAACAAAGTGATTGTTTTCCTCAACTGGATATGGAATTACTTCAACTACAACCAGTCGCTCCGCATGATCTTCTCGCCCAAGAAGGCTAAAGTAGTAGCCGAACGCGAAGCACTCGAAGCTGTTACCCACTGGGGAGAAGACTTGATAGAAGAAGAGCACGACAAAGAGCATTCCAACGTAGAATAACCTATCTTCATTCTACTCTTCTGATTATGCATCAAAGTGCTCCTTATTCTACGTCAGAAAGCCAATACGAATTCCGTCGTACTACAATGGCCGACAGAGAACGTGTCATGCAGATTATCGATCAAGCCAAAGCCCAGATGAAACGTCTGGGCAGCCATCAATGGCAAGAAGGATACCCTGCAATGTACGACATTGTAGCCGACATCGATCGGCAAACGGCGTATGTACTATGCCTCGATCAGGCGATCATTGCTTATGCTTCTATCTCTTTCGACGGCGAACCGGCCTACAACGATTTAAACGGTCAGTGGTTGAGCGATCAAAAATATGTGGTCGTTCACCGCTTGGCAGTTGCCGACGAAATGAAAAACCGTGGAGTAGCAACCTACTTTTTCCACCGCATTGAACAATATGCCTTGGCGGCCCATGTGCATAGCTTCCGTGTCGATACTAATTTTGATAACCATTACCTTTTGAGTCTTCTTCGGAAAACAGGATTCGTAGAATGTGGCGAAGTCTTTTACGACAGAGGACGTGGTAGTCGAAAAGCATTCGAAAAATTATTTTAAGCGACTCTCTTTATCAAATAGCGATAGTTGTACGAGGTTAAGCAATATTAAAATAGCAGAAGCCTGTATCAGAGACAGAAAATAGTTGTAATTTTGCACATGATGCATATCTCTCGATCGACAAACAATAAGTATCTGGCTATTATCATGATAGCGCTATTGGCTCTCTCTTGTCCTATGAAGAGAGAAATAAAGCAATGGCTCCAGATTGATACCCCTCAACAGACAATGAAATCAAGTTGTCCGAGGACTTGCTATACCAATTCAAACGATAATATCTCAAGTCACTTTGTCAGGAAACAGAAAGAGGTAAAAACATTATTTCCTTTTAGTCTTTTTGCAAAGTGTATCGACAAGTTGACATTGCCAAACAATGTCGACATACACCGTTTTTCTATTTCCCAAAGACAGAAGATACCATCCTTTTTGTTCTTCCGAAAACTCTTGATTTAAATAAATACTTTTCATTTAGATAAGCTGTTGACACAAAGCAAACTCCTCTCATTTTAACAACTAGAGTAGAGTTGCATCTTCGTGCCAACAAGAATATTTCATATTAATTCAATAAAGACATAGAAAATGAAAAAGTATATTACAGCATTATTGTTCATCTCATTTATAATGGGAACAACAAATATTAGTGCACAGACAGCCGAAGAAATCAATCATGTTGAACAATCAATCAAAAGCAATGGGAAGTATGCATTGTTAGTAATGAATCCGAAGCATTTAAAGGTCGCTATCATGACTGGTGAAAGATTTAAAGATAAAAGTAAAAAGATAGGTTTTCAGATAGTGACATGCGGAGAAGTCGTAAAAGAAATCTCTACCAACCAAGAGCTGAAAAAGACTGTTATCGAAGCTGTACAAAAGTATGGACTGAAAATAGTCGTCTGTGGTCTGACTGTTAAGCAACTGAATATAGACAAAACACTTCTTCCTGCCGAAACACCGATTGTAAATAATGGCATCGTTTATATGTTTGGACTGGAGGAGTTAGGTTACAAATCGATAAGCATATAATACAGACTAAAGATGAATAGCAAAAATTATCAGTTGCCGCTGCAGGTCGGTGCCAGCGGACTTCTTAGTTTGTCAATGCGGTGGGTGATCGGCTGGACCTACTTCTCCGCATTTTGGCGCAGAGTTGTTTTGGAGAATAAACTAGACCCTAACATAGCAGGCTACGTGGGAGAGAAATTCAATCACTTCCTTCCCAATGCACTAGGTATAAAACCCCTTATTGAATATCTGGTAATGAATCCCCATGATTTGCAACTTGCCATGATTCTGTTTACGATAGTCGAGGCTATTGTAGGTTTGTTTATGATACTCGGATTGTTCACCCGATTAATGAGTGTCGGTGTGTTTGGACTTGCCTTCGGTATCCTTTTAGGTTCCGGATGGTTGGGCACGACATGCCTTGATGAGTGGCAAATCGGAATTTTAGGATTGGCTGGCGGTTTCACACTATTCTTAACAGGTAGCGATGTGTATTCGCTCGATCATTATTTTATGCAACGAAAGCGCAAATTCACTTCTACCGGTTGGTTTAGATGGATTGGTTCCGGTCCATTGCCGTTGAAATATATGAAAACATTTATATTGTCTTTTTCATTATTCATTTTCGGCATAGCCCTATTTACGAATCAATCCTTCCATGGCGGAGTATGGGGAACTTTGCACAATAAATCAGTTAAGCCCAAAATCGAAATATCCAATGTACGGCTCAACAGTTCCGATCTTACATTCCAAGTGTATCGAACGGAAGGTGTAGACGTATACGGATCGTTCTTGATAGGTATACAAATAATCGGCTCGAATGGGCAAATTATCAAATCATGGAATACCGATGAACTTTCAGCGTTTCCTCTTGGAAGAATAAAAAACAAGTACGTTACGAAAGTAAAACCAGGCAAACATAGTTTGATAATACCTTTGGGCGCAAAAGCCGACCTAGCTATCGACATCAAGGGCTTGCATCTTAGCAACAACGATACGTTGAAATTGATAGATATCAGTGGAATAGAATGGACGGCTAAGATACCATGAATTGTGTATTACAGGTTTGCAATTTTAAATGTATTTGATCACACAAAAGATTTCACCCTTTCGGCTCTTAACCAATATGGAGTCGTGAGGGGGTGAAATCTATTCCATAAAATCCATCATATTTCCCATCTCTATATTTGGCTCAAGATCTTTGAGACCGATAGGATAATGTTCTTTTTCGTATGCAATAACAATATCAGACATCGTGGATAATTCAATTGCATTTTTATCTGTGGCAAACGTTTCATCAGTTACAGTGGGCAAAAGTACCTCCACCCTCTTCAACGCATCCTCATATTGTTTCTTCGTAATCTTATTCATTGCCCATAATAGTTAGAGTTCGGAGATTATACCATCTCCAATTTGAAATATCTTTTTCTGATGATCCATATTCTCAGCAACCAAATGGCGAAGAAGCCATTGCTTACAATTTCATAAATACCACCCCATGGCGCTGGGATCGTAATGAATCTCTTTATAAGCCACAGAACAAGGTCCAAGTTGAACAGCCAGTTCCAAAACTTCTCCCGATCGGAGAAAACAACCTTCTTGCATTCTTCATCGCCAATCCGAACGGCAATCGTACTCTCAATAAACTTATAAGCACTTCGTACAGTGATCTCATAATTGCCTGCCGGCAATTGTATATTTACAGGCTTACCTTTCATCAGTCCCAGCAGTTGCCCGTCTATAACCAGGTAATGAGGAAGATTGACTAGGTGTTTCCGCTTAGAAGATATTGTGAGAAGTGACATTGTTGTTTCTATTTAAAGGATCAATAAATGCTATTTTATTTTGAAAGTTCATCATTTTAAATTGCCATATTATTTAGATTATCTCTGCGATACCCCTTCGAAAACCGAACGAAGCACCCCAGAGATATAAAAGTTTACTTCGTGTGGCACGGATAGCAACAATAGCAGCAACCGTCTACATCCGAATAATGTTTCCTTGCTTCTTCCAAAGCTTCTTTACAATTAGAAAAAGAACCAAGATAAATACGATTATCTTCTTCTGGAAGGTAACTACAGGAACCAGTGTGTACCTCATGCTCTCCTGTAGCTTGAGCATGCTTGTTTACATAATAGCGTTCCATAACTATTAAATTTAAGTTTCAGCCATCTAGTTATTTTGTTCTCATTCGGCTGGGAGATGAGGATATATATACCTAAATTCTCCAAAAGAAACAGGAGTACCTAAGAATGAGTACCAAATATTGCATCTTTCCATTGTCCCAATATATAAAATGAATTAGCTTGGTTACTGGGGCTGGTAGACTGTAATTTTATGCATTCGACCGGTACCTTTATATCCATATCTTGATAATACTGATATGCTTTCTCCCCATTGAAAAGAATCTTTTTAATATGTGGATGCTCTTTAAGAAATTTTTCTATATCATTGAATATAGGATTTTGTATATTGCTATCTTTATTGCCTTCTCTCTCACAGGATTCTATGATGTCCCATAAAGCTATTTTATTTTGTAATAGCAATTGACATCTTTTTTCGTAACTTTGTTCTTCATATGCTTCTTTAAACATAGGCCAATCCTTATCACATATTCGAAACATAATATCCCAAAATAAGTTATCTACATTTTTGTAATACTCATTACTCTTAATCGAGTCTTCTCCAGGCATTGTTCCTAATATTAGGATTTCACTATCTCTGTTTTCGATAGGGGGCATAGATCTTTTTATTTTTTCCATCATTATAGTTGATTTTAAAGGTTTATTGTTTTACAATACTCGTAACAATTTTCTAAAATATAAAAACGGGTGAATAACCAAAGTAAATATCATTCTTTTCATTCTACATATAATTTAGCCTTTTCGACCAACTTATCCGAAAAGTTATATATATCATCTAGAGAATTTAACTTATATCGTTCTTCTTTTTTGTTTTCATCACGAAACGCTATTCGCAGGTTATTTTCATTATTAAAATAAAGTCTGCAAATATTTTTCCATGTATTATCTATATTTATAGCAAAATAATCGATGCTATCTTTATATATAATTCTTTCGACGGGAATTATTGTTCGTATTATTGATTTAACGATATAGAATCCGTTTAATTCTATTTCAGTAGTTACAATACGGCTATCTCTATTTAAATAATCATCATCTTGGTTTTCTTCTTGATTGCTTTGTTGTGTATCTTTAGGTATTTCCGAATTATCCTCTTTGATAGCGGCCTTTAATCTATCTGAGATTAAATCGTTTATACATGAATTAATAGACCTCTTTACTAAATCTGTAAATTGATCTAATATACTTTGAGTAAACATGCCATCATAAACTTGTTTGCCGAAGTATTTAACAAAATCAGGAGAAGGATTTGCAAATTCATTAATTATTACCGCCCTCAATTCCCCTGTGTATTTCAATTCGTTTGCTGAACTTAAAATAGTATCAATATCAAAATAGGATTTATGGAACTTCTTTAATTCCTCTATTTGATTATCTTTAATATCAAGTAGATTAACTTCTAAAAATGGTTTATTATCCATTTTGTTAGGTTCGGCTAAGTCCGTATAAAATCTATATACAATTCCATTTGTCAATATACCAAATTTAGCGTTAGATACATTGAAATACCGTAACAACTGGTTATCATGCAAATTCAAGTCTTGCTGCCAATGTTTACATTCCATTAAAATGATAGGCTGACCGTCCTTCAAAATAGCATAATCAATCTTTTCTCCTTTTTTTATACCGATATCGCATGTCATTTCGGGTAATACTTCGAGGGGATTAAACACATCGTAACCTAATGCCTGAATAAATGGCATTATTAAAGCATTCTTAGTGGCTTCTTCGGTAGGTAAATTGTCTTTTAACTTTTCTATTCTACCAGAAATTTGTAGTATTAAATCTTTAAAGTCCATGATGTTATTATTTTAGGTTTAAATATTAAGTGTCATTTTCTTTTTTGTGTTTTGATTCTTCATCATTTTTTGCACCAACAAATACAGATGCTATATATGCAGTGAATGCCCCAAACAAAGCTACCCCAGAAGCATTAAGCAAGATTCCTATTATTCTACCCATGTATGTAACAGGAAATTTATCACCATAATTGTATGTCGTTAATGTAGCAATTGTCCACCATATCGCATCATCCACAGTTTTTATATTACTTTTTGGATCAGTTTCTACTGATAATATGGCTATAGAAGATAAGATAGTTAACAGTATTGATATAATGAATAAAGACATCATCGTTCCTTTTATCTTGCTCTTAAATATATATTTCATTAAAATTTTAGTGGATCTGAATGCTCTTAATATACGTAGTAATCGTATAAGTTTAAATAGTCTGCCAACTCGCATGAATCCAAATGAAGGTATGCTTGATATTAAATCAATCCAACCCCATTTCATAAATTTCAGCTTGTTTTCAGCTTTACAAAAATCAACTATAAAATCAACAAGAAATACAATACAGATACAATCATCAATAATATCAAGTAATAGCATTGTCTGTTCTGGTATTTTAAATATAGCAGTGAATACCAAAACAAATAATACATAAATAGATAAAACTATTATGATCAAATCAAAGAAGTGTAATCTATTATTCATTATCTTTCTACTATCTTATATTAACTAAAATTTCGTGCAGTGTAATATGGATTTTAAGGAACAAAACAAGTACATCACTTCATTCACAATGTGCCGATAAAGATACGAATGCCAAAGTTATTAATTATGAAAATTAAAAACAAATTAAATTTGAGGAATTTTTATTAAGAAAATGGACTTACAAAAGGAGTCGAAATAAATTCAAGCGCTCGATACAAAATGTATATAATGATGCGATCTACAAATCAAATAGTAATGCTGCTCCGTTGTCGTATGTTAGTTTTCTCGGTGACGTCCTTATGTTTTCGGAAAAACTAACATACGACAACATTTTTAGGAGCATACGACATTTCGGATGGTAAATGAATGCCTATTTTAGATGAAAATACAGTACAAATACAATTGGTTCAATATCTCTATAAAAACACTATTTCTAACCTTTGTCACTCCGGTATGACACCATTACGCACTGCCTCACAGCAGGTTAACAATACACCATATACAACGCCAGCAGAAATGGATCCAAAAATCGAGTCAAGAGCATATTCAAGGAACGTTATTTCCGGTAGGGATCTATTTAGAATCATTCTAAATGATAGCCTACAGATATATTAGAGACCGATTTTCATATATACGAAGCATTCTAGCCTTTTGAGTAAGCAATTCGTTTTTCAAGACATTTTTTAAATCTATCGCTATCGCCATCGATGCCTTCTCAAATTCCTTTCGTACAGCTTCGAGCGTCATTGTTGTCACATGTTATCCCCCTACCTATCACTTAGCCTTCAGATTTTGCAAGTGAGCCAATCGGCAACATCTGCATTTGTCAACCGTCTCAGGGCTCAATATATACAACACACTGATACACAGTTAGAAATTCATAATGAGAAAAATAAATTTTCATAACTATGAATTTTCATTTTCATAATGACAAACTTTTATTTTCGTCCTTATGATTTTTTTGCGGATAAGGATAATACTCACACGGCGGAATAAGAGAGGAGAAAGAAGGCACTTTATTTTAGATGCGATTTGTTACGATGTTTTACTTTGCATCGGGGTGCTCGGGGTGCATTTCCTTAGAGACTTTTTCTTTTTTTTGCGTTGTAAATATTTAGTACTATCATTATGATAGTACTGTATTATCCTTTATCTTTACAACAAAAAAAGTTATAATTTCCTATAGAAAAACGACCCCGAGCACCCCGATGCAAAAGGGAAAATCCAAGATTGAATATAGTGCAGGGCCATTTTGCAAAAATGAAGAAAATTCTCTTTTTTCATCCATTTTTCGATTATCTAGGCTTTCACAAAAAGCACTTTGTTATCAAAACAATCTGTTCGTGCACATAGTGTCAGCCATCAATAGCGATAGCAGAAATAAAGGCAAAATTGAAAAAGGCAAAAAAAGGCCCATTTTTTCGTTTTTCGAGAAAATGGGCGAGTAAAATGACTTTTTTCGCTAGAATGTCGTCAACTCACTTTCTGTTGCAAAATTTCATCTCTCGCAGGATAAATAGTCATTGTACATTTGCTTCGCTTTTCTATCATTTTCATTTCTTGTCATAGATTAAATCTTCATTTCTTTGTATAGACAAAGAAACAGAAGCAAAGAAAACTACCGGCGCACGAATTTCACTCCAAATCAAGCGGTCTGGGCTTGAAAATTCATAAACGCTCTCCCGATGGTCGTTTGAACGGTATGAATTTCCTAAACCCATACTCGCCCGATTTGTTGAGTGAAAGTTCGTGAAGCCGGAGAGCCTTCGGACTTGGACTTGGATTGGACGTAGTTAGAACTTGTTGGATACTACCCTAATATTTGATTAAAAGCATTTGTATTGTCCACTCCGCGTCCAATTTCGGAGGCTCTCCGGCTTCAGCTTTACGTCTCCATGGAGTGCCGAGGATGAAGTCGATAAATCCATTTCGTTCAAACGACGAAGGAGAGCGTTAATGGATTTGCGGCTTCAGACCGGTACGGAATGAGACAGGTAAAGATGTGCCGGTGATTCTTTTGCTTCGTTTTCTGTTCATACAGAAAATGAAGGTTAAAAGATGCGTGTTATTTGTCTTTGGCACTATTCCACTCATTTATGAAATATTTCTTTGCTAAAATTTTGGCCAAACCAACTTTCTCTTGATCCAAACTTAAGCCACCATAAAGTTGCTTGTCCGAAGTAGAAATTTGCTTTGCCGCATATTCCTTATTATCAATTGTCGCACGAATTGTCCAGATATCATCATTGACAGAGGTGATTGTAGATTGGTTGACGATCATCTTGCTGTCCGGATATTCCCAGCTGGATGGAAATTCGCTGAAAAACCTCAATAAGGAAACAGTCTCGTCTTTTAATTTGGTTTTGACAAAGGTCTTTTCTTTGCCTTCTACGAGTTCCCCAATATTGCTCATGATAGCTTTGGTCGAGAAATGGTGCACAGCATCAGCGCATTTGAGCACATAGTCTTTGAGAGGCATACCCATACGGTATTCAACAATTTCCTGATTAATTGGAGTATGATTGCTCAAGAAAAAGTGACAATCATAGACGTCACGCCCTGCTATACCATTTCTGTCGAGCAGTGCACAGAGCTTGTGAGCAAACATGTCAGGCTGCTGCATAACCCGAATGTTGATTCCCATCAAGTTCTTGATTTCATAGTGGTTGCCATATTCACGATTGGACACTTCAACCTTTAGTTTATTTTCTCCTTTTCCATAGTCCAGAACGACAATAGGACCAAAGAACTTTTCTTGTGCATCTTTTATCTGTCCATATTTCCGTGCTATTTTCTGTAGCTTCTCGTATACGGCATGTTGCTTTGTGCAATCCAAAAGGTTGAAGTCCAGATCTACCGAAAATCGTGACAATTGATAGAAAAACATTAATGATGTACCTCCTTTGAAGGCCAGACAAGATGATAATAAAGAATCTGCATAGATATCTTTAAGAATCTGCATCATCAAGAACTTATGCTTGTTTATATCCATGATTTTCTCATTTTAAAAGTTCCGCTACTCTTTTCTCAAGGTTCTTGTTTTTGTATATCGGAAGTATCTCAAATACCTTCTTCTTGTTAAGAATATCGGGATTATCAAAATAGAAATCAGGATAGAGATATAGCGTATCAAGAGCTGCCCGCTCCGGAGTGGCCATATTTATATTACCCTGGTTTTCAACACCAATCATATTAACCATGATCTCGCCCTTAATCTTTCGATAGCTATAGTTCGCATTATCGATTTCGATTTCTCTACTGAGATAGCTGGTCATGGTAATGGTTGTATCATATTGGAATATCACTCCACTTTTCTGTAGTACATACTGCAAAGAAACATAACAAGGCGTATATAGAGAACATGCAAGCTCCAACTTATTATATTCATCCTTTGCATAGATGCCCTTGCGTAGATTCTTCAATTGTCCCATACGAACATAATAGTTGATACGCTGCGTGAGCCTTGGTCTGTCAGTTTCCCCAGTGATTTGGGCAATCAGCGTAGGCGTAAATACCGTCTGCGGTGCCTTCAATATTTCGTATATGTTTCTACTTTGTAAACTCATAATATGATAATATCCTATTTCCAGTTCACAAAAATAGATGAAATAATATTACCAACCAAATCTTACGATGAAAATAATGCTATTACGAACTAATTTATGAACTGATTATATAAACAAACCATATAATCAGTTCATAAAACACTATTTAAGGGTAGTAAATGATTCACCCAATCGGCATCACTCTTTACTATATTCGTATACGACGATCTCGCGAAGTCAATAGATAAAAAATATTTATTCGGAAGGCACCACACTCCTCTTGGATTCGGACAATATCTTGACCCATGTACGAATGGAATTGACGATAACGAATACGATAAGCACGATCATGACGACGCTGCATACTGCCAACAGATATTCGCCTTTTGGTAAATAGAATACGAATATATTGTAAATACCAGCCGTAAATGCGGTGACAAACATGAACAAAAGAGGCAGCAATGTGGTCAAAGCGTATTTCCCCTTGCCCATTCTGAAAATAATAGTGGTACCGATGGCGAGGGCCATACTTGCCAGCAACTGATTGGAAAGTCCGAACAAAGGCCAAATGGAAGAAATGGAACCTCCGTATACCAAATATCCCCACGTGAACGACATCAATGCACTTGTGATAATGACACCCGGTTTCCAGTTGACATTGCCCAAAGGCTTATAAATATGTCCGCCCAATTCTTGAAGCAGGTAACGTCCTACACGTGTACCGGCATCGATTATAGTAAGGATGAACAATGCTTCGAACATGATGGCGAAATGATACAGGAAAGACATGAGATGATTCAATCCCGGTATGGTAGCAAAAATATGTGCCATACCTACCGCCAATGAAACAGCTCCGCCGGGACGTCCGGCTACGTTTTCGCCTACCATAGCCGATAGTGCGGGAAGCTCATGCACATGCATGCCTAATTTGCTGAAAGCCTCGGCACTGCTATTGATTGCAAAATAATCGGATGGAAGCAGACAGGTAGCGGCAATAAGTGCCATGACACTGATGAATGCTTCGGCCAACATGGCACCGAAACCAATGGGTAGTATTTCTTTCTCGTTGGTGATCATCTTTGGCGTAGTGCCCGTAGCGATAATCGAATGAAAACCGGATATGGCACCGCAAGCTATAGTGATACAAACAAAAGGCCATACAGGACCGGGAACTACCGGACCGCCTCCATGAATAAATTGAGTGATGGCAGGCATCTGGATAGCCGGATGTACAATAACGATACCGATAGCCAACAAGCCGATGACTCCTATCTTCATATAGGTACTTAAATAATCGCGGGGAGCCAGCAACAGCCATACAGGAAGTGCGGCAGCTATGAAACCGTAAAGAGGCAATATGATATCGAGCTGCGTACGAGTAAGCGTGAAGAACGGTGCCAATGCAGAGGTCTGCACCCATGGACCGACAACGACACAAGCGATGACCAAGACGACACCTAGAACGGATGCCTCGCCTATACGTCCCGGACGAAGGAAGCGCATGTATATACCGATAAAGAGGGCTACCGGAATAGTCATACCTACGGTAAATGCACCCCACGGACTATTGAAAAGAGCATTGGAGACTGCAATAGCCATACCCGCCATTGTAATGATCAAAATAAAAATAACGGCGACCGCCGCTACAAGTCCCGTTGTTTTGCCGATCTCTTTCTCGGCAATCTCGGAGATGGAAAGTCCATCGTGCCGAATGGATGCAAAAAGGATAACCATATCGTGAACGGCACCACCCAGACAGGCTCCTATCAAAATCCATATCAACCCCGGAAGGTAACCGAACTGAGCAGCCAAGACAGGACCCACCAAAGGACCCGCACCTGCAATTGCTGCGAAATGATGGCCGAATGTGACCAATTTGTTAGTGGGCACATAGTCGTGTCCGTCGTTGTGAAGAACAGCCGGTGTAGTTCTATTAGAATCGAGGGCAAGCACTTTGGCTGCCATAAAAGCTCCATAATAACGATAACATATTAATAGAACCAAGGCAGAAAATATTACAAGATACAATCCGTTCATTGTTTATGATGTTTTTCTGATGATTTGTAGTTTAAAAGCGACACAAAGATATAACGTCTTTGTAAATATCGGTATAAATCCGCTTCCGCTTTTAACCTTTATTTACCTTTAAAAATCATTGATAAACAATACTCAACTGCTCGCGTTCGGACAAGGCAAAAGGAATCGGCATACATTCCAGATTGATACAGGAACATATGCCGATATAATTAAGAGGTCTCTTATAATAAACGATGAAACTATAAATACCTCTTAAACAAAATCCAATTATTATTTGCTCAGAGCAGTTGCAACATCAACAGCGCAAGCTACGGTGCAACCTACCATTGGGTTGTTACCAATGCCTAAGAATCCCATCATCTCTACGTGAGCAGGAACAGATGAAGAACCGGCAAACTGAGCATCGCTATGCATACGACCCATTGTATCGGTCATACCATAAGAAGCAGGACCGGCTGCCATGTTGTCGGGATGAAGTGTACGTCCCGTACCACCACCGGAAGCAACCGAGAAATAAGGTTTACCTGCAAGTACGCGTTCTTTTTTGTATGTACCAGCTACAGGGTGTTGGAAACGAGTAGGATTGGTTGAATTACCTGTGATAGATACGTCAACGCCCTCTTTCCACATAATGGCAACACCTTCGCGAACATCGTTAGCACCATAGCAACGAACTTTAGAGCGAGGACCATCGCTGTATTTGATCTCTTCTACAACCTTCAATTCGGAAGTGAAATAATCAAAATCGGTTTTTACATAAGTAAATCCGTTGATACGGCTAATAACTTGCGCAGCATCTTTGCCTAGTCCATTGAGGATGCAACGAAGCGGTTCTTTACGAACTTTGTCAGCTTTGGCAGCAATTTTGATAGCACCTTCGGCAGCAGCAAAAGACTCGTGACCTGCCAAGAAGCAGAAACATTTTGTCTCTTCGCGGAGCAAACGAGCAGCTAGATTGCCATGTCCGATACCAACCTTACGATCGTCGGCAACAGAACCGGGGATACAAAATGCCTGAAGACCGAGACCAATAGCCTCAGCAGCTTCGGGAGCTGTTTTGCAGCCTTTCTTAATAGCAATAGCAGAACCTACTACATAAGCCCATTTAGCATTCTCGAAGCAAATAGGTTGAGTTTCTTCGCATGTCTTATAAGGATCGAGACCATTTTTATCGCAGATAGCGTTTGCTTCTTCGATATCTTTAATGCCAACTGCATTCAAAGCTGCGAGAATCTGTTTTTCGCGACGGTCTTGGCTTTCAAATTGTACTTTTCTAATCATAATGTCTTCCTCCTTATTATTCTTTACGTGGGTCAATGTATTTAACGGCACCATCTTCGGGGTTGAAACGTCCGTAATGGCCAGTAACTTGTTTCAATGCTTCATTGGCATCTACACCTTTCTTAACAGCTTCCATAAATTTGCCCATGTGGATAAATTCGTAGCCGATGATCTGGTCTTCTTTATCAAGAGCTATGCGGCTGATGTAACCTTCTGTAAGTTCCAAATAACGAGAACCTTTTGCCATAGTACCGTAAAGAGTACCCACCTGACTACGCAGACCTTTACCCAAATCTTCGAGACCGGCACCGATAGCCAATCCGTTTTCAGAGAAAGCAGATTGTGTACGTCCGTATACAATTTGCAAGAAAAGTTCGCGCATTGCCGTATTGATAGCATCGCAAACGAGGTCGGTATTGAGTGCTTCGAGAATAGTCTTACCAGGTAGAATTTCTGATGCCATAGCAGCAGAATGAGTCATTCCGGAACAACCGATCGTCTCGATCAAACATTCCTGAATAACACCCTTTTTGACATTCAATGTGAGCTTGCATGCACCTTGTTGAGGAGCACACCAGCCAATACCGTGTGTTAAACCTGAAATATCAACTATTTCCTTGGCCTTCACCCATTGTCCTTCTTCAGGAATAGGAGCCGGGCCGTGATTAACACCTTTTTTTACAACACACATGTGTTCCACTTCGTTGGTATAAATCATAACTGTATCTTTTTAAAACATTAATGGTTTTCTATTTCTTTTCTTTCGGCAAAATTAACACAATTGTTGCGTTCGACAAAGTATCGTTTGAGGTTTTAAGAAAAAATAAAGATTAAGCACGTGTAAGTATCGTTTTTGCAAACTGGAGATAGCGAATAACCTGCTTTCGCCAGAAACGACATCTAAGCGGACCTACTATTTTAATTCTTCTAAAATATACTTGGGCGTGTAGCCGGCAGTACTTAACGCTACTTGTTCGGGCGTACCGGTAGTCAGCACCTTGCCTCCCCCTTGTCCTCCCTCGGGCCCCATGTCGATAATATAGTCGGCCATCTTGATAACATCGAGATTGTGTTCGATCACAATAACCGTATTGCCTTTGTCCACCAAACGGTTGAGCACGGTCATCAAGACACGTATGTCTTCGAAATGCAATCCGGTGGTAGGTTCGTCTAATATATAAAGAGTCTTGCCGGTATCTCGCTTGGCAAGTTCGGTAGCAAGCTTCACACGTTGGCTCTCGCCTCCCGAAAGCGTAGTAGACGATTGCCCCAGTTTGATATAGCCCATACCGACTTCTTGCAACACTTTTATTTTGTTGAGTATCTGAGGCACATGTTCGAAGAACTCTACCGCCACATTGATAGTCATATCAAGTACGTCGGCTATAGATTTGCCTTTATAGCGCACTTCGAGTGTCTCGCGATTATAACGCTTGCCATGACAAACTTCGCATGGCACATATACGTCGGGCAAAAAGTTCATCTCTATGGATTTATAGCCATTGCCTTGGCACGTTTCGCACCTTCCGCCTTTGACATTGAAAGAGAAACGTCCGGGCTTGTAGCCACGTATCTTAGCTTCGGGAAGTCCCACAAACAAATTGCGGATATCCGAAAACACGCCTGTATAAGTGGCCGGATTGGAACGCGGAGAGCGCCCCAAAGGAGATTGGTCGACATTGACGACCTTATCGATATATTCGAGACCTTCGATGCCACGATAGGGCAAAGGATCTTGCAAAGAACGATAAAACTTCTGAGACAAGATAGGTTGCAGCGTGTCATTGATAAGAGTAGACTTACCGCTACCCGAAACACCTGTAATACAAATAAGCTTACCGAGCGGAAATTCGACATCCACATCTTTCAGATTATTACCACTACACCCTCGCAACCAAAGCGATTTACCACTACCGGAACGACGCTTCTCGGGAATCTTTATTTCCTTTTTACCATTGAGATAAGACGATGTAAGCGTATGAGAAGAGAGCATCTCTTTGGGAGTACCCTCAAACATAAGTTCGCCTCCCAAACGTCCGGCTTTCGGTCCCATATCAATCACGTAATCGGCTGCCAACATCATTTCCTTATCGTGTTCGACAACGATAACCGTATTGCCTAAATCGCGCAACTCTTTAAGCGAATTGATAAGTCTTACATTATCACGTTGATGCAATCCGATACTTGGTTCATCGAGAATATAGAGCACATTGACCAATTGCGAACCGATCTGTGTTGCCAGACGAATGCGCTGGCTCTCGCCTCCCGATAAACTTTCGGAAGAACGGTTGAGAGTAAGGTAATCCAGACCGACATCCAACAAAAACTTTAATCGGGTGCGGATTTCTTTTAGAATTTCTTCGGCAATATGATTTTGCTTTTCAGATAGATAAGGAGTAACACCACTTACCCATTCGTACAAATTGGATATTTCCATATTGCTGAGTTGGTTGATATTCTTGTCGTGAATGCGATAAGACAGGGCTTCCTTATTGAGACGTGCTCCATGACATTCGGGACAAATCGTGGAAGAAGCAAACTGTGTAGCCCACTTTTGTGCTGTTGCCGAGGTTTCGGAAGACTCCTGCAACATTTGAATATATTTCACGACACCTTCGTACGAGACAAAATAATCGGAAGTAGTGCCGACCAATGATTTTTTGATTTTGACGCGTTCGTCACTGCCGTTGAGTATTTCGTCAAGGGCCTCGTCAGGTAAATCGCCGACCGGAGTATGTAGAGTAGATTCATAACGCTCCAACAAAGAAGCAATCTGCCAAAATATCATAGAATTCTTGTACTTGCCCAGTGGCACGATAGCACCATCGTAAATAGCCAAAGAGCGGTCTGGAATAACCTTATCGATATCGATCTGATTGATCGTTCCGAGACCTTTGCACTTAGTGCAATAACCTTGAGGCGAATTGAACGAAAAATTATGAGGAGCAGGTTCTTTGTATGATAATCCTGTCGCGGGATCCATCAATTGCTTACTGTAATAGCGTAAGTTTTCGTCTTGTTTATCATAGACCATCAACAGCCCTTCGCCCTGCTTTATTGCTGTGGCCACTGTCTGCTTGAGTCGTTGAGTATCTTTTTCATCAACGATAAGTTTGTCGACAACGACCTCTATATCGTGATTTTTATAACGATCGAGCTTCATGCCCGGAGTAATCTCACACATCTTACCATCAATACGGACATTCAGAAAACCCTTTTTGCGCACTGATTCAAAAAGCTCTTTATAATGTCCTTTACGAGAACGAACCAACGGAGCCAGTATATACACCCGATGACCCTGGTAGTCTTTCAATATTAATTGAAGAATTTGTTCTTCGGTATACTTTATCATTTTACTGCCCGAAAGATACGAATAGGCTTCACCTGCCCGAGCAAAGAGCAAACGCATATAATCATAAATTTCGGTGGTTGTGCCGACAGTAGAACGAGGATTCTTGTTCGTCGTTTTCTGTTCGATAGAAATAACAGGACTTAGCCCCGTAATCTTATCAACATCGGGACGAGCCAAATTACCTAAAAAGTTACGTGCATACGCCGAAAAAGTTTCGATGTAACGTCTCTGCCCTTCTGCAAAAATCGTATCGAAAGCCAATGATGATTTACCACTGCCACTCAACCCCGTAATCACTGTAAGACTATTACGAGGAATAACGGCATCGACATTCTTAAGATTGTGTACTCTTGCTCCGTACACTTTTATATAGTCCTTTGACATTTTTACCTTTCGCTATTAAACTGCAAAATTAGTATTTTTTTCTTTATATACACTCATAACTCGATATTTTTGGCTAAGTTTGCAAACTGAAAAACAATAAAAGATAGATGAAATTACTCAGACTATTTATATTCATATTGTTCATGGGTTTAATAAGCTTGAGCGTTAGCGCTCAAGAGGAGAACAGTTATTTTTTACACACAGTAAAGACAGGACAAACGTTGTACTCTATAGCGAGTATGTACAATGTAACTGTAGACCAAGTAACAAGGTTGAACCCAGGTGCAAACGAGATGATTTTCACAGGGGAAGTATTGCGTATTCCTCAGCAAAAGACATCTTCGGCTTCTCCCATTTTTCATACCATAAAACCGGGAGAAACATTATACAAACTTTCGCAAATATATAAAGTGAGCGTGAAAGATATCTGCGATTTGAATCCGGGTTTGAATGCCGATAACTTTCATAGCGGAGAAGTGATCCGAATACCTTCCGTAACAAAAGAAAACTCGCAAACTAAAACAAACGTTACGGTGAACAACACCGTTGTGCCAAAGACTGAGAAAGAGACTGAAACACCCATCATAGAGAAATATAAAGAGATGCATAAGGTGAAGCGTTCGGAAACGGTATACAGCATATGCAAGAAATACAAAATATCGGAAGAAGAACTTGTAGCCGCCAACCCGACAATCAAGACACAAGGATTGCAAAAAGGCGATATGCTCTATATACCCTACCCTGCCCCACCTAAACAAGCAGAAAAGGTTCCGACAGACAAAGAACTATTTGAAGCGAACCGAATAACAACAAAAAAAACTGGAGCAATAAAACTGGCGGTGATGTTGCCTTTTAAGGAAGACAGACGAATGGTAGAATACTATGAAGGCATGCTTCTTGCGGTTGATACCCTCAAACACAGCGGAATATCGATGGACGTATATGCCTACGACACTTCTTCGAAGAACATAGACGTATTGCTAAAGGAAAAGACAGAACTTGCCAATATGGATGTCATATTCGGCCCACGCGATAAAGCACAGATAAAACCAATGTCGGAATTTGCTCGCAAACATCAGATAAAATTGGTGATACCATTCACTTCGAAAGACAATGAAGTGTTTTCAAACCCATTCGTATATATGATCAACACACCTCAATTGTTCATGTATAGCACAGTATATAGTCATTTTTTGAAGCAGTTCAGCAATCCCAACGTCATATTTATAGAAAATAGCGTAGGAGATAAAAGCAAAGAGCAATTCATTGGCGGCTTCAAAGACTTCTTACTCCGAAATGGAGTAACATATACCACTGTAGGAGATGGGGCTTCGGTAGAAAATATGGCAGAAACGCTCTTCAACGGACGTACCAATATATTCGTTCCCACATCGGGTACTCATGTGGAGCTAATAAAGATCATCACCAAATTAGAGTTGCTCAAACGCAATAACCGCTCGATGGCAATCTGCTTGTTCGGCTATCCAGAGTGGCAAACGATGACCAAAGAACATTTGAAACAATTTTTTGCCGTAAGTACCTATTTCTATACTTCATTCTACACCAACAGCTTGCTGCCCGAAGCCAGACGATTCGATAAAGAGTATCACAATACCTATCACAAAATGATGGAAGACAGATATCCTAAATATGGCATGCTAGGTTATGACACAAGTTTTTACTTTTTGAGAGGAATTTCGATATGCGGAAACAGATTTGACGAAGATGTCAACAAATTATCTTTCAATCCGGTACAAACAGGCTTCTTAATGAAACGAGTAAACAACTGGGGAGGATTTATAAACCAGAAAGTATTCTTTATTCATTATGCAACCAATTCTGAAGTGCAAAGAAACGATTTCGATTAAAAAAAACAGCAAGTCTATGAAAAAAGAGATATTACTCATCATATCATTTATATTCATCTGGAAAATAACAGTTTATGCCCAAATTGGCGAACAGCGGAACAACCTTTCAGTAGGTTTTAATGGAGGTTATGTGAGCAATTCCGTAAGCTTTCAGCCGACAATAAAACAAAGCGGAATGTCCGGCATTACGTTTGGCTTGACCGGTAGATACATCTCCGAGAAGTATTTTAATATGATATGTGGAGCACAGCTCGAACTCAATTATGTGCAAATGGGATGGAACGAAAAAGTACCGGACGATTCTAAGGGAACATACAAAAGAAGAATGGATTATATACAAATTCCATTCTTGGCTCACTTAGCTTTCGGCAAAGAACAAAAAGGAATGCAATTTTTCGTGAATGCAGGTCCACAAATAGGTTTTCTATTAAACGAAAATCAGACGTTTAGCAAAGACTTTGATATTTCAAACCGTACCGTGACCACACAGTACGGAAAAATGGCCGAACGCAAATTCGATTACGGTATAGCAGCCGGGCTTGGACTAGAGCTGAAAACAGGAATAGGAAGTTTCCTTATAGAAGGAAGATACTATTATGGCTTATCAGACTTTTACAAAACAACAAAGCAAGACTACTTTTCGAGAGCCGCCAATACAACCATGTTTGCAAAAGTGACATATCTTTTCGATTTATCGAAATAAAAAGAATCAGATTGCCAAATTTATCGTATATTTGTCTGAAATAATTCGAAATAAAAAGTTATGAATGCAGATATCATATTTAAATTCTTAAGAGATATTGCAGTCCACAATGACCGTGAATGGTTTCAGGCTAACCGTAATGAATGGGATGATGCAAAGGTGGAATTCGAGAATTTCATGGCCGCCGTTATCGGAAGAATCTCTATCTTCGATGAGACGGTTCGTCACATTCGTCCACAAGATTGCATGTATCGTATCTATCGCGATATTCGCTTTTCGTCCGACAAATCGCCCTACAAACGTCACATAGGCGGTTATATTAATAGCAAAGGAAAAAAGTCTGCTCATTCCGGATACTATATTCATCTGGAAGTAGACAATTGTATGCTTTGTAGCGGCAGCCTCTGTGTCACGGGAGAAATGTTGAAGGCGATACGTCGAAGCGTATACGACAATATGGATGAATATAGAGCTATAGTAGAAGATAAAGCTTTCAAAAAATATTTTCCTACGATAGGATTCGAGCATCTAAAAACAGCTCCAAAGGGATACCCCAAAGACTATCCATATATTGACTATCTGAAATGCAAAGATTATTCGGTATGTATGCCAGTACCGGATCATTTCTTCAGCGAGCCCGACCTTCTTGAAAAACTCGATGACATATTTAAGCAAATGAAACGTCTCAACGACTTTTTAAATGAGACCATAGACAATATGGAAGAATAAAAGAAGCCTATTTTAAGGCTATACAATAATAATAAATTAGCGAACAAACCAATTATTATAAGATATGGAAAAGAAATTGGAACTGATAGAAAATGACAGCTGGCTTATGCCTTATGCCGATGCTATAAACGGTCGCCACCAACACGCTTTAGATAAAGAAGCTCAATTGACCAACCATGGATCGAAAAGTTTGTCTGACTTTGCTTCTGGTTACCTCTATTTTGGTCTTCACCCTACAAACAAAGGCTGGGTTATTAGAGAATGGGCTCCAAATGCTACACATATCTATTTAATTGGAACATTCAATAATTGGCAAGAAAAAGAAGAATACAAGCTAACTCCACTTGATAACGGCGAGTGGGAACTCGCGTTACCGGAAACCGCCATACACCACATGGATCTATACAAGCTAATGGTGCATTGGAATGGAGGTTGCGGAGAACGCATCCCTGCATGGGCGACACGAGTTGTACAAGACGAAAATACAAATATCTTTTCTGCGCAAGTATGGAATCCTGTAAAACCGTATGAATTTAAGAATGCAATTGTTCCTAAAACCGACCCTTTATTGATATATGAATGCCATATAGGAATGGCACAAGATGAAGAAAAAGTAGGCACATACAATGAATTCAGAGAGAAGATCCTACCTAGAATCGTAAAAGATGGTTATAACTGCATCCAGATCATGGCAGTACAAGAACATCCGTATTATGGAAGTTTTGGATATCATGTTTCTAGTTTCTTTGCTCCATCATCTCGATTCGGCACCCCCGATGAGCTGAAACAACTAATAGACGAAGCTCACGGATTAGGTTTAGCAGTAATAATGGACATCGTTCACTCTCATGCAGTAAAAAATGAAGTTGAAGGACTAGCCAACTATGCCGGCGATCCCGATCAATACTTTTATCCGGGTGCACGTCGCGAACATCCATCTTGGGATTCATTATGTTTTGACTACGGAAAAGACGAAGTCGTACACTTCTTGTTATCTAATTGCAAATATTGGTTGGATATTTTTCATTTCGATGGGTTCCGATTCGATGGAGTTACTTCCATGTTATATTATAGTCACGGAATTGGAGAAACTTTCAAAAATTATGCAGATTACTACAATGGACATCAAGACGACAATGCCATTTGCTATCTGACACTAGCCAACAAGTTGGTTCACGAATTTAATCCTAATGCTTTCACTGTAGCCGAAGAGGTTTCGGGCATGCCTGGAATAGCTGTTAAAGTTTCTGCAGGAGGTTATGGATTTGACTATCGAATGGCGATGAACATACCCGATTATTGGATAAAAACAATCAAAGAAAAAGTAGATGAAGATTGGAAGCCTTCCAGTATGTTCTGGGAAGTCACCAACCGTCGTGCTGACGAAAAGACAATATCCTATTGCGAAAGCCACGATCAAGCATTAGTAGGCGACAAAACAATCATTTTCAGATTGATAGATGCAGATATGTATTGGCACATGCAAATTGGAGATGAAAACTATATCGTACATCGAGGCACCGCACTACACAAAATGATAAGACTGCTTACAGCTTCTACTATCAATGGAGGTTACCTCAACTTTATGGGCAATGAGTTCGGGCATCCCGAATGGATAGACTTTCCAAGAGAGGGAAATGGTTGGTCATACAAATATGCGCGTCGCCAATGGAATCTGGTAGACAACCAAAACTATGTATATCACTATCTGGGAGATTTTGATCTTGCCATGCTAAAAATTATAAAGAGCATACAAAACTATCAAAACACACCGATAGTAGAAATTGCCCACAATGATGGAGATCAAGTATTAGCTTACAGCCGCGAAGATTTAATCTTTGTATTCAATTTCAATCCGATACAATCGTTCACGGATTATGGATTTCTGGCTAAACCGGGAACATACGAGGTAATACTCAATACCGATAGCAAACTTTTTGGAGGCTTTGGTTTAGCCGACGATACAGTGAAGCATTTTACCATTCAAGATCCACTATATGAGAAAGAAAAGAAGGAATGGCTGAAACTTTATTTGCCAGCTAGATCGGCTGTGGTACTGAAAAGAACAAAATAATTAAAAAAGTCTTTTGATTATAAATAAAAAACAGTACCTTTGCAACCGCAAAAGCGGAGGTCCGGTAGCTCAGCTGGATAGAGCAACAGCCTTCTAAGCTGTGGGTCATGCGTTCGAATCGCATCCGGATCACTTTAGAAACCTCTAAAAAAGCGTCATGATACGCTGAAAAAAAGAATCAATTACATTAAAAATTATCTGGCATGTTCTGTTGATGTAGAACATGCTTTATTTTTATTGCATTATCTATGTTCAAAGGATGACCCATCTATGCACCTTGGCGACATTTAGGAATGTCAAACGTGACAATAATGACGTCCGCAGGAGCGCGAAAAGAATTTGAAAAACATTGATGAGACGATAGAAGTAGATGTAAAAATAGTTGTCGGAAATGAAGTATTTCTCGGGAAACGGATGCTGCATATTCGTTCTACACAAATTGGGCAATCAGACATCTGTAAGGGTGTGTTTAGACCGAGTCTAAATAGACCCCTACCGGAAATAACGTTCCCACAATATACTCTTGCCTCGATTTTGAGACCTGTTTTCGCTGGCGTTGTATATGGTGCATCATTAATATGCTGTGTGATAGTGCATAATGGTGTCATACTGAAGTGACAAAGGTTGAAAATAGAGTTGTATTTCAGAAAAAAAAGAATCGATGAATAGCCGCATATATGTTGTCTTATTTCCATGTAATAATTAGAATACTACCCCATTTCAGCAAAAGAAAGCAACGATAAAATGCTTTGAATACAATCATTTTTCATAACATATATCAAAGTGAACATTCTCCTATATTCTGATACTTTCTTATCCCAACCTTAGCTACAGACCATTGTAGACCACTCTTTTTGATATTGTTTCATCGCTCGAATATAACTCGAATCAGAGCTACGAGATAGTTACACCGTATGTAATTCGTTGATAGACAAAGCGAAATTCATAAGGACGAAACTAAATGTTTCTAGTTACAAACTTTTAGTTTCGTCCTTATGAATTTTTGTATTCGTCCTTATCATTTTTGGGAAACACAGTGACGATTCCTCACATTGAAAAGTATCACTTCGGTATGGTTAAAATAGTATCGGTTTTGCTCTTCATGTTCACTTCTGAAAACGAGGTCGAAAAAAGAATTCTCGCACGCCAACTTTCAGTACCCCCTTGTATCGCCCATTATCAGGGCCCAATTGAGAGAAATCATAACGCATTGATTCTCTGAGAGAAAACATGTTTTTCGTGTCCCATTTTGGCGTCGTATGCACGTATGATGTTGATATACAGTTAGTAACGGTGACAGTAATGTTCTCGTAACTAGAATAGAGAAAACGAGGTTTTACATATCTACACGGGGTATCTTTAAGTATCAGTAAGAACCGACGACTTCAATAAATCTGTATTGTCTTTGTCCTTCCAAAACGTCATATGCTCCTAAAATTGTTGTCGTATGTTAGTTTTTCCGAAAACATAAGGACGTCACCGAAAAAACTAACATACGACAACGGCGACTGTGACCTTGTCTTACCCTTGCAAAAAATCAACCGTATGTCGCAGCGGTAACTAACGGATGTTGCACGCGAAACTAACGTTAGTTGTTAGGATAACTTCTGTTAGTTACCGCAGTAACTTCCGTTAGTTATGCCGGTGACATACGTCTGTTTTTAGAGGCACTGTGTTTGCAATGTAGTTCCCTAAAAAAGGTTGACTACTTTTGCCTTATATCTGATTAGTGTTGACTTAGATTTAACTTAAAACTAAAATCGGTTAACCGATTTTTTGCAATCTCTAAACGGAGTTGACTTTTGTTCCTTAAGTCAACCTTTTGGTCTTTGATGCAAATATACTACTTCCTTTACAAATTCATAATAAGAATCAAATAAATTCACCAGCAGGTGTAGG
>JAYRGW010000011.1:0-74653 GCA_041907665.1 Bacteroidaceae bacterium
ATATTGTTCCATAACTTAATGTCTTAGTAACCATAAAGTTACGAATAATATCTCAATTAACCAACTGGTATTCAATATAATAAGCGCTTATATAGTAATTATTTTAATCCATTTTTAAACAGCTTCTTATTTTAGCATTCTGAGCATACGAAGAAAGCGAAGAAGCTAAGAAAAAAAAGAATACAACTAGACTAAAAAATGATTTTAATCTATTATCTTTGTTACACCTTGACGATGAAAATTCATGTTTCATACTCATTAAGATTAAAATTTAGTTGATTTGGGTTTATTAATATTATCTCTATTCTAATATCGAACTGAATCGACTAACGGTGTCGGAGAGTTTCGCAGATTCTCCGGCACTTTGTACAAATCATGTAGAGTCCATTTATTATCTCCTCTCTTAAGTTAAACATTATATCTTTTTTGCTCTCCCTATATAAATAGTGTTCTCTCTTATCTGGTAATTGAACCCATAATGGATGCTCAAAATCTGAATCACCTCACGAATATTTGTCTCGTCGAACATACCAGTATACGTATCGTTCAAATTGATAGTTCTATCTGTATGAATAGATAAGCCAAATTTACGTGCTATACATTCCAACACAGTTTTCAAAGGTTCCGAACGAAAAACAAGATCGTGAGTCATCCATGCCGTCTCAAGTTGATTATCAGTCTCAATAAGCTGCATTTTGCCAGAACGTTTTTCATATACAATTTTTTGATTAGGGTGTACATCCAGTACCTGATAAGGCGGACGGTTGGCTACTACTTTGACATGCCCCTTTACCAAAGCCATCTCGACTTTATCTTTATTTTCATAAGAGTATACATTAAACTGCGTGCCGAAAACCTCTATATCAATAAACTTTGTATTAACAATAAATTTCTTTTCAGCATTGTGAGCCACACTAAAAAAACCTTCACCAGTGAGTTGTACCTGTCTATTTTTCAATCCAAAATCTTGTTTATAATCTAGTTCGGACTTTCCATTAAGACGAACTGTCGTACCGTCTGGAAGTTTCACAGTTGTACGTTCACCAGTAGCTGTCTTAACTGAAATTTGATTGGCCGCTAGAGCAGTCATTTGCCTATTGTCAATAAACAGGTAAAGCGACAATACAGAAAGGACCAATAAAAGAACAATACTTGCATACTTTAAAATATTTCTTCCAAATCTTCTGATAGGATATTGCTTAAGACCAATTTGAGATTCTATTTTTGCAAACATCTGGCACCGAATTGATTCATTAATAGGTTCTACGACCTTTAGCGAATTCCATTCTTTTTCAAGTATTGAAGCTATTTCATTATCACTACTTTCTTGCACAGCCTGTCGAAGAGCCATCAACTCGTCAGCTGTCAGTACATTCGAAATGTATTTTCGAATTAATTCATTTATATCATATATATTATTCATCGTTTTGCCCTTATTTATATATAATAGCAAATAGAACGAAAAATATAACACACCGATTAATATGTTATAAAACATGTTTTATAATTTCAGGTTTCATACACATGATTAAAAAACCTCAAAAAACAACCGTATGTCACCACCATAACTAACGGAAGTTACTGCGGTAACTAACGGAAGTTATGGTGGTGACATACGGTTGTTTCGTCGACAACATCCGTTAGTTACGGCAGCGACATACGGTTGATTTTTTGCAAAGCAAAACAAGTGTACAGCCGCCGTTGTCGTATGTTAGTTTTTTCGGTGGCGTCCTTAAGTTTTCGGAAAAACTAACATACGACAACATTTTTAGGAGCATATGACGTTTTGGAAGAATAAAGACAATACAGATTTGTTGAAGTCGTCGGTTCTTACCGATACTTAAAGATACCTCGTGTAGATATGTAAAACCTCGTTTTTTCTATTTTAGTTACGGAAACGTTTCTGTCACCGTTACTAACTGTATGTCAGACACATACGTGCGTACGACGTCGAAATGGGACACGAAAAACATGTCTTCTCGCAGAAAATCAATGCGTTATGATTTCTCTCAAATTTGCCCTGATAATGGGCGATACAAAGAGGAGATGAAAGTTGGTGTGCGAGAATTCTTTTTTCGACCTCGTTTTCAGAAGTGAACATGGAGAACAAAACTGATACTATTTTAACCATACTGAAGTGAGACTTTTCAATGCGCGGAATCGACACTTAGTTTTCGAAAAATGATAACGACGAACATAAAAATTCATAAGGACGAAACTAAATGTTTCTAGTTACAAACTTTTAGTTTCGTCCTTATGATTTTCTAGCTGTATATCAGTCAATTACATACGGTGTACCTATCTCGTAGTTCTGATTCGAGTTACATTCGAGCGATGAAACAATATCAAAAAGAGTGGTCTACAATGGTCTGTAGCTTAGGTTGGGATAAGAAAGTATCAGAATATCGGAGAATGTTCACTTTGGGATCTGTCATGAAAAATGATTGTATTCGAAGCATTTTATCGTTGCTTTCTTTTGCTGAAATGGGGTGATCAGTCCAACTCTTTGCATGAAAATAAGACAACATCTATGCGGCTATTCATCGATTCTTTTTTTCTGCAATACAACTCTATTTTCAACCTTTGTCACTTCAGGATGACACCATTATGCACTATCACACAGCATATTAACGATGCACCATATACAACGCCAGCGAAAATAGGTCTCAAAATCGGGGCAAGAGCATATTGTAGGAACGTTATTTCCGGTAGGTGTCTATTTAGACTCGGTCTAAACGATGCCATACAGATAGCTGATAGCTGTATTCGGATATAAACGAACTTGCTTCATCCTTTTTCTCAAACAGCTCATTTTTGATGAAAATTGTTGAATAAACCAAATGCAATAATCTCTTGGAATAGCTTTCAAATGTTTAGTTATTCACTTTTTCCCATTGATTCGTATTAAAGTTATATTGTTTTATGACTTTGGCTGGAGAACCCACACAAATGGAATAGGAAGGAATATCGTGCGAAACGACACTACCAGCTCCAATAACGGCATGTTGCCCTATCTTGACTCCGGCAAGAACTACAGCATTGGCACCAATCCATACATCATCTTCTATGGTTACTAAGTTGGTGCTTACACCTTGTTCATCAATTCGTTTGGTAACGTCTCTAAAATTGTGATTTAATCCTGTAATAGTCACATTTTGAGCTAGGTTAACATGGTTTCCTATATTTGCCGGTCCTATTAAGGTGTTGTTAATGCCTATTCGGCTATAATCTCCTATGATTAACTCTCCAACTGCATTGTTGATACATGAGAAACTTTCGATAACCGAATATTTACCTAATACGAATGGATGAAACGGTGGTAAATCTTTCCTTACATTTCTATATATTACAGAGCCTTTTCCTCTTTTTAGATAACAGAAAAAAAACAAGCGAATCCACCAATTTGGACGTGTTTTTATGGGATGCATAATAAATCGATGAAGAACCTTCTTTAAGCCGAAGTGTTCTATTTTCATTTTAATTGCCGATTTTTCCATAATTTGTACAGATTTAATGATTTTCGTTGTTTGTGTGGTTCCATTACATAGTTAGGCATAGCAAGACTAAAAGCAAAGAAGGAAAAATATAATAGCATCCACCATTTGATAGACCAATATATACTATAAAAACTAAAACTTACGCTAAATGCTAATAAGATAATAATAAGCGATTTACACGAAGGGAATATCCGATGTAGGCTTCTTTCTATTTCTTCTAAGTTCCCCGATTGAATAGACTGAAATAATCTTCGCATCGACTTTCTAAAAGGACGTTGCTTAAAGTGTTCGGGAAAACTCTCAGCAATAATCATCGGCTCTATTAGGTATTTGATGAAGATATGGTGAGAGGTCAAAGCCCATTCCAAATTTGTTTTATCGCTTTTTAGATACTTTTGAGCCCATTTCAGAGGAATGGCGAAGTTGTATTTATCTAATGCAGAAGAGAGTCCTATACCGCATCTTCCTGATTTTAATAACCCATTGCGCAACTCCTCCAAACGCGCTTTGCGTCGTAGTCTATAAGTGTTGTTGCTTTCTAATTTGGTATGTAGCTGTAAAGCTTTAAATCCGCTATTGTTCGCAATATTAATAGTAGATAATAAGTCTTTCGGTACGCTAACAAAGGGACCTAATACGATAATCATATCAAAGCTGCAAGCTTCTATCTCTCTAATTTTAGTTCTCCAATTGTCATAATACAAAAACTGGAAGTATTCTTGTTTATAATCTTGTTCGGGAAAAGAATACCCTTTAGGAATCAATACGGCGTAGCGGAAATATTTATCTATTCGACATTTGAAGACCGTTGATTTCATAACAGATCCCAATAATAATAAATAGGCAACTTCTAGGAACAGTATGAAGAATAAAATGCTGTCTATCCAATCTATTATCGGAGTTATTATATTCATTAGACATTTTCTTCTTGAATAAACGATGTAAAAGTCTTCAATATAATTTTCATATCCATTTTGAAAGAAAATTCATGAGCGTATTTTATGTCTAAGCGTTTACGCTCTTCAGATGATGTAGAACCTTTCTTCCCACGATCTATTACTTGCCATAGTCCCGTAAGTCCTGCAGGGGCAATGAAGCGTTCTACATATTCATCGCTTGTCAATAGTTCTGCTTCGTATAAGGGCAATGGGCGATTGCCGACTATGGACATATCCCCTTTTATAATATTAATAAGTTGAGGAAGTTCGTCAATACTGAATTTACGAATATAATATCCCACTTTTGTAATGCGAGGATCGTCTTTCAATTTAATGTATGGGTTGTCGAGACCTTCTCTTCTTTCTTCGCTATATTGCTTCTGGTTGATTAAATAATCATCCCCAACCAATATGGTACCTTCTTTTACCTCTTCATGAATCGAATCTTTGGAAATCTCATCTGTACTATTCATTCCCTTCTCTATGATCTCATCAACATTATCATCAGATATATAGAGATTCTCACTTGCTTCGATTTTCTCTTCTTCTTTATTTTCTTTATTTTCAGTATAGATGTTCTTATCCTTATAGTTCTTAATATAGTCATCCATGTTGGTATACATTGACCTGAACTTCAGGCAGTCAAAAATCTTATAATTGCAGCCGACTCTCTTCGATTTATAGATTACGGGTCCCTTACTTTCCCATTTAATGGCAATAGCTGTTATAAGAAATAATGGAGATAAAAAAAGTAAGCCAATAGTAGAAAACACCAAGTCAAATATTCTTTTCCACACCGGCAGACGAAAAGTTTGATGCTTTTCTTTTTTTATCGAAAAAGTTCTTATTTGATTTTCTTTTTTGAGACTTACAAAATTTATCACATTCTGTAGAATGTTTTGATCTGCATTGAATGGAATTGTGTTATTGATGCCACTTTTTAAATAAGCGCGTCCATCTTCTTTGCGAAGGTCATTTGTAACTAATATTATATATAAACCAGGGAATATCTTATGGAGTATTCTTATATTAGAAATGTCTTCATTTAGTTCATGAGATTCGTAAAATACAGCAATGTCAAGTTTTTCACGGATTCTATCTATTATTTTTATAGCTTTTATACCATTTGGAACAGCATAAAACATAATATTTGGAGTATTTGAAAATCTCTCAATTGTTTGTTCGTTTGTACCAATATAGATAAAATTCTGCATGAGTTTCAGTCATTAACCTATAATCTTTTTGATTCTTATTTTAAGTTCTAAAGGGTTGAATGGCTTTAATAAATAATCTACAGCGCCTGCTTCTAATAGTTTAATGCGCTCTGTTGTACTATCCTCTCCTGATAGAATCATTACTGGAATGTCTTTGAATATTTCATTATGTTTAAGGTAGTAAAGGAGTTCGTCTCCCATCATATTTGGCATCCGTATGTCCGTGATTATGAGGTCTGGAATATTGCCTTCACTTAACCATTCTAGTCCTTTTAGAGGATCTTCGAAAAAAGCAACATTATACTCTTTGTTTAAATATATAGAAACTACTCTTCCGATTGATTCTTTATCGTCTATTAAAAGCACGCTTTTCATATTTATCTTCGTCCTTAATTTATTCCCATTATAATGGTCGCAAATATAATAATATTATTTGATGTAATGTGTTGTGAATCTAAATTATTTTTCGTTAGCATGTTAATTTTTTCGCGACCTATTTCTTCTTTCTGAATTAAATTTATGGCAAAGGTACTATATGTTTGTGATTTATAGAAAGAAATACTACAAAAATATTAAAAAACAGGGCAGAAAATAGTAAAAAAACAAAGATTTATACTCATATGGTGATTTCTCCAGCTAAATCGGATAGCATTGCTTTCCGAATTTCTTGAAAATTAAGTTGATGCCCTAGTAAAAACATTAACTTGGTGAGTGCACTTTCCATTGTACTATCATATCCGCAAATCACTCCCGTTTGTAACAAATGCATACCAGCTTCATACCTTTTCATCTCTACACTTCCCGATGAGCATTGGGTGATATTGATAATAATAATTCCTCTCTTTTGTGCTTCATTCAATTCTTCAATAAGCCACTCCAATTGAGGGGCATTTCCTGATCCGTATGTTTTTAAAACAACAGCTTTCAGCCCTTTTACTTTTAGCAAAGATGCTACAATCTCTTTTTGTATTCCGGGAAATAAAGTAAGTACTACAACATTCGGATCAAGTACATAATGCGGTTTAAAAGGTTTGGATATATCTGGATGTCTCACCAACGATGTGTCATATTTTATGTGTATGCCAGCTACAGCTAATGGAGGATAGTTGAATGATTGGAATGCATTGAAATTTTCTGCATTTATTTTGGTTGTCCTATTACCTCTTAGTAGGTGATTCTCAAAAAAGATACATACTTCAGGAACCATTGCGTTTCCTTCTTCGTCTTTCGCTGCAGCTATCTCAATAGAAGTGATCAAATTTTCTTTTCCGTCGGTACGTAGCATACCTATAGGAAGTTGAGATCCTGTAAGTATAACAGGTTTGCTTAGATTTTCGAGCATGAAACTTAACGCCGAAGCAGTATATGCCATCGTATCTGTTCCGTGTAATATGACAAAACCGTCATAATAATCATAATTGTAGTTGATGATTTTCACTAGTTTAATCCATAGACTCGGTTCCATATCCGATGAGTCGATAGGGGGATCGAACTGATAGGATGCAATTCGGTAATTGAATCGTTTCAATTCGGGAACATGGCTCATTAAGTGATCAAAATTAAAGTTTTCTAAAGCTCCGGTTTCCGGATTTTCTATCATTCCGATAGTTCCGCCTGTATATATCAATAGGACGGATGGATTGTGAGTTATCATCTTATTCTATTTAATGCTGCAAAAATAGAGATATTCTGTGGAAAGACAATGATAATTAATAAAGAATCTATTATATCGTTTAAAAATGTATTGGAAGAACAGTTAGTAAACAGGAGCTTTTATTAACTTTTAAATTCAATTTTCAATAATTCATTCATCTTTGTATTTAAGTAAAACTTTTGATGTATATTTGCTAATGAGTATCTTTAAAGTTAATTAAATATATAATGAAAATAGCAATTATTACTTCGGGAATATTACCAGTTCCAGCAACTCAGGGGGGGGCTGTAGAAAACTTAATTGAATTCTATTTAGCTGAAAATGAGAAAAAACAAATGCATGATATTACCGTGTATTCTATTTATGATAAAAATATTGAATTCTCTAATTTGTATAAGAGAAATTCTAAATTTACTCATTTTTCATACATAAAAGACAAATTATTATGGTATCGTATTAAACGTAAATTATTTTTCTTAGTATATAGAAAATATGATTCTTACTATAATTATTATATTGAGTACTTTCTTCATTCTGTATTAAAAAAAATGGGTAAGTATTACTATGATATTATAATTTTAGAAAATAGGCCAGGTTATGCTCTTAGGGTACATGCAAAATATCCTAATGCACGAATTATTTTGCATCTTCATAATGATTTGTTAAATATTAACACACTTCACTCGGTAAAAATAAGGTCTTTTTTATATAAAATAATTACGGTCTCTGAATTTATTAAAAAAAGAGTGGAAACAATTAAAGGAATGAATAGCGTTGAAGTATGTTTAAATGGTATAAATCTGGATGTCTTTAATAATTTAAAATCTAAAGATTTTATAAGGAATGAACTTGGATTTAGAAATGATGATTTCATCGTAGTTTTTTCGGGTAGAATTATACCAGAAAAAGGAGTGAAAGAATTTATAATGGCATATTCATATCTTTCTTTTTTGCCGAATCTAAAATTTCTTATATTAGGAGGTGCTTTTTTTGGCAACATGAATAGTCAGAGTGAATATGAGAGAGATTTAAAAAATATTGTATCTGTTTATGGTAAAGATAAAATTATTTTTACAGGATTTTTGCCATATTCTAAAATTCCTGAGTTTCTAAAATGTTCAGATGTTGGAATTGTGCCTTCTGTATGGGATGAACCTTGTTCTTTGACAAGTATTGAAGGTATGGCTGCAGGACTTCCAATGATCGTTACAAATTCAGGAGGAATACCCGAATTTATAGATACTAAATGTGCTATAATTCTTAAAAGAAATGAAAATTTACCTTATTCTATAGCTGATGCAATATTATATCTATATAATCATAAAAATGTAATGAATTCGATGTCTGATCATTCAATTTTGCGTTCATCTATGTTTAATAAGGAAACCTATAGTGAACTGTTTTTAAAATTACTTGTATGATGATTACCAATTGTATATTTCTTTGCCATTTTCAAAATGAAAGAAATCTTTAATTGGAGAGAAACTTTCTTCCGTAATTTTTTGTTCTATATTTTCTAAGAAGCAAAGAGGCTTTTCTCCATAAAAGGATGCCCATCTTGAAAAAGTGCTAGTAGGACCAATAATTTTGTCGCACAATGATAAGGTATATAGATCAAGTATAGGATTTGTTGATTTTCTAAAAAAGTAACATTTAAACCCACAGAATGATATACTCTCAATTTTTTCATTTGTGCTAATAAAGAAAGCTACTTGTTTTGTCGGATATAACAATTGAATTTTTTTCATAAATGATTTATATTGTTCTATCGTGAAATAGAAACGTCCATTGTTCCAAGTTTTATAGTCTCCCCTACGTATATGTACTCCTATTATTAAGTCTGCACTTCTTTTTATTTCGTTAATTAGTTGGTTCGCTTCTTCAACTATACTTTGTTTTGGTGTAAAAATGTGTATTATTTCTTCTTTTGCTTCAGATATATATTCAATTTTTGTTCGAGTGTCCCATCCTTTAAAGCATCCGAAAAAATAATAAATTTTGTCGAGCTTTTCATTATGAGTGGCTTTCCATGTAAGTCCCTTAAATTTGTTCCAACCGTTTCGGCGATTTAAATACCACCTTTGATATAATGGAAAATAAATGAAAGAACAGTTTCTAAAGTAAGGCAAGTCTTCAATGGTGTAATCATAGAAAAGAATAATCATTTTTTTCTTTTTTACGATACATTCAGAAATGGTTGCAACATACGACCATAAACGATTGCATGTTTGTCCAGGGGCATCACATATTATTTTCATGATGGAATATTTTAGATAAAAAAGGAACTCTTACTATGAAATATTTCATGCCATTGGAAAATTTATACAAAACTATCAAGTAGAGTATAAAAATCGGTAACAGGATGATACTATAGATAAGAAGGTCTAAAAAATTGTGAAGGTGTACCTCTATATAATTTTTTAGGGGAACGAGTCCAAATATAAATATGAAAAAGATAAAGTAGTATGTAATCATACCTTTCCAATATGATTTATAAGGTGTCTTTAGTCCATTTTTAAATAGAAAATAAGGTTTCCATATTACAGCTATTGGGGTAGAACTGATTATTTTTCCAAGGAGTATTCCTATTATTCCCCAAAAAGGTGAAGAGATTAATGTGAAAGACAAGTTCGTTGCGATTTCTGTCCATGCGGACCATGTGTCTGAATATAGACCATAAGATTGAATATACATTTCAACAACACCTCTTGATAACATAATGAAGAGATTTAATAGTATCAAATAAAAAATGAGATCATTTAATAAGTATTCTTTTCCTAACCAGCATAGAATGAAAGGTTGAAAGAAAAGGAAAAAAGAGAAAATGATACATCCTGAAATAAAAAAGCGAATGGCCATAAGTTCCCAAAAGACTTTTATTGTGTTTTTAGTATTTCCTTCTGCAACTAAATTTCCTATACCTGCATTCATGCCATCCGATACGATATTGATGAGGTAATTTAATTTGTTAATTATCATCATATAATTACCATAGTAGGCTACCATTTTTAGTGAAACAAAAGCAAATATTAAAATTTCGTCGCTTTTGTTTAAAATAAATCCTTTTATTCTATGGATAAATACTTGTTTCGTTTTTGTTAATATTAGTGGATATTTCTTTAATAGTATTTTTCCACTTCTTATATTCGTTTTAAGCCAAGGATATTCAATGTCTATTTTTTTATTTAAGATAATACAGCATACGACACTAAAAATAAATTCTATCAATACCCAAAGATATAGATTTCGGAAGTATAAAGCTAATATGATTTGAATGGCTGATTTAATCAGAGATGTTGTTTGGAAATAGGCAGAAACAACATAATTTTTTTGATCAGCTGTTAGAATGATTTGTCTGTAATTGATAAAGTAGCCAACTAGTGATGAGGCCAAAAAAGAGAAAAAAGAAAAATAAACAATACCCAAGTTTAAAATAGTGCTTTTAAATATAAGTGGGAAAAATAGGCTGATAATTATGCCTCCAAAGCCAATAATAATCCCGATAATGCGGTAAAGGTATCCGAAAACAGATAATATCTCATTAATTTTGGCTCTGTCATTTTCATGTAAAGGCTTATATAAAAAGTAGCTGATACTAACACCTACTCCTAATTCTGTTAAATTTAGTAGTTCTAAAATATTGCCTAGTGTTCCTGTTAAACCAATAAAATCAGCTCCTAAACATGAAAGAAATATTTTACGGGATACAAAAGAAAAACCTAAGGATAGAATATAAAATAGAATACCTACCTTTACGTTTTTTAGACTTTTATGGACTCTTGAATTGATCATGTTTTTAGTTCTTCTTCTTCTTGATAAACAATCTAATGAATAAATAAAAAAGGGAAGTTGTTCTAATATATTTCATGTACTTTTTTAGGCATATAGCCAGAAGAGAAAAAACTTCTTTACGAGGCAATTTGTATGCCTCCCATCGAATAATACTATCAAGCATTTGAGAGAGGAGTATATCTATTGTCTGTTTGACGTCAGGGGTTAATTTTGTTTTGGCTTTGATTAATTCGTCCGTGACAGTAAGATACCCTGTTATATTTTTCCACGAAAAAGATGTCGTCATGGTGGAATGTGGGCGAATACGTCGGTGAAATAATTTATCTTTGATATACGCCATCTTTTTTGCTCTCAAATAGAGCAATGTGGTAAAAATCTGATCTTCATGGATTATACCGGCTTTAAAACTTAAAGCTATATTACGTAGAAAAGATGAATTAATAAATAAAACCTGAACTAATACTGTATATGACATTTTTGCCAATTGTAGGTTTAATGCCTCTAGGCCCTCATAATCCATTTTTGTAAACAAACAACGACTACGATCACACTGCATAATACCTTCGGTGCTTATATCGTCGGGATTATATATATCATAGTCGAAAGTAACAAAATCATATTTCCCTTTTTCGCAAAGCTCATAGCACAATTCTAAGGTATTGGGCTCTATTAAGTCGTCGCTGTCCAAAAAGTAAAGGTATTTTCCTCTTGCATTGATGATTCCGGTATTGCGGGCAACGCTTTGACCTGAATTAAGCTCTTTTATTATTTTGATACGTGGATCATCTTTTGCGCATTCGCGGATGATTTCTTCGCTGTTGTCGGTCGAACCGTCGTTGACACAGATAATTTCGATGTCTTGCAAGGTTTGGTTACATGCGCTTATAAGCGTTTGCCGTATATACTGTTCTGTATTATATACGGGGATTATAACACTTACTTTGTAATCGTATGCCATACCTTCAATTATATATGTTCTATCTCGTTTGTTGAAACGTACCAAAGATAGCCATTTATGTTTTTGTATCCAATCATTTTCAGTAATTTCGCATATTCTTCTATTTGCCGATTGTATTTTTTGTTTTTCTTTCCAAACTTAAAATCAACAACGATTGCTGCATCTCCTTTGGTTATGACTCTATCCGGGCGACGATTTCTTATATTGTCGCTTTCCATCCATATAATGTCGCGTTCGTTGATGACGGTCCAACTTGGATCATACCATGTCTTTATTTCCGGTTTGTTGAACGCTTGATGTGTGAATATTCTAATTTCCTCTTTTTCTGCATCTTTTATAATTCCGTCGAACACTAGTTGGTTTATTGCCGTATCAATGTCAGTTTTGTTGTTTATGGTAGAAAATAGCTCGTGCAACATTTTACCTCGATTAATGTAACGGAAAGGCTTTTTATCTTCTTCTTCTCCCGAAATGAAATCAGCCGAACGATTGGATTGTTTAAATTGTACGCGCTGTGCGAACGATTCCATTTGTACCGCTTCTCTGTCGGGTTGTTCTAAAAGGCGGTTCTTTGTTTCGGTCGTGGTCTTCTTCTTTTCTGATGGGGTGGGATTTCCGCCTATTTCAAATACTCCACTTTCATCCAGATGCTCCGTCAGGATCTGTTGTAACATTTCCGACACACTGTTTTTATTTCGATCGGCTTTTCCCAGTATAATAAGATTCTTTTCTGCTCGCGTAAATGCTACGTATAGTAAGTTCAAATTGTCTACCCACAGCTGCAGACGCTCTGTCAGATATTCTTTTTGATAGATGGATTGCAACATGGATTGTCCGTAATTAATAGGAACGATGTTTAGTGCATCGTAAGGAGAAGTGTTTGGCTTACACCATACTAACTGATCTTTCGTTTCGTTTTCTAAATTCCAGTCGCAAAAAGGAATCAGCACCGTATGAAATTGAAGTCCTTTAGAAGAGTGGATGGTATATATATGAATACCGTCCAATTTTCCGTCGGTGATAGTTTTGGAGCACAGCGTTTCTTCCCAATAGGCTAGGAATGAAAGAATATCCGACGGATTGTTTTGCAGATACTCCATTACCGTGTCGAAAAAGAAGAATAGATAGGCATCTTGTCCTTCTATTTTGTTAAGATTCAATAGATCGCAGAGTTTCTCGAGCAACTCGTAAAGTGGCAATATTTTCAGTTGCTCTCTTTGCCTATAAAAATCGTTTATATAGGCTTCAATTCCTTGTGTTGCCAGTTCGTTTATGTCGCAGCCTTTCTTCAGCACTTCATTTTCATAATTCTGCAGTAAAGATGTTGCCGAGACGCCGTCATTATCATCCGAAAGCACTTTCAGTCCATCTATAAGCATACCCACGGCTACCGAAGAATCCAATCGAAATGCTTCGTCCGAAATGATTCGAATCTTTAATTCGTTTTTAAAGTAATCGGCAATAAGTGGAATATTTTTCTTTTTGCGTACCAGTATGGCTATATCTTCTAGTTTTATGCTGCTTTCTACCAATCGCTTGGTTTCTTTTCCGAGTTGGACACAAACATTTGTTTCATAATCCAATTCTTCTTCTTTGTCGGGAGCGATAAATGCCACTTTAATATAACCTTCTTCTTCAGCGTGTGGCGACTGTTGTTCTACATCATGATAGGCTTCCAACAACTCCATACAGTCCTGTCCTTCATCAGCTCGATAGATATCATTCAGGTATTTTTTGGCAGATGCAAAAACAAAGTTATTGAAAGTAATGATACGCTTTCGGCTTCGACGGTTTACCGTCAATGACTTCTCGCTGATAGGAAAGCTTTCCAATTTGCCGTGCAGATTATTCAGTATGTTCCAGTCTCCGTTACGCCAGCGGTAGATCGATTGTTTTACGTCGCCTACAATTAGGCTATCTGCTCCTTGCGACAATCCCTCTATCAACAGCATTTTGAAGTTTTCCCATTGCATCTTGCTGGTATCCTGAAATTCGTCTATCATGACGTTGCGGATATTGGTGCCTATCTTCTCAAAGACAAACGAAGAATCGTTATCGTCTATAATGCGATGAAGCAAGGCGTTTGTTTCGGCTAACAAAAAGCGATTTTGGGCATTGTTCTCTTTCTTTATTTCGGTTTTGATCGCATTGAGTAGTGACATCTTGTTCAGATGTTGCATCGTCAGATTGATGCTGTTTAGAATAATTGAATTCTTTGTTCTAAACGTCTCTGTCGCTTGTAATAGCGGCAGAAAGTGCTCTGCAACGAGATTAATGTTCACTTCCTTTTGATCTGCTTTTCGAAGCCATCCTTCGGGTGCTTCCAAGCATTTGGCAATAGTCGTGTTCTTTGCTTTATCATCAAGTTCGCATTGGCTGATCTTATTAAAGTATCCGGCAATATTTTTGCCATTACTGAAACTGTCGACGGTTATTCCTGTCTTGGTTAATAGTTCTTCAAAATCTGTTTTGAAACGTGTTGCTTCTTCCTTAATTTTCTTTTTCTGAAGCTTGAGCTCTTTATAAAGCGTCGGTATACTCGAGTCTGTCTTTCCTGCCAAACTGTTTCCATAACTCATCACCAGCTCGTTGAAAAGGTTTTGTCCAAACTTTTTCACTTCGTCTGCAATCTTCCAACGTTTGTCGTCGTTTATTCTATCTTCAATATAACTGAGGATGCCCGCCATCTCTTTAGATGTTGCAGTAAGGTTGGCAAACATCAAGTCAACCGCCTCATTAAGTACGGAAGTCGTATCAAGCTCGATATTCAGGTTGGGCGACAAATCCAATTCTCGGGCAAGGTTGCGCATCACCGATTGAAAGAAAGAATCGATAGTTTCTACCCTAAAATGATTGTAGTCGTGTAGAATATTGGTTAAGGCCTTGCTTGCGGTGCTCCTGATCGTTATTTCGTCGTAACCGGTAAATGCCATGATTTGTTTTAGGTAGGCTTCTGCGTCATTATCTCTACAACTCAATCCATAAAGCACACCGAGTATGCGTTCTTTCATCTCACCGGTAGCCTTGTTGGTAAAAGTTACAGCGAGTATCTGCCGATATGCTTTTGGATTTTTTATTAAATGGCATATATATTCTACGGCAAGGGTGAATGTTTTTCCTGAACCTGCCGATGCTTTGTAAACTATTAGATTTCCCATGTTTTATTTATTGTTGCCCGATATTTCTTTGTATATTTTCAATAGTGCCTCGGCACTTCTTTGCCACGAAAATAGTTTAACACGTTCCAAACCATATGCTACTTGTGTTTTGTGCAATTGTTCATCACTTTCGAGTTGTAGTATCTTTTCTGCTATACTTCTTTCGCTGAATGGATCGACAAGTATAGCTCCTTCGCCTGCTATCTCGGGCATTGCAGAGGTGTTTCCTGCTATGATTGGAGTACCGCAGGCCATGGCTTCGAGCATAGGTATACCAAAACTCTCGCGTATAGAAGGATAGAGAAATGCAAAAGCAGCACCGTAGAGAGCTGCCAGGTCGTTATTGGATACGTAACCCGGAAATCGAAGATTGGGCTTGATGCTTTGCAAGTTCTCTCTTTCCAGTATGCTATTGATATATGCTTCATCAAGATCGGCTATCAGCATTGGTAACTTTTGTGTTGAATGCTTCAAATAAATATCATAGGCACGCAATACTCTTGTCGTATTCTTTTTGGGATCGGTGTTACCTAGGAAAAAGAGATATGGCGCACGTTCTATATATTTATGGATGGTTTGCCAATCTTCTGGTTGGACACAAAAATGAGTATTATATCCATTGTATACGGCAACTAGTCGGTCGTCGGCAATATGTAGAGATTTGCTGATTCTGTCTTTCTCGAAATTCGACACCGTAATAATCGTTTTGCATTTCGGAAGAATGCGGGGGACAATAAGGCGGCGATAGTACCATCCCATCTCTTGGTACAATGATTTGTTGGATGATTGACGTTTTTCCAAATAGATAATATCATGAAGGGTCAGAACCAACGGGACATTACAATATAGAGGTGCAGTATTACTGGTACAATGAAGTAAGTCTGGTTTTAGGCTTCTGATGAAACGTGGAAGTGCTATTTGTTCCCAGAGGGGATAGGTTGGACATTTTAATTCTATGATATGAAAGTTTTTTGATTCTTGAAGGCATCTATCCGTATCGGGGCGGACTATGATGTAATATTCATTGTCTCTGTCTATCTTTTGTAGTTCGCGGATAATTTCCAATGCTACAAAATCCATCCCATGCTTATGAGGACGGAATATTCGTTGCGCTTCGATAGCTATTTTCATTATCTTTTCGAATTTTAAATCAAACGAAGATACTAATTATTTTTTATTGTTATAGGTTTGAACTGAAAATAATTTAGTCGTCGGTGTTATTGCACCGTTTGTAAATGGCTACTCTTTTTGTTCCCACATTGCGTATCTTACCACTATCTATCCAACGCTGTAAGCGTGTCCATACGGCAGTTCTATTGGCATTTGTTCTCATCACCAGATCTTTTGCTGTAATATATTCTTCTTTTGCGAACAGCTCCTCCAAGAGATTGTTCCATTCTTCTTCAGAACGAACATCGAAATGAGTATTAGCTCCTGAACATTCGAATGTTGCATGTGCCATGGCTTTTCTCATTTTTGCATCGGGGCGGTAAGTCACATCCTTTAGTTCTATTTTTAAATTGCGCGCATTCATTTCCTTTATTGGTTTGCGACAAGTAGCTGTAGCCTGAAAGAATCCGATACCATCGAGATGTACACATTCGCCATTACTTATCATCTCGTGCATGATGTTGGCTATCGATTCCAGCATTCCAATAAGTTCTCCTGGAGTATATGTAGAACGATAATGTAGCTTTTTTGCGATGTCTTCGTTGCTACGGGTATTGTGGCATACAACGCGAGGATAAAAACGCTTTTCTTTTTCATTTTCTTGTGTGATGCCGGTAATAGGGTACAATTCATACTTTATTGCCATGTCTTTCAGTGTTTTATTAAAGTTGTTTCAAAAAATTGATTCGTTCATTCTGTTTGTTTGGTGCGCAGCATACAATTGTATGCTGCGCACCAAATGATTGTCTGCTGGGCAGCAAACAATTGTCTGCTGCCCAGAAAACAAATGGAACATTTATACAAAAATAATGAATCTTTTTGACGTATGCAATGATACATGCTTGCGTTGTAATAGGATTTTCGGTATCTTAATCGGATTTGTCTCTTTAAATAATTGATTTTAAACGGATAATTGGCTAAATGGCTTTTGTGTGTATTTTGTTTTTTATATTAATTATACCTTGCTTATTCTTGAAAAAAAATGTGTAATGATTGAATTATTTTTTAATGCGATAAATATGTTCCAAAAAACTGTAAATACTTTTTGCTATACAAAAATTAATAGATATATTTGAACACAAAAATAAAAACGCATGAAAGCTCTGTTCCTTATATTTCACGGATTTGACCCTTCTAACGGAATAAGTAAGAAAATTCATTATCAGGTAAAAGCATTGAAACAATGTGGACTCGATATTGAGCTTTGTTCTTATGATGTTGCTGTAGATGGACACCGTTGTTGGAAAGTAGATGATAGGGTCATTGCTGATTTGGGAACAGGTATTGAGGCTAAGTTTAAAAGACATATTAACTACTCGCCAATAGTGCAATATGTGAAAGAGAATAAGATCGAGTTTGTCTATATGCGTTCCTATCATAATGCGAATCCGTTTACCATCAGTATGGTGAAGTCAATCAGAAGGACAGGGGCAAAAGTGGTAATGGAAATTCCTACTTATCCTTATGATCAAGAGTATGTGGTTCGAAGAATGAAAATAGAACTGGCGGTCGATCGTCTTTTTAGACATTCTTTAGCTAAATGGTTGGATGGTATTGTGACTTTTTCCAATGCTCCTCGAATATTTGGTAAAGATACGATTCGAATATCCAATGGTATTGATTTTGATGCCATACCTTTGAAGGAACATCAAAATGATACATCAAAAGAATTACATCTTATTGCAGTAGCCGAAATACACTATTGGCATGGCTATGATAGATTAATAAGAGGTCTCGCTGAGTATTACCGTACTGATCCTGATTATAAAGTCTATTTTCATTTGGTGGGCTATTTTTATAGTATAACTGGCGAGAAGGAATTTGATCAGATGGTGCGTGAAAATCAAGTTGAATCTTATGTTATTTTTCATGGAGCAAAGAGTGGGAAAGAATTGGATGAATTGTTTGAAGAATGCGATTTTGCTATTGGAAGCTTGGGAAGACATCGGAGTGGAATAACTTATATTAAGACTCTTAAGAATAGAGAATATGCTGCTCGTGGGTTTTCATTTATTTATTCTGAAACAGACGAAGACTTTGATACGAAGCCTTATGTATTAAAAGCACCTGCTGATGAATCTCCTATAGATATTAATCGTGTCATAGATTTTTATAGTTCATTAAAAACGTCGCCAGAAGATATAAGAGCATCCATTAAGCATCTTTCGTGGTCCGTACAGATGCAAAAAGTTCTGGACGTTTTGTGGTGATATTGTTGTTTGGGTAAATTTAGTAATTGTGCGCTATTTATTATAAAGGATCTTATATGGAAATAGTAAAACTAATGAAAGTTATACGTTATAAACTTCGGTATGGTTTCATAGTCGAATGGTACAACTTTTGGTATATGGCTTTAAGAAAGCATCAAAAAGTGATTCCTCTGGTCGCTTCTATTAGTGAAACTATTTCGGAGGTTGTTCAACATCATTCTTCTATTAGTCGGTTTGGAGATGGAGAAATGCTACTGACTAACCCTCACAAGTCAATAGGTTTTCAGAAAGGAAATGATGCTCTTTCCAAACGATTGATTGAAGTTTTAACAAGCGCAGATGACGGGCATTTAGTATGTTTGTCAGATGTCTTTGTGAATTTGTATCGTTATAACCGTAAAGCTAGACGTTTTTGGCGGACTCATTTCTTTTTATATGGTTCGTATTGGGATCATTATTTAGTGTCTGGAAGGCAATACTATAATACATTTGTGACACGCCCATATATGGATTTTGCTTCTAAAGAAAAATGTTCTCGTTGGTTTGAAGAATTGAAGCAAATTTGGAATGACAGAGACATCGTCTTTGTAGAAGGTGAAAAAAGTCGTTTGGGGGTTGGAAATGATTTGTTTCACAACGCACGTAGTATTAGAAGAATTCTCTGCCCTGTGAGCGATGCTTTTGATAAATATAATGATATCCTTTCGGCAGCCTTAAATTTAGAAAAGGGTGTATTGCTTCTTATCGCTTTAGGCCCTACTGCCACTGTATTGTCATACGATTTGTTTAAAGCAGGTTATCAGGCCATTGATATTGGTCATGTAGATGTTGAATATGAATGGTGGCGTATGGGCGCAAAAAGAAAAGTAAAGTTGGCATATAAGTACGTTAATGAAGCGGCCGATGGAAAGAATGTTATAGATGGTGGTAACGAATATGAGAATCAAATAATAGCTAAGATATTGTAACATGAAAATTGTATATTATCTTCCTTCTCTTGTCGCCTCAGGTGGAATTGAAAGGATTATAGCGTTCAAAGCAAATTATTTCGCTGAGCATTTTGAAAATTATGATATTACTATCATTACTTCAGAACAAATGGGAGAAAAGCCCTATTTTGAATTGTATCCAAAGGTAAAACATATTGATATTGATGTCCCAATAGACAGACCTTATTCTCAAAGTAAATTAAAGAAATATCTAGCATATCCGTATCGTTACTATTTATTTAAAAAGAGATTGTCGAAAACTTTAAAGATGCTTGGTGCCGATATTTTTATATCTACCATGAGAAGGGAATTGAATTTCATTAATGATTTAAAAGATGGCAGTATTAAAATTGGAGAATTCCATGTTACTCGTTCTGCTTACGGTAGTGAAACAATTCAAAGCAGGAACCTTATAGCCAAAAGAATTAAAAATTATCTTGCAAATAGGTTTGTAACTAATTTATCGAGATTGAGTAAAGTTGTGATATTAACTCATGAAGGTTCTTTAGAATGGCCGGAGCTGCATAATATTGAAATTATTCCCAATCCTCTACCTACTTTAGTGATAAACAAACGATCAAATTGTTTAGGAAAAGAAGTTATTGCGGTAGGTCGATATTCTCCTGAAAAAGGATTTGATCGACTAATATCTGCATGGAAGAAGGTTGCAGAAAGGTATTCTGATTGGATATTGAATATATATGGTGAAGGTGGGTTAAAAAAAAGTTATCAAAAGCAAATTGATGAATTGGGACTAAATGAAAGTTGTTTCTTAAAAGAACCTGTTAAAAACATATACGATAAATACATAGAAAGTTCCATTTTTGTTTTATCTTCATACTATGAAGGATTCGGAATGGTAATAATAGAAGCTATGTCTTGTGGCCTCCCCGTTGTTTCATTTTCTTGTCCGTGTGGTCCGAGAGATATGATTGAGAATGGAATAAATGGCATATTAGTAAAAAATGGTGATAGTGAAGAATTAGCGAATCAAATATGTTTTCTTATTGAAAATCCACAAATGAGAAAGAATGTCGCAGACCAAGCGTATATTTCTTCAGGGAAATATCATATAGAAAGTATTGCCGAAAGATGGAAAAATTTATTTGAAACGATAATAAAAAATAATTGATATGAAAATAGTTGTTGATATATCTCCTATCTATATTAATCGGATGATCGCTTTTTGATTATACAGAAAAAGGGAATGTTAAAGAATATTGGTTGATGGTATGTGTTAAAAAAAATAGAAATTTATGGGGAAAATTAAAGAAAAATATAATATGGTGGTAGTATTGTTATTAATTGGAGTCCTTTTGTTAGGAGGCATAATGTACTATATGTTAATAGCTTCGAAGAAGCCTGGGAAGTTAAAAAACATGAGGCGCATAATCTGTACCATGGGGAATGTTAAAAATGGTATATATGATGAGTCTATTATAAAATGGTGTGATTTACCGATATCCTCCCGTCTTGAACAGGGTGGCGTTCCTAATAATATGCTTGATATAACACACCCTGCTGTTGTATTATTGCCTAAGCCCTGGAACGGCTACGATGTTTGGCTGGCAGCTACTCCTTATCCAGAAATAATAGGCGCTGATGCGGAAATTTATGAGAATACATCTATCTTTCATGCTTGTACTCATGATTCAGCATTTCCTTCAAAATTTACGGCTATCAAACATAACCCTATCATTTACGGCGAAGAAGCGAAATATAATTCGGATCCGGAACTTTTTATGGATGATGATTCGACCATGTATGTGATTACAAGAAAATGTAAAGGGCCTGGTTATTTTGCTAAAATTGTTCTTCAACAATCTCGTGACGGTGAAAATTGGTCCTATCCGGTAACGTTATTAAAAACGGGTCGTTTAAGTCTGTGCCCTTGTTTGCTAAAAGTGGGAAAACGCTATAGAATTTATATGTTCAATACACATTTTGATGAACGCTACAGCAGATATATAGGAGGAATTATTACCGATAATATTGAAATATGGGAAAGTGAATCATTATCTCATCCCAATTTTCATTTGGTGAAATATGTGAAATGGAATAACATATCGAATGTCTGGCACGGTGATGTCCTCTTTTACCATCATAAATACTATATGCTTTATTGTGGAACAAATTATAATTATAAAATGCTATATGGTATTGGTCATGTGATTGATACCTTTAAATATCTGTGGTTGGCTGTATCTGATGATGGATATAATTTCAGGGCTTTCTCAAAGCCTATATTAAAGCGATCTGGAATATATAGACCGACATTAATTATCAAAAACGATATAATGACTGTTTATTTTGCTACGGAAAATTCCTATATTGGAAAGGATCGCAAACGTTATCCTGGAGGTAATAGAGTAGGGCTTTTCAGTGTCTCCTTAGACGATTTGATAAGAAAAGAAAATAGCAAATAGGGAAATAAATTAAAGATCTATATATGAAATGGTATACTAAATATTTGCAAGTTTATAATAAGTCTTTTGCAGAGTTTCCTCAGACTGTATTTGATGTTATTCGGGCTAATATAGCAAAGAAACAGAGTTCGGATCCTCTTGTTACTGTTTCTGTTATAGGGTATAATGAAGAGACTCATTTATTGGCATGTCTTTGGTCGCTAAGTGATATGATCTGTAAATATCCTATTGAAATAATCGGTGTGGACAATGATTCTAAAGATAAAACGGCTGAGATATTTAAACAGTGTGGTGTCCCTTATTATACGGAGCATCAGCATAGTTGTGGGTTTGCCCGTCTTTGTGGTTTGAATCATGCCCGAGGTGAATATCATATTAATATAGATTCAGATACGATGTATCCATCTCATTATGTTGAAATTATGGTCGATGCTTTATTAAAGGAAAAAGTGGTTGGCGTTTCTTCATCGTGGAGTTACATTCCAGATAAGCAGCATTCTTCTATTGGATTATTTTTATATGAATCTATTAGAGATGTCTATTTGTGGTTACAGTCCTTTAAACGTCCGGAATTGAGTGTCAGAGGTCTAGTATTTGCGTATAAAGTGAAATATGCCAAACAGGTTGGTATTCGAACGGATATTATTCGTGGAGAAGATGGTTATTTAGCTTTTCAGTTAAAACAATTTGGTAAGATTGCATTTATTTGTGATAGGAAAGCAAGGGCTATAACTGGATATGGTACGGTGGGGGTGGATGGTTCTTTGTTTAATAGCTTTAAGATTCGAATAATTTTTTATATAAAGCGTATTCTTTCTTTATTTAAAAGGAAGAAAGAATATAAAGATGAAAAATCAAATTTAATAAAATAAGAGTAATTATTGGGATAATATAATTATGAAAGAAAACCGTATAATATGGGTTGATTGGGCGAAAATGATAGGTATTATGATTGTTATTTTCGAACATATTCCTACAGAAAGTTCCATGGGAAAGTCGTTTTGTTTTATTTTTCAGATGCCTTTATTCTTTTTTCTTTCAGGCTATCTGCATAAAGTACCAAATACAATCAGAGATTCTTTTAAAAAAAATATTAAGAGATTATTTATTCCATATCTATTGTTTCAAGTAATTCAATATCCATATTGGTGGTTTAAAGAAATGTCTAATTCCGGAAATGTTATTATGGATTTTGGTGGTTTGGTAGTGCCGTTGCTTAAAAGTTTAATTAGTATCCCTATAGATGGTCCAACATGGTTTATATATTCTTTATTATTAGTTGTAATCTATTATGATTTTATTTCGAAGTTCGTATGTAAAAATACATTGATTATTATTTCATGTGCTATTTCTATCGTATTATCAGTAATCATAAATAATGGTCATTTAACATCTTCGATGTTTACGATAGATCGTACAATAGATTTATTCCCTTTTTTCATTTTAGGAATATATGTAGGCAATTTAAAGAAATCGTTAATTTGTAATAGAAGAGCCACTAAATATTATTTGGTATTTTCTATCACTTCTCTTTTTGTTGCATGTCTTTTTGTTGCATATCCTTCTACTGAATATTCTTTGGAACGTCTATATTCTTATGTAATTTCATTATTAGGTATTTCTTTTATTATATATCTATGTAAGTGTGTTCATTTTATAAATGATATTATTGTTACTCTCTCTACTGGGACTATTGCTATTATGGGATTGCATTGGATGTTTATTGGAACTACAAATTTTATTCTTCAGAAAATTTTGCATTTGAGCCATCCCATAATTTATAGTGCTTTTGAAGCTATTATACTGGTTTTTATGATTATGTTTGTTAATTACTTTATTATAATATTTTGCAAGAAACATTTTAAAATACTTTTAGGTGGAAGATGATTTTATGTGCTTATTTGTATCTTTAGCCTTGTTTATCTTTTTTTGTAAAATAGCTTTGAATATATGATTTATTGGAATTTATTCATGTTTCGTATGGCTAAATAGTTTACTCGCTCCTTTAAGATGAAATAGGTTGTTTATTATTTTAAATGTAAGAATAGGTATTTTAATGAATGAAAATATTAGTCTTTTATTCCAATAACGCGCTGGAATGAGGATTAGTATAGCTAGCATTTGTGCTAATGCTAGGTATAACCATTTATCGGAGCAAAAACTGTTTGAAAAAACCAACATAACGAGAGTGATCCCGAAAATAAAAGTCAGTTGAACTAAACGTGGAGGAAGTATCCATTGAATTATTTTATCGGCATAGGATATGTTAAGAGAAAATAGAGCTTTACCTAAATTGGGTATAGAAGTTAATGCCAAAGAATATTGAGAGGCCATCCATCGTTTACGTTGCTTACCAATGGCTTCTTGATTGTCAGTTTTCTTGTCAAATACGTATAGTTTATCGGAATATAAAATATGTATTTTTTGTTTGAGCAACATCATTTCAAGCTCTTTGTCTTCTCCAGCAGAATTTGCTTTGCTAATATTCGACTTAAACCATGTATAGTCAAATGCCATTCCAGAGCCTGTTAAGGCTGAAGATAATCCTAGGACCTGATGTCCTTTGCGAAAGATGCTGTTGTTAATCTCTTCGCTGACATCGTCTAATAAAGAAATAGGGGAATCATTAACAATGCCTTTTCTGTGTACTTGAATTGCCTTTTTTCCGGTAGCTCTCATTTTATTTATTTCAGAGAGAAAGTTTGTCGGAGCTAAATTGTCAGCATCTAATATCACGACAGTATCGAAGTCCCCTTCTATTTTATCAATAGCTAATTTTAGGGCTTTTGCCTTGGTACTATCTTCGTAAGTCGCGATGAGGGTTATAATGGGTAGATCTCTTAGTTGCTTATCTGTTTCTTCTTTTTGATGATCGGAAATAGTTGCTATCTGATAGTATTCTTTGGAATAATCTTGTTGTAGAAAAGTTTGAATGGAATTGACAATGACACCGTCTTCGGCATACGCAGGGAATAGCACAAGAAAACGATGTCTTATTTCTGTATCAGGATATTGTTTCTCATGATAGAAAAGTGAAGCTATCGCAAAAATAAGAAGGTATGCAACACAGAAGGTAAGAAACGTAAATAATATCCAATCGATATAAGAAAAGATACTTAGCATATTATTTCATTTTATAAGGTAGCCCAATGAAAGCAAATATAGCTCTATAGATTGTAATAGCCAAAGATAATTTCCCTTTTATGCAAAAAAGGAAGCTGTTTTTTAAAGCAGATATACTCAAAAGATATGCAATGGAGAGATAACGGTTTATTCCTCGTTGATTGCGCCATGCATATAATAATCTGTTACGGTATAAATAAAATACTTGCATTTTACTTGTTTTGCCAGTACTTCGACTTTCTTTATGATATATAGTTTGGCATGGTTCATACCTCAATTCGTATCCTGCACGGCGGATTTGTGCACACCAATCCATTTCTTCGTAATAGAGAAAAAAAATATCTGACATGAAGCCGATTTTTTCAATGACGTTTCGTTTGATAATCATTGCTGCTCCATGAAGAAAACAGGTTGGGGTAGGAGTATTGTATTGTCCGTGGTCTATTTCATCAAAACCGATGCTTTTGTTTCGTAGTGTGATGGGGGATAAATCAGTGAATCCAGCATATTGAAGATGGTGCGGTGGATAAGCAAAACAAATTTTAGGGGAAACGCCGCCTATTTTATCGGATTGATCAAATACGTGAAGTAGTTCTGCTAAATGGTCTTCTTGAATGATCGTATCGTTATTGATAAAGAATAAATATTTTCCTTGGGCTTGCTTTACACCTAAGCTGTTACCACCTGCAAATCCTAAATTCTTCTTGCTCCGAAGGCAGATAACGCGATTACCGAACTGTTGTTGAATTGTTTCTGCATCATTGTTGCGAGAGGCATTATCTATTACGATGATCTCATAGGTTATGGAATGAATTATATTAAATATAGATTCTATGAGTTCGATGGTGTCTTTGAGACCATTATAGTCTACTGTGATAAAAGAGAGTATCGGTGTATCCATTTTTATTTTTCTGCTGAAAGGATAGAGACTTCATCCAGATGTTTTCTTTCGTTTTTATCAATATATGGAGCAGCAAAAGCAAGCGCAATGCCTGTGTAGATGACAATACAATTAGGGTATTGCATGACGTCATTACCGTATGCCGATAAAAAGAATCCTGCTGCCATACCTAGCCACGCTGCTACTAAACCACGTATCCTTTTATTTTGCACTTTAAATAAAAGCAACCATGATGCCCACAAAAAAATTAATCCGTGTATTGCTAAAAAAAGTATTAATCCGATATAACCGGTTTCGACCCATATGCTAGTTAAAAAAGAATCAGGAGGATAGGGCATTCTTTCTTTCGGCTTATAAATATCTGATTTTGATAAGCCAATTCCATAACCAAATGGTTTCTTAACCATTAAATCTTTCATCTTTTTTCTGTTTTCTGTCCGTACTAAATAAGATGGGTCGTTAGAAGGATGAAAAGCTGACCGCATCTTATGTATATACGAGTTACCGTCTCCTATGTGAGTAAAACTAAAAGAAAAGTATAAAACAAAAAGCAATAGAATAGTAGTAATACTACTCTTGATGCTTTTAGAGAGAATGACAAGCATTAACAATCCTCCGAAAGGAATAGCGATAGCGCTACGGGTCCCTGAAATAAACATTCCATAAAATGCTAAGATCATAATAATGAAGCAATAAAGTTTGAACGTTTTATTTCTCATATAAATGGCAGATATGCCAAATGTCGTAGCAGCCATTGCCATGTGAACACCAAAATTGGCTGCATCCGTAAAGCAGGAAAAGTATCGTATGCCAGACCAAATGATGTGTGTATTAGAACCACCTAATGTGAAAAGGAAGTAATTCTCTTTAGCATTCCAACCAAAATACTGTTGACGAAAAGCGATGGCAATACAAATAAGGATAAATATGGACCAAATAATAAGTAAAAGATTTATTCCTCTAATATTTCTAATTGTGATAGGAACTAATATTGTAGACAATAGAGGGTATATGGCATATTGAAAAATGAGGATACTCCATGCTTCGGGTACGCAGTTTGGGTTAGCTAATTCTAGGCAACAATAGGCACTCCAACATAAAATAGACCAAAGCATCGTATTGTTGCATAATTTCCAATCAATGAATTTGTCATAAAGGCTATAATATACAATAAGAAGTAATGTTATTATTATGCACATTACTGATGTAATAATACCCAAACGGTATTCTAATAAAAAATCAGTAGGTATTATTGCTAGAAATTGTAATGCAAATAAAAAATAGAAAGCATAGCGAGAGTTCTTTATCATGAAAAGAACAACTATTATCAGTATGGGCACTAAACCAATGGCTATACTGAAAAAAGGAGAATAACTTAAAAGCTGCTTGTAGAAAAGAAAATATAAAATGGTTATCAAAATAACGTAAGGCCATCCTTTTTCGTATAACCATTGAAAGGCCGGCGAAATGTAACGGTTATTCTTCTTCATTTTCATCATTCTCTTTAATGCTAACTTCTTGAACACTTGGTCTGATTCCATTTGAATGTTCTGTTAATGCTAATTGAGAATAACGGTACATCATCTTACGGAAGAATGTATAAGGAGGCAACATACCCGTATAATTTTGAACTTCATCTCTAGATGCTTGGTTGAGATAAAGATATAAGGGTGTATCGTTGACTTGCTTTTTCAGTGCTTTCACTAAAATATTATCATTTGATTTCCATCCATGGTCGGCACGACCAATTATTAAATTTAGATTAGCCTGTTGCAATAATTCCGATGGAATATTATTGCTTTGGAGATTTGGATATTCGACAATAATAATATTTTCATCTTGTGGATGGTAGAGATCGGTAATGTTTTTAGCTAAAATATAATTCTTCGAGTTTGGATTAAAATCTTTTTCGTATGATATGATGCAAACTTTTAAACCGATACTTTTCCAATAGGTGGACAATTGTTCGGCCAAATAGGATTTCCCGGTGCTGTATTCAGTGCTGATGAAATTAACGATATAAGGCAGATTTTCTCTATGTTCCGTAAAAAAACGTAATATACTGCTACTTAAATATTTGATGGCCATCTCTGAACAAACCGTATCATAATTTCGAAACTGGAAAACTGATTTACGGGGGAAAGAACCTAGAATAGGTAAATTAGTGATACGACGGGCACGGATGGTATCACGAAGAGTCTGGTCTATTAATTCTAATAGCAAAAGGAATCCTAAAATAAATAAGAAACTTCCGACGCAAGCAGCTAGTACAACTTTTTTGCGTGCTCCCCCTATTGAAGAGAGCGGGTATGCCGGAGGGGTAAGAACTTTTAAGGTAGCCGATGTCATTTCAAGATTCTTCTTACGCATCAAAGCGTCATCGTAGGATTTCAATAATGATAGGTAATTGGCTTCTGTAAAATTGATGCCTCTTTCTTTCCGTTTTATAGTCGAACCGACCGGCGCAAAGAACACATAACGTTCATTTAATTCTCGACGAGCTTTATCCATTACTTTTAAATCGGCTTTACTTTTTTCATAGCTAATTAACTCTTCTAGCCAATTGTCTACAATATTGTCTTTTGCAATACCTTCTTTAGTATATTGGTGCTTTTGATATTTTGTAGTGACTGCCGATAAATCGTTTTGTGCTTTTGATAATTCTCTTTTATTTAAATTAAGATTCTCATTGGAATTATTAGGCAATATTTCTCCTTCGGATACTTTGGCTTGCAATTCGGATACTTGTCGCAATTTATTCAGAAATTCCATGTTTGTTAGATACTGTTTGGTGTTGGAATTCATCTGTTTCTCAAGTTCTTGTAAGGCTGATTTGGAGCTGCTATATAGTAATAGGGCGTCTTGATGTCTTAATTCAAACTCCTTGTTAACAGCCGCTATTTCTTTTGTCTCATCTGTATAGTTGATCACTCTTTTGGATATATTGTAGGCTGTCAAATCATCTTCTTGCCCATGAAGATCTCTTCCGATGATATCCAGTTGTTGCTTAAAATATTCAATTACTTTATCTGTCTGTCCGTAGCGAATAGCGCTGTATTCATTGACAAATTCTTTCGATATGATAAGCAGGGTATTGTATGCAATTCCTGGATCGGTATCATTATAAGATATTTGTAACAGATCGCTACTTCCTTCCCGTTCTACCGTTATTCGTTGTAAGTCGTTATAACAAAAATGCGGCATATTATAGTGAAAAAGACCATAGAGATAATTATCTTTACTCGAATTGTAATATTTCAAAAAATTGTTATAGGTAGCATCTTCGCTTTTCTTATTGATTAGTCTTAATATAGCTTTGCCTTGATAGCTATCTTTGAGGTGATTGTAAATCATATTATAGTTTTTTGCTAGAATATAATTATTATCACGATTTGGGTTCCCATTAATCAGGCAACGGGCGTAGAGCCGAAGACAAACATTTTGTAGAGTTCCATCAGATTTGATTATATTGATAATATTATCAATTGAATTCTGGGCTATGGCATAAACTTCTGTTCCTTCTTTTTCTAAAGAGTAGCCCGATACGACTCCGGTATATACTAAACAATTGACTGAGTATTGTTTGGATAAGTGTTTAGTGCCTATGATTGCTAAAATGGTTATTGAGAGAGTTCCGAGGATTAACCACCAACGTATCCGATATAAAAACTTAAATATATAAAGAACGTATTCCATAATAATTATTTCTTTTTGAAAAGGGATGTATGTGAGAGGAGGTCGAGTGTCATCATGTCTCTAATTAATGTATTTTTGCAAGTTTCGAAACCTTGTTTGGCTTGACTTTGAGAAGATTTTGCATTAGCTAAATCAGCTGGTGTCGCTTTTCCGTTAACAAACTTATTTTCAATGTATTCATATTGTACGGTTGCCTGCACCATTGCGTCATTGCATATTTTTAGAGTATTGATATTGAGCATTACGCTTGAATAAAGTTCGATTATTTGCTTTTTGAGCTCCTCAAATTTAATATCTCTTTCCAATTCTGCCGAACGAATGGCTAAGCGTTGGCGTTTGATACTAGGGCGAATGTCAAATAGCTTATCTAAAGAGATACTTAATCCTGCTCCTGCAGAATAAAGATTTTGTGTGGTCGAACTGAAATTAGTTGTAGCAGGGGTGTAAACATCAGAATAATATGCATCATTAGCCATTCTGCCGTATTGATAACTTCCGCGAATACTGAAGAAACTAAGAAAATCTCGTTTCTGTTTGGAAAGCAACATCTTTTGAATAACTATGTCATTCTCTTGGAATTGGTAAGTGGGTGATTTCTTTGCATTTTCAAAGAGAAGAGACAACGGAGGCAGGTTAATATTTTGAAGTTCGTTATTGCTTAGTTCCGAATAATCGCTGATCGTTGTTGTATCTTCGTTTTGTGCAATGCATTTGTCTGTTATGAAACTACCAGAAATAATGACGAGGATGAATAGAGTGTATCTTTTTATTAAAAGCATATTGCAATCTCTTAATTAATAAGATGTAAAGGTAAGTATAATTTTTTAAAACTACTCTTCTTTGTTGAAAAATGTTTCATAAGCCTTTCTCTTTTGTTATTCTTTATTGTTTCGGAAGTCTTTATAGTTTTTAAAAACGTCTCAGAATCGTCCTCTAACGATTTCCGAGACGCAACACAAAAACTAAACTAGACTTCAACTATACAAAAATTAGGGGTTTCACAACTCCTTTTATGATGCAAATATCGTTATAGTTTCTTGAATATCCAAATTTCGTGATAAAAAATACATACTCTAATGTTGAACAGGGTGATTTTTTTCAAAAATTTGCATTCTTTGTTCTAATAACTCGTATTGATTGTCTTTGATGAACGATGTACATGCCCTTAAACCTTCTTGCTTGCTGCCAGTGGTCACTAGAGAGATAGCACTTACACCATAATACATCAATTCTTTAGCCAATTCGCCACTCGTCATACCTGGGTATCCGATAGTAAAATAGAATCCATCGGCTATGGGGTCTCCCAAGTCATTATTGTACACTAAGTAGAAACCATGACGTAGGAATGTTTCTTTCAGTTTACGAGCTCGTTCTCCATATACTTTGACTTCGTTGATAAAATTATATTTACCTCCACAGGCCGCTTTGAACATTGCAGCTAGTGCGTATTGTGCCGAATGGCTGGTACCGGATGACAGGGCATATAGTATACGATGAATAAAGACAGTCCCGAATGTTCCGCCTCCATAACGTGTTGTGAGACCTGCATAGCTACGATGATAAAGTGAATCGGATATGCAACTTACTCCTATGCGTTGACCGGCATAGCTGAATGCCTTTGACCCTGATATCAGTAAAATATAATTTTTTGTGTAGTGTGCCACCGTGGGTTGGAAAGGCGGTTGATATGGTTGGCTGAGATCTTTGCGAAAGTCCATTGCAAAGTACGCCAAATCTTCTAATACGATAACGTCGTATTTGGTTGCCAGCTCACCGATTGTCTTTAGTTCTTCTTCTTTTAAACAAATCCAACTTGGATTATTAGGGTTGGAGTATATGATTGCAGAGATGTTTCCTTTTTTGAGATAACTTTCAAGTTTATCTTTTAGCTTTTCACCGCGATAGTCGTACACATCGAATGTTTCGAACTTTTGTCCCATCACAACCAGTTGTTGTTTTTGAACAGGAAATCCCGGGTCGATGAACAAAATGGTATCTTTCTCCGGATTGCATTGGCTGCAAGTGAGAAAAGATGCGAAAGTACCCTGCATAGATCCAGTGACGGGAACGCATCCCTCAGGGCTTATATCAACATTGATAAAGGCTTTTACAAAGTTGGATGCTTGCTGTTTCAAGTCGGCAAGACCGTTGATGTCCGGATAGAGGCTTGCGATGCCTTTTTGAAGAGCTGCTATTTCGGCTTGTACACCGACAGAAGAAGGAGGAAGTCCGGGAACACCCATTTCCATCTTAATGAATTCGACACCAGATTCTTGTTCTGCTTTTGCAGCAATAGCTTTTACTTCACGAATCGTGGTTTTAGAGAAGTCTACGATTTGGAACTCATTGATAGTACTATCAATGAGTTCTCTATTAATCGGAGTATTTTTCATGGTAATATATAATTAATATGGTATTCTCTTATTCGATTCCGTGAGCCGAGACGTTCGAATCTATTTTGGAAATAAGTTTCTGAAGAACAACTCCAGGACCACATTCGGTGAAGTCTGTTGCACCATCGGCAATCATGTTTTTGGCACTCTGAGAGAAACGAACGGGAGCAGTGAGTTGCGCTACTAGATTTTTTCTTATTTCTTCAGGATTAGTATGAGGTTTGGCATCCACATTTTGATAGATGGGGCATTTAGGTGTGTTGAAGTTTGTCTTTTGGATAGCTTCTTCTAGTTCTTCTTTTGCCGGTTGCATCAACGGTGAGTGAAATGCACCGCCTACTTTCAGCGGAAGGGCACGCTTTGCTCCTGCGGCTTTCATTAGTTCGCAAGCTTTATTGATGCCTTCGATTGTACCAGAAATAACCAATTGTCCCGGGCAATTGTAGTTTGCCGGTACGCAGACTTCTCCTTCTGCATTTACTTGCTCGCATATTTCTTCTACTTTTTCATCCGGTAGAGCAATAATTGCCGCCATTGTCGAAGGCTTAGCTTCGCATGCCTTTTGCATAGCCATAGCGCGGGCATAAACCAATTTCAGTCCGTCTTCAAAGTTCAATGCGCCACAAGCAACCAATGCTGAGAATTCTCCAAGCGAGTGTCCGGCAACCATTTCGGGTTTGAAGGCTTCGCCCATGCAGAGGGCCGAAATAACAGAATGAAGAAATACAGCTGGCTGTGTTACTTTCGTTTGTTTCAACTCTTCATCTGTTCCATCAAACATTATATCAGTAATGCGATAGCCTAAAATGCTATTTGCCTTTTCAAATAAATCTTTTGCTAACGCAGAACTTTCGTATAAGTCTTTGCCCATTCCTACAAATTGAGCTCCTTGACCGGGGAATACAAATGCTTTCATCTTTTTGTTTTATTTTTAATTCGGTGCAAATTTATAAAAACTCTTTGGATAAATCGTTGCATTTGTTACATTATTCTTCTTTGGTCTGTAAAAGAAAGCACCGACATAGAAATATGGTTCATCGCAATGCATAGATATTAGGGAAAATATTCTTTACTTATATCTTATGTGGAATAGATATTGTCTTTTATATAATAACTACCTTATTGTTAATGTAAAAAGAGGAACGCTTAAAGATATGTAAAACAATAAATTGGAATGATTAAAAAATAATAGTCTTTATTTGGGAAAAGAAAAAAAACATCTATATTTGTGCCATGTTTAAATATTAAAATCGATATGCAAAGCACTCAACCTAAAAAAGAATATGCCCTTAATCATATTTCTATCGATTCTGTTATTCTGGGTTTCGATGGTAAAGATTTAAAGGTATTGCTCGTTCCACAGAATGTTGAAGTAGGAGCAAAACTACTTTCTTTTAAAAAATTACCGGGTGACCTTATCTTTAAAGACGAAGATTTTGAAGTGGCGGCACATCGTACATTAAATGATTTGACGGGTATTCATGGTGTGAGAATGTACCAATTTAAAACTTATGGCTCCAAGGACCGTTGTTCGGAGAAAGATTTTCTCTGGTTGGAGCAAACGGCGGGAATCAAGGTCGAGAGCATTGTAACGACAGCTTATTTGTCGGCCGTCAAATTGGATGGGGCCTTGAAGCATACCGTGAAGAAATACGATTGTGAATGGTGCGCAATCAACGAAGTTGCCGACTTGGCCTTCGATCATAATATTATTTTGGAAGAAGCTCTGTATTATTTTAGAAGATTAGTCACTCATAGCCCTGCTATCATATTCGAGTTATTACCTCGCAAGTTTACTATATTGCAATTGCGTACGCTATTCGAACTGATTTATCAAAAGAAATATGATATACGGAATTTTCAGAAGAAACTGACGCAAATGTTGTATGTCGTTCCGCTGGACGAATTCGAAAAGGGAGTGCGGCATCGGGCTGCCAGGTATTATCATTTCGACAAAGTGCTTTACAACAAGTCGAGACGTTAATTGTTGAGTGTGATATTGTATGCAAAAACTAAACACAATGCTTTAATGACTATCCGTGTTGCATGGGATGGGTATCCTATTTGTCATTAGGCAGTAAGAAATTATAATAATATGTATTTATTAGGTTATGACATTGGAAGTTCGTCGGTAAAGGCTAGTTTGGTAGATGCCGACTCAGGGAAATGTGTTGCTTCGGCATTTTACCCCAAAACAGAAGCTGCTATTCTCTCCGTAAAGGCTGGATGGGCTGAACAGAATCCGTCTGATTGGTGGAATTATTTGAAACTATCTACAGCCGCTGTACTCGAAGAAAGTGGGGCCGACCCAGCAGCAATCATGGCTATCGGGATTTCTTATCAAATGCATGGATTGGTTTGTGTGGATAAGCAACAACAGGTGCTGCGTCCTGCCATTATCTGGTGCGATTCTCGAGCTGTGCCTTTTGGAAACAGTGCTTTCAATGAAATAGGCGCAGAAAAGTGCCTTTCCCATCTACTCAATTCCCCTGGCAATTTTACGGCCTCCAAATTGGCATGGGTGAAACAGAACGAACCACAGATATTCGAGAAAATAGATAAGGTTATGCTTCCCGGTGACTATATTGCCATGAAGCTGTCCGGAGAAATTTGTACTACAGTTTCAGGTCTTTCGGAAGGCATGTTCTGGGATTTCAAGGAAAATCGTGTTGCCGACTTTTTGTTGGACTATTACGGGTTCGACAAATCTATTTTACCCGACATTCGTTCTACCTTTTCAGAACAAGGGCAGCTTAGTGCATCTGCTGCTGCCGAACTTGGCTTAAAACAGGGTATCAGTATATCCTATCGTGCCGGCGATCAACCCAATAACGCATTGTCTCTAAATGTCTTTGATGTTGGAGAAATTGCTTCTACGGCAGGAACGTCGGGAGTTGTTTATGGTGTAAATGGCAATGTGGATTATGACAACCTTTCTCGTGTCAATACGTTTGCACACGTTAATCATTCTGCCCAGCAGACACGCCTAGGCGTTTTGTTGTGCATCAATGGCACTGGCATATTGAACTCATGGACCCGTCATCAGATACTTGGAGATACGTTGTCGTATGCCGAGATGAATGATTTGGCGGCTACCGCCCCGATTGGGTCTCATGGTTTGTCTATTATGCCCTTTGGTAACGGTGCCGAACGCATGTTAGAAAACAAAGAAATGCATTGCAGCATCAATGGTATCGATTTCAATATTCATCAGCGTCAACACATCGTGAGGGCTGTGCAAGAGGGTATTGTATTCTCTATGAAGTATGGTATTGATATTATGCAGGATATGGGACTTCCGGTGAAAGTCATTCATGCCGGTTATGCCAATATGTTTATGAGTCCGTTGTTCCGAGATACTCTGGCCAGTGTAACAGGTGCCACTATCGAGTTATACAACACTGACGGTTCTGTGGGAGCTGCCAAGGGAGCAGGAATGGGTATCGGGTATTATAAAGACAATACCGAAGCTTTTGCTACATTAGAGAAAAAGCAGGTTATCGAGCCTGATACGAAACAAGAAACAGCATATAAAGATGCATACGAACATTGGAAACAGTGTTTATCAACTATGGCTATTAATTAATATATTTAAATCTATATAATTTATTTTATCATGACAAAAGAATATTTTTCTGGAATTGAAAAGATTAAATTCGAAGGTAAAGAGAGTAAAAACCCGATGGCATTTCATTATTATGATGCCAACAAGGTTGTTATGGGTAAACCTATGAAAGATTGGTTGAAATTTGCAATGGCTTGGTGGCATACACTCGGTGCACAAGGAACAGACCAATTTGGTGGCGATACCAAAGCTTTTCCTTGGAATGGTGATTCTGATAAGTTACAAGCTGCTAAGAACAAAGTTGATGCAGGTTTTGAATTTATGCAGAAAGTGGGCATTGAATATTATTGCTTCCACGATGTAGACCTTTGCTCCGAAGCAGATACAATAGAAGAATATGAAGCCAATTTGAAACAAATCGTGGCTTACTTGAAGCAGAAAATGGACCAGACTGGCATTAAACTCTTGTGGGGTACTGCCAATATCTTCAGCCATGCTCGTTATATGAATGGTGCAGCTACAAATCCTAACTTCGACGTAGTAGCTCGTGCTTCTGTTCAATTGAAAAATGCAATTGATGCGACGATCGAACTCGGTGGTACAAACTATGTATTCTGGGGTGGCCGCGAAGGCTATATGTCATTGTTGAATACCGATCAGAAACGCGAAAAAGAGCACTTGGCCATGATGCTTACAAAATGTCGCGATTATGCTCGTGCTAAGGGCTTTAAGGGTACATTCCTTATTGAACCAAAGCCAATGGAACCGACCAAGCATCAGTATGACGTCGATACCGAGACTGTTATCGGATTCCTTCGTGCACACGATTTGGACAAAGATTTCAAAGTAAACATTGAGGTAAATCATGCAACACTTGCCGGTCATACATTCGAACACGAATTGGCTGTTGCCGTAGACAACGGAATGTTGGGATCTATCGATGCCAATCGTGGTGATTATCAAAATGGTTGGGATACCGATCAATTCCCTATCGATCATTTTGAACTTGTTCAGGCTATGATGCAGATTATTCGCAATGGCGGTTTGCACAATGGCGGATCGAACTTTGATGCGAAGACTCGTCGTAATTCTACCGATTTGGAAGATATTTTCATTGCTCATATTAGTGGCATGGATGCAATGGCTCATGCATTGCTTAGCGCTGCCGAAATATTGGAGAAGTCTCCTTATCAGCAGATGTTCAAAGAGCGTTATGCTTCTTTCGATGCAGGCAAAGGTAAAGAGTTCGAGTTGGGTAAGCTCAACCTCGAAGACTTGGTTGCTTATGCCAAAGAGCATGGAGAACCTAAGCAGATAAGTGGCAAGCAGGAGCTTTACGAAGCTATCGTAAACATGTATTAATACTGTATCTGTCACTTTTATGGAAAACGCTAAAGGTAGTAAATTGTACCTCTTCAGTATTGTCCTTGTGGCAGTACTGGGAGGCCTTTTGTTTGGATACGATACGGCAGTCATTTCGGGTGCTGAAAAAGGTTTGCAAGCATTCTTTTTGGGTGCAACCGATTTTCAGTATACCGATGCTATTCATGGCATTACTTCTTCGAGCGCTCTTATCGGGTGTATCATAGGTAGTGCTATATCCGGGCTGTTCGCGTCGAGATGGGGACGAAAGAAGTCGTTGATTTTTGCCGGCATTTGTTTCTTTCTCTCTGCTTTGGGTTCTTATGATCCCGAATTTTTGTTTTTCACTCACGGTAAACCATCTTACGAATTGCTTATTGTATTCAATTTGTATCGTATATTGGGCGGTGTAGGTGTCGGTTTGGCTTCGGCCATTTGCCCGATGTATATAGCTGAGGTTGCTCCGACAAATATTCGCGGCACATTGGTATCGTGGAATCAGTTTGCCATCATATTTGGTCAGTTAGTGGTCTATTTTGTCAATTTTGTGATTCTTGGCTCGCATACCAATCCTATTATCGATACCGTAAAAGGTGTTGCAGCCGTAATGCCGGGCTCCGATCCTTGGACCATTACGACAGGGTGGCGTTATATGTTTGTCAGCAACGCTTTCCCTGCAGGCCTCTTTACTTTGCTTGTATGCTTTGTGCCCGAAACTCCTCGCTATTTAGCTCTCATAGGCAAAGATAGTAAGGCTCTATCTGTATTGGAGCACATTAATGGTACTGTGAAGGCAAAGCAAATACTTGCCGAAATTAAATCTACTGCAGAGGTCAAGACCGAGAAACTTTTCAGTTATGGATTGTTGGTTATCTTTATCGGTATCATGCTCTCTGTTTTCCAACAGATTGTAGGCATTAATGCTGTGCTTTACTTCGCACCGAGAATTTTCGAATCCATGCACATGGGCAATCCTATGGCACAAACGGTTATTATGGGTGTTATAAACATCCTTTTCACGTTGGTTGCTATCTTTACTGTCGAGAAGTGGGGGCGTAAGCCGTTGCTTATCACAGGATCGATCGGTATGGCTATCGGAGCTATTGGCGTGGCGTTGACCAATCTATTCAATTTGCCTCCAATTGTATCTGTAGTAAGTATTATGTTCTATTCTGCTGCGTTCATGATGAGTTGGGGTCCTATTTGTTGGGTACTCATTGCCGAAATATTCCCCAATACCATCCGAAGCGGTGCTGTTGCTGTTGCTGTTGCATTCCAATGGATCGCCAATTTTGCCGTTTCGTCAACGTTCGTTCCTCTTTACAATATGAAGATGGGTGGTTTGAGCAATTTCGGGCATATCTTCGTATATGCTCTTTATGGCATTATATGTGTTATTGCTGCTCTATTCGTGTGGAAGCTCGTTCCGGAAACTAAGGGCAAAACGCTCGAAGATATGACTGCCTTGTGGCGAAATAAACGCTGATTATCAGCCTATATCAATAAAAAAGGAAAGAGATGGATTCGATTGGATTCATCTCTTTCTTTTATTTTCTCTTTTTATTTTGCCATTCTATATTGTATGGCTTGAGTATCACTCATGGGTATCGTCAGTATCAAGCAATGTCGGGATACTTATATTCCATTGTTTTTTTCTTTATCATTCATTCGTTTTCTGCGCAGCAAACGAATGTCTGATGGGCAGCAAATGAATGTCTGCTGCGCAGCAAATGATTGTCTGCTGCGCAGAAAACAAATGATTCGTCAGTATAAAACAAATGAAAAGGATTTATATCGCAGATGAATGTTGCTTGCTGCATGGATGAAACATGGTATACCGCCTGATGAGACATATAAAAAGAAGAGTTCATTATATTCTAATGAACTCTTCTCTTATCGTTTAATAAACTTTAGCCGAACTTAATCAATGCGGCGCGAACCGTCGCTGATAACAACGTCGTAAGCTTCTGGTTTATGATTGAATTTAGCTTCGTATTTGGTCATGGCCGTTTCTATAAACTTGTCGTACAACTCTTCTTTAACAAGGTTGATCGTACAACCACCGAAACCACCTCCCATAACACGCGAACCGGTAACGCCACATTCTTTGGCTATATCGTTCAAGTAGTCAAGTTCTTCGCAGCTTACTTCGTACAACTTGCTCATGCCATGATGTGTTTCGTACATTTTCTGACCTACTGTCTCATAATCGTTGTGTTCCAAAGCTTCGCAAACGTCGAGTACACGTTGTATTTCTGCTATGACATACTCGGCACGCATGTAGTCTTCGGCACTGATTTCAGCTTTCACTTCATCGAGCATTTCCATATTGGCATCGCGAAGGAATTCAACGTGCGAATGTTTCTTTTGGATAGCGGCAACGGCGTTTTCGCAACTTTCGCGGCGTTTATTGTAAGCCGAAGAAGCAAGTTCGTGCTTGACTTTCGAATTGAGTAACACCAGACGATAGCCTTCCGGTTTAAAAGGAAAGTACTGATATTCGAGCGAGCGGCAATCCAATCGAATGAGGCTGCCTGCTTTGCCGAATACGGAAGCAAACTGATCCATAATACCGCAGTTTACACCGCAGTAATTATGTTCTGTAGCTTGTCCTACTTTGGCAAGTTCGAACTTATCTATTTTGTTATCGCCGAATAAATCGTTTATAGCGAAAGCAAAAGTACTTTCAAGAGCAGCCGAAGAAGACATTCCTGCACCAAGAGGTACATCGCCTGCAAAAGCTGTATTGAAACCCTGTACATCGACTCCACGCTTTATCATTTCGCGGCATACGCCAAAGATGTAGCGTGCCCAACTGGCCCGGGGAGCATCTTTCTCTTCAAGGCCAAATTCTACATAGTCTTTCAGGTCGATAGAGTAGGCAAGGACTTTCTTCGTACCGTTGGGCTTGATTTCGGCCATGATGCCTTTGTCTACTGCTCCGGGGAATACGAACCCTCCGTTATAATCTGTGTGTTCACCAATGAGATTGATGCGGCCCGGCGAAGCGTAAATATAGCCTGTAGTACCGTCAAAGTGCTTGATGAATCGGCTTCTTATATATTCTATTTCCATGATATTTTGTTAGTTGATTTATATACTCTAGTCTACTTTGATATCTTTGTTGACATTCTTGCTGCCTATAGCTGCATAGAATAAAATAAATGCAAGAGCAATAACGATAACTCCATAACTTGCCTTGTAGGTAGTAACATCAGCTATCCAGTTCTGGAATAGAGGTAATACACCTCCACCAACAACCATCATCATAAATGTGCCTGAAGCCATTGCTGTATATTTACCTAGTCCTTCTACTGCAAGATTGAAGATAGATCCCCACATTACCGAAGTACATAGACCGCACAATACCAACAGTAGGGCAGTCATCGGAACTTGAGCCATGCTGAAACCTGAACCGGTGAATACCGGCATCGATACTTTGGTTGCAATAGGAGCTGCTATAGCACCTAAAATCAATACAATAGCCAGAGTTGCTGCTACAGTAAGCTGGATCTTACTTGAAACTTTACCACTGATAAAGCTTGATATGAAACGGCCGATCAACATAAGGAACCAATAAGTACCTGCTACAAATCCTGCGATAGTAGCTGCTGTAGCAGGATCCATTTGAGCACCCTTGCTAGGATCTGGGTCGGAAAGGAAGAAATTCAATGTGCCAGGGATTCCTACCTCAACACCAACATATAAGAAGATAGAAATAACACCAAAAACAAAGTGTCTGAAAGCCCATGGACTCGATTCGAATACAATGTGTTCGGATTGTTGTTGAGGGTCTGTGATAGGAATGAAACTTAAAAGAAAGAATGCTACAACAAATACACCCATTGCGATGAATAATACGGGATTGACATCGGCAATTACAGTATTCTTGGTTACAGAACCGATTAATGCACCTACAAGCATAGGAGTGAGGGTACCCATCAAAGAGTTGAATGTACCACCTATCTGTACAAATTGGTTACCTTTTTTACCGCCGCCGCCAAGTAGTGTCAACATAGGGTTGACAACTGTATTTAGCATACATACAGAGAAACCGGCAACAAATGCACCCAGCAAATAAAGATAGAAATTTGTCGGAAGTCCGAAAAGTTGTGCACCTACTCCTAGAATGCCCGACAGGTACTGAATGAGGACTCCGAAGAAACCTATTGCAATAGCTGCTAACGCTGTTTTTTTATACCCTATTTTTGTTAATAACTTACCGGCAGGAATACCCATGAATAAATATGCTAGGAAATTCATCATATTTCCCATCATACCTAGTGCATTGGAACCTTCGATACCTGGTTGTTGCTTCCATATTACACCGATAGGTGCTGCAAGATTGGTAACGAATGAAATCATACCGAATAAGAATATCATCGTTATGATAGCGACGACATTACCGTTTTGTTTGTTTGTTGAATCCATTATAAATTGATATTGTTTAATTAGTTAAAATAATGATATGTCATGTGTTATTTTTCTACGCCGAATTTGTAGATAGTGGTTTGTTGATATTCGTCACCCGGTAACAGTGTGCACGGTGGAAAGTAGGGCACGTTGGGTGTGTTGGGGAAGTATTCGGCTTCAAAGCAAATGGCGCTTCGTGCGGGGAAAGTTGCTCCGTGTGCTCCTTCAAATCCGTTGAGCCAGTTGCCGGTGTATAGTTGTACTCCTTCTTCTGTTGTGTATACTTCCATGGTACGTCCGCTATTGGGCTCTTTGCACGTGGCAGCCAATGTTAACTCACCACTTTCCGGTTTGTTGACAATATAGCAATGGTCGTATCCCGCGCCATGTATCAGTTGATCAAAGCGTTCGTTTATTCTTTCGCCTATCATAAACGGAGTGCGAAAATCCATAGGTGTATCTTCTACTTTGAGAATTTCACCGGTAGGAATTGAATTTTCGTCAATAGGAATATAAAAGTCTGCATTGATAGTGACGATATTATTGTCTATAGTGGGAGTTGGATTGTCAATACCTGCGAGATTGTAGAATCCATGGTGCGTAAGGTTTACTATTGTTGCAGCGTCGGTAGTAGCATGATACTCCATCAATATAGAATTTTCTTCTTCGTCCAATTGATAACGAATTTGCACCTCTAGCAATCCGGGAAATCCTTCTTCGTTGTTTATGGAGCGGCGTTTGAATTCGATTGTTCGTTCGTCCAGTTGTTCGGCATGCCATACGCGGGTATGGAATCCTGTTGGACCACCATGCAGTGAGTTCGGACCATTGTTGATGACTAACTCGTGGTCTTCGCCGAATAGGGTAAATTTACCTTTTGCTATGCGGTTGGCATATCGTCCGATAGTAGTACTCAAAAATGGTTCTGGGCTGTTTATCACGCTCTCTATGTTGTCGTGTCCTAAGATGACATTGGCATATTTATCATTTTTGTCGGGTACCATGATCGACAATACTGTGCAACCATAATTGGTGACTGCCACTTCCATACCATTCTTATTGCGAAGAATGAAAAGGTCGGTAAACCGGCCGTTTATATCTTTTTGAAAATCTTCCTTCTTTAATCCCGAAAGATTCTCTTCTGTTGGAAAAGTGCTCTTCATTATTTCAATTTTAAAATATTTCTCATGCAAAGAAAACAATTATATTCTTATCTCCAAAGTAATGTGAACAAAAAGTAACATTCGTTTTATGAAAGTTTAAAAGAGTCATCGTATATTGCCCTTAATTTCGTATATCATCTAATAAATATGCCTTTTAGAAAAGAATTAATTTCGTTGTTTATCATTCGTTTTTCATATTTTATTTGTAAGTTTGTCCCGTAATAGAGACATTACGAAATCTAAAATAACCGAAGTATTTAAACGAATATTTTTTTATTAAAATGTATCCTTTAAAATTTGAACCGATCCTTAAAACAAAAATATGGGGCGGTAACAGAATTATCCCATTCAAACATCTAAGTGATAATCTTCCTGATGTAGGAGAGAGTTGGGAACTCTCCGGTCTCGAAGGTGACGAGTCTGTAGTAGCTAATGGCCCGGAAAAGGGGTGCACCATTGTTGAAATGATACGGCACTATAAAGGTGAATTGATGGGCGAAGAGAATTATGCTAATTTTGGCGAGAAATTCCCGTTGCTCATTAAGTTTATTGATGCCAAACAAGATCTTTCTGTTCAGGTTCATCCGGATGATGAAATGGCAAAACAACGCCATGGGTCGTTGGGTAAAACTGAGATGTGGTATGTGATAGATGCTGATAAAGAGGCAAAAATCACTTCTGGATTTTCGCAGCAAATAACAAAGAAAGAATACAAGGAACGTGTGTTCAATAATACTTTTTCTGAAGTATTGATGGCGCACGATGCTCATCCTGGAGATGTGTTTTTTCTTCCTGCGGGTCGTGTACACGCTATCGGCGCTGGTGTTTTTCTTGCAGAAATACAAGAAACATCGGACATTACTTACCGAATATACGATTACAATCGCAAAGATGCGAATGGTAAAACTCGCGAACTGCATGTTGATCAGGCTCGCGATGCTATAAACTACGAAGTATTGGACGATTATCGTACTCAGTATGATGCGGTGAAAGACGAACCGGTAGAATTGGTGGCTTGTCCTTATTTCACTACTTCTCTTTACGATTTGACCGAAGAAATCTCGTGTGACTATTCTGAACTTGATTCTTTTGTTATCTTTATTTGTTGTGGAGGTCGTTGCAAGTTAACCGATAACGATGGAAATAGTATTTCCGTTCAGAGTGGCGAAACTGTCTTATTGCCGGCTTCGATAAACAACGTAACACTTGTACCAGAGAGTGAAGGAGCTAAGTTGCTTGAAGTCTATATTTAAGCATATTATATTTTAGTATCAAATGGGGACGGACTGTAAGGTTCGTCCTTTTTTTGTTGCGATTGTTACATTCGGATGATAAGCCAAGTGGTGTATGCAATCCATGCTAAAAGCAGAATCATACCTTCGAAGCGCATGATGATTCGTTTTCCGAAGAATAATCCGAAAAACCAGAGCAATATTGAGGAGGCAACCAACCAGAGGAAGTCGAAGTTGGATATTCCCTTTGGGAATAATGGGGTAATGGTAGCCGAACATCCTAATATAAAGAATATATTGAAAAGATTGCTGCCAATAATATTTCCAATAGCTATTTCGGGATTCTTCTTCATGGCCGCTACTACGGATGTGGCAAGTTCTGGTAGCGAAGTGCCTACTGCTACGATAGTGACGCCTATTACTGCTTCGCTGATCCCCATTCCTCTGGCAATGCCTATAGCGCCATTCACAAATAGTTGTCCACCAAAAATCAAGGCTGCCAGTCCCACTATGATGAAAGTTATTGATTTCCACAGAGGGAGAACTTTTATTTCAGTTTCTGTTGCCTTTTCATTCGTGTTTTTGGATATGGCAATCGAGTAGCCCATAAAAATGATAAAGAAGCACAGCAATATAAGTCCGTCGGTAGAACTAATTACATTCATTGGGGCATGATCTAAAAACACATCATTGGCACATATCAGCAGAACGACAGAGGCTAGTATACAAAGTGGAATTTCTCTACGTATCGTATTGCGAGTGATAACAATAGGGGCGACCAGGGCTGTGCATCCTACGATAAAAAGTGTGTTGAATATATTGCTGCCTACGATGTTGCCTATGGCTATATCGGCACTACCTTTCAGCGCTGAAGAGATACTTACGCTCAGTTCGGGAGTCGAAGTGCCGAAACCTACTATTGTAAGACCGATGACTAGTGAAGAGACCTTCAGCTTTTTGGCAATAGATGCGGCTCCGTCTGTCAGTCCGTTAGCGCCCAAAATAATCAGTATCAAGCCGATAATGAGATATAGTATGTTCATAAATGCGATTCGTGAATTTTATTGTGTTACAAAGATAAAGTAATTTTACGATTTCTATAGATAAAAACAGCAAAAATTTAGTGAAAAGGATACGCTTCCTGCTATTGCACTACTTTTCTCTTGTAAATCGAAGTTGACCATGCGAATAGAACCGGATGAAATGGAAGTCTTATTCTCGATTATTTGTCGGAAGGCTCATTTTCTTTTTGCATGCAGTACTCTATAATTCCCAGTATCTCTTGTATTTTCCTTTTGCGCTCGAACGAATAGGTGGTGCTTAGTTCATCGAGTCTTTCGTATAGAAAGAGTGACTTCTGCAATAAGTTTATCTTGTTGCCGTCTTCTCTTTGCAGGCCGTCTTGACACAATAGCTCGGCAAGCATTTCCATTCTATATTCTTCTTCGTCCTTTTCGTATTCTGATAGCGATTTCAGTACGTCTTCTTTATTGTTGGCAAGATAGAATTCGGATGGGTGGAAGTAGTTGGTATAAAATGTTTCCATCTGGTCTTCGTCACCTTTGTGCTTGCGATTCAGGTATAGGCTCAAGTCTTCGAAAAACTTGCTGAACAATCTTAGTATATAGTCTTGTTGTAACATAATCTATGCGGTTAGTTAGATGATTTGCAAATGTAATCTTTTTATCGTTAGTTTGAAAACATTTTGCATAGATAAGTGCCTGCAGTATTGAAAAAAAATTTTCGTTAAAGACGAAATACGTGTAGGATGCTCTGTGTTTCGATTATTATTAGTATTTTTGCAAAAATCATGTAAAAAGAGATTGATATTGTTGATATTAATGTAAGTCGGAATATTTATGGATTTCTTAGATAGTCTACTTTTCGTGCCATCGTCTATTCAAGCTATTGTCGTTCTGTCGATAATATGTGCGGCGGGTTTGGCTTTGGGCAAGGTTCGAATACTTGGCATTTCGTTGGGAGTCGCTTTTGTGTTTTTTGTTGGAATTGTAGCCGGTCATTTTGGGTTGAAGTTGGAACCTCATGTGTTGGATTATGCAGAAAGTTTCGGTCTCATTCTTTTTATTTATGCGTTAGGACTCCAGGTAGGTCCGGGCTTCTTCAGCTCTTTTTTGCATGGTGGAGTAATGCTTAATGCATGGGGATTGGTTTTGATTTTTACAGGAACAGCTCTGGCTTTGATATTAGGGAAATTGTGTTCGGTATCGATTCCCGATATGATGGGTATCTTGTGTGGTGCCACTACCAATACTCCTGCACTTGGTGCTGCTCAACAAGCACTCGAATCGATTCATATATCGAGTAGCGAAGCTGCTTTAGGATGTGCTGTGGCTTATCCTTTGGGCGTAGTCGGAGTGATATTGGCTATTTTGTTCATAAAGAAATTCTTTGTGCGTCCTGCCGATATGAAAGTACATAACATTGATCATAACGATACATATATTGCTGCATATAATGTTTGTAATCCGGCTCTTTATGGCAAAACGATTCGGCAGGTAGTTGACAAAAGTCATCTCAAATTTGTTATCTCTCGTTTATGGCGTAACAATCAGGTTATTGTCCCCAGTTCTATACAGAAATTGGAAAAAGGTGATAGTGTGTTGATTGTAGCAACAGAGCAAGAAGTGGAAGAACTGGAAATCATCTTCGGAAAGAAAGAAGAAAAAGACTGGAATAGTGGCAAGATCGATTGGAATGCTGTAGATGGTGAAATAGAATCGCGCAATGTCATTGTCTCTCGTCCCGAACTAAATGGTAAGCGATTGGGTGATTTGCAAATCCGTAAAAGTTACGGCATTAACATCAGTAGGGTGACTCGTGGCGATGTAAAACTGCTTGCAACTTACGATCTTCGGCTTCTGTATGGGGATACTCTGACAATAGTAGGCAAACGTGAAGCGATTGACAATGTAGCAAAATTCTTCGGTAACACTATGAAGAATTTGAACGAACCCAACATGATGGCTATATTTATCGGCATGATACTTGGGTTGGTAGTAGGATTCTTTCCCATCAATATATGGGGTATGAGTGCTCCTGTTCGTTTGGGAATTGCAGGTGGCCCTATTATAGTTGGTATACTTGTCGGTACTTTCGGACCGCGTTTCCATTTGATCACTTATACAACAGTCAGCGCCAATCTGATGCTTCGCAAATTGGGACTGTCACTTTATCTTGCATGTTTGGGCATTTCGGCAGGGGCAAGGTTCTTTGAGGTTGTTGTCCGTCCGGAGGGATTGATGTGGATAGGGCTCGGTTTCCTTATTACATTTGTTCCCGTTGTAATAACAGGAGTTATCGTATTGAAGCTGCATAAAATAGATTTTCCTTCTATCTCTGGAATGTTATGTGGAAGTATGGCCAATCCTATGGCTTTGACATATCTCAATGATATTATGCCGGGCGAAAGAGCATCGGTAAGTTACGCTACGGTATATCCCATTTCCATGTTTGTAAGGGTTATTATTGTGCAGGTTATCGTGATGTTCTTTGTCTGAAAGCTTATTTCTTTTCAGAAATCTTCTCAATTAATACTGTCGCATAGGCCGAAATACCTTCTTTGCGTCCCGTAAAACCGAGTTTCTCTGTTGTGGTGGCCTTGATAGATACACAATCATTCTCTATTCCCATCACGTTTGCCAAGGTTTGTTGCATGGATGGGATATGTGGGTTTAGTTTGGGCTGTTCGGCACAAATAGTCGCATCGATATTACCAATGGTATATCCCTTATCATATAAAAGAGCCACGGTTTCGCGGAGTAATACTTTGCTGTCTATATTGTGATAACGTTCGTCGCTATCAGGAAAGTGATAACCTATGTCACGTAAATTTGCGGCACCCAAAAGTGCATCACAAATGGCATGAATCAAAACATCGGCATCCGAGTGCCCCAGCAATCCCATCGAGTGTGCTATATTGATGCCGCCTAGGAATAATTTCCGCCCTTCTACCAACTGATGGACATCATATCCAAAACCTACTCTAATATTCATGGTTGTTATTTAAATAGTTATCTGATGTGGAAATCAAAAAGCAATTCATTCTCCAAATATCCTTGTAAACGTTCTCCGATATGTACTTCTGTTACACCCATAGCTCCCATGTATATCAAATCCCCCGTTTTCATGGTATAATAGTTACTCAGATGAGATATGGCTTGTTCAATATGAAGAGTCAGAGGTTGCATAGTACCTTCTTGGATGGTCTTGCCATCGCAACATAATTTGAAGCTTATCGTATCCAATGATTTGAAGTGATCTAGTGCAACAAAGTTGCCAATAACCGCTGAGCCGTCAAAAGAATTACTAACCTCCCATGGCAATGTTTTCTCTTGACATTTCTGGAGTATATCTCCGGCACAAATATCAAGACCTGTTGTTATTGCATCAAAATAACGATATGCGAAGCGCTCAGTTATATTTTTACCCAATTTGGATACTCTGATAACCGGATGCATAGAAACTGTCACACAACTCGTGAAATCTGGAATAAAGAAAGGTTTGTTGTTCTTCTGTAAAGCCGAATCCGGTTTCATAAAATGAAACGGTTCTTGCAATGGGTTGTATGTGTCTAATTGGTTGTTGTTATTTCCTATCAGGATAATTTTCATCCGTATTTTCTTTTAGTCTATTGAACATGAGTGCCAAGTGGGCATAGAGTGACGTGTTTTGTACTACAATACTTTCGGGAACTCGAATGCGGAAAGGAGTAAAGTTCCATATTGCTTTTATACCGCCTTCTATCATTATATCGGTAATACTTTGCGCTATTTCTATGGGTACAGTCAAGATACCTATCTTCACGCTATACATCTCTGCCTTTTTTGGGAAATCGTCTGTATGAAATATAGGTATCCCGTTTACTTTTGTTCCTACCAGTGCGGGGTTGATGTCGAAAGCTGCAACAATTTCGAGTCCGAAGTGGGAGAGTCCTGAATCATCAAGTAAAGCAGCGCCCAAACTACCGGCTCCGAAAAGAAAAGCTTTGTGAATACCGACAAACCCTAAAAAGAATTCGAGGACGGAGATGAGTGAATCTATTTCGTATCCTACTCTTGTCCGACCAGATATATTGACGTATGACAAATCTTTTGCAATTTGAGAAGAATCTATGCCTGTCTCTTTGGCCAATTGGGTCGATGAGACAAAACGTTCGCCCTTTTGCTTGAGCAATTTTGAATTGGACAGATACCAAGGTAATCGGCGGATAGTCGGTTCTGGAATCTTGTTCTTCGTCTTAGGCGATCTTATCTCATTATTCATTTGTGTATTTCCGTTATTTAAGTTACAAAAATATGGATTATTTTCCGAATATCCCAAAACTCTCTTTTGTTTTATTCTATCGTTCTATTCTATTGCAACTCTATCATTATTTTAGTTCTGTTTTCTCTACTTCTTTTATGTGCGGGTTTAATATCATACATTGGTTGTTTGATTATGATTCTTATAGTGTATTACTATCATTTTATGTTGTTTTCCCAATCTGTTCTATTTCTCTTGAAGAGGTTAGGGGTAAATGCTTTTTTCCCTCGTTTTTTCTCTAAATTTCCTAACGCTCTAGAATTAAATATTTCCGTCCATCCGGTCGGCTCTCTATTTTTTTTCGATTCTAGAGCGTTAGGCTTTTTATCAGAAAAGTAGCTTTTAAAGGTAAAATAAGGTAGTTCTAAAAAGGACAATCTACAGATACACATTATATATGCAAAAAATACAAAAGTAAATTACTGATGTGAATTTACAAAAGTAAACTAGGGACGCCGATGGTGTGGTGTGAAGTAATAGATGGTAATATTTAGGCATATTACAATAATACTTTTGTGATTTCACCGAAGTAAAGTACTTTTGTGATTTACTTTTGTATAGTACTTAACAAATTATTATTTTATATACAAATATTTATAAATCAGCTATATATGTCTTATTATATGAAGTTAAGCACTAAAAAATGACGCTTATTTCCCCTCCCATACCGCTTCTATACCTTTTATGTGTGCATATGTGCTATATTTTGTATTAATTATCAATCATTTACATTATTCACATGAATAATTACTTAATACTTTGTTTATAGCTATTACACTTGTCATTTATGACTTTCATATTGTATAATTACATTTATACTATTACGTTTATATTTGTAATAATTGATAAATTACAAAAATAGTTTGTATATTTGGAATGTTTGCATTACTTTTGTGAGGTAATGCTAATTTCTTTACTTTTGTGATAAAACGATATTTAGAACATTAATTTTATGGAGACGAATACGAACGAAATCAGCGACAGAATCAAAGCGGTGATGAATAAGGTCGGTAAAAACTCTATTACTTTTTCCGAAGAAATCGGAATCCAGCAATCGACTCTTTCGCATATTCTAAACGGTCGTAATCGACCAAGTTTGGATGTTGTCATGAAAATCAGCCAACGTTATCCCGAGATAAGTCTTGATTGGTTGATCAACGGTCAGGGAGATATGGATTCCGATAAACATGATGTCGAACTGGAGCAAGAAAGAATGGTCAATCGTAGTTCTGGTTCGTACAATGGTTCTCCATCCTATAACGAATCTTCTCCTTATGGCGATGCATCTTCGTACAAAGGTTCTTCTACTACTCCATCGGCTGTAGATAGTTCGCCTTTTGCCTCTGGTAGTTCAAGGGGACGTACCGAAATGCCCGATTTATTTGCTCAAAACGACGAAAAGACGCCTTCAGGTTCTCAGCGTCTCATTTCTCAAGGCGGTATGAATCGTTCTGATATGCCATTTCCTCCTAAAGAAGTTATCAAATATGTAGAGAAACCGTGCAAGAAGATAACGGAGATCATTATCTATTATGACGATAATACTTGGGAGAAGTTTACTTGCGAAAAGTAAGCGATTCGCTTTTCTTATTTTAAAATAACGGATATGTATTAAGTCAGCGGCGCATATTATAGTGAAAAGTAATCGATATGTTCATGCAAAGCGGTATGTATTATATTTGAAAGTGGCTGATTAGTACTAGATAAATAGTGTGTATTCTACTCTGAAGTAACCGATTAATGTTAGATAAGTGATGTGCATTACCGCCAAAAGCAAAGTGTATTACCGTCAAGAGCAAATAATTCGTATTAAGTAAGCGATTTGTATCATAGTTTATTGTTACATACAATCAAATTAAAGTCTAAAACCTCCAATAGAGGCACTGATCAGGTATGTTTTCTGGTTTTTATTTTTGTATCAAATATAATTGTCGCATATTAGTCGGCTATCCATTAGAATTCGTATCTTTGCCAATAGCATATAATATATTATGGTAGAGCAAAGGCAAGAAAAAGGGATGAATCTGAAATATGATTTGCCCCTTCATTTTTTTCAAGCCTTTTGGACTCTTACCAGATAACAATAATTCAGATTTTATTATGAAGAAGAAAACAATTTGCGAAATTTCGGCCTTATGGAAAGAAGACAAAAAGAAGTATGTCAAACAGTCTACTTATTCCCTGTATGCGCTTATACTCGAAAATCATATATTGCCTGCATTCGGTAAATTATATGAATTAGAAGAAGAAACAGTGCAAGAATTTATACTACACGAAATAAGTTCGGGACTTAGCAACAAGACTATTAAAGATATTCTCATCGTATTGAAGATGGTTATGAAGTTTGGTGCTAAAAATAAGCTTATAGAGTATCAGGAATGGGATATTAAGTTCCCTACGGAAAGAAAAAAACACGAATTGGAAGTGTTGAGTATCTGCAATCAAAAGAAATTGATGAAGTATATCAATGAAAACTTTACGTTTAAGAATCTTGGTATCTATATTTGTCTGAGTGCGGGACTCAGAATAGGCGAGATATGTGCTTTGGCCTGGAATGATATTGATGTGGATGCAGGAGTTATTTATATCAGAAAGACAATTGAAAGGATTTATATTGTCGAAGGGGAGAAAAGGTATACCGAGTTGATTATTGGCACGCCAAAAACGAAAAATTCTATTCGAGAGATACCTATGAAAGGGGATATGATGAAAATGATAAAGCCTTTGAAGAAAGTTGTGAACGAGAATTTCTTTGTACTCACTAACGAAAGTAAACCTACCGAACCGAGGACTTATCGCAACTATTATAACAAATTGATGGACAAGCTGGATATACCCCAAACTCAAGTTTCATGGGCTACGACACAGTTTTGCCACTCGTTGCATAGAAAGCAATTGCGATTACAAAACAGTAAGCGTCATATTAGGGCATTCCAACATCAGTACGACTCTCAACCTCTATGTACACCCTAATATGGAGCAGAAAAAGAAATGTATCGATAAAATGTTTAAGTCCATAAGGTAAAGAATATAGCTATACTCTTCCAATTTGTTCTGCAAAATCGTGGTTATTCGCCGGCTAAGCATTACCTTTGCAGCAGTATTCCAAATGATTGCTTCATTTCTAATCAACGCAGTTAATGAAAAAAATATTATCAGATTTCATTGTTTCAGAGAATATTCATCTCAATGATCACTATATTTTGCTGAAACTGACTACCGAAGCACCTCTACCCGATATGTTACCGGGGCAATTTGTAGAGGTTCGTATCGATGATACGCCCGAGGTGATGCTTCGTCGACCTATTTCTATTAATTTTGTAGACAAAGCCAATAATATGTTGTGGCTGTTAATTCATCTCATCGGCAAGGGGACGTTCCATCTAGGTACGCTTCGCGAGGGTGATAAGCTCAACTTACTTTTCCCCCTGGGCAACAGCTTTTCGCTGCCCGATTCTTCTATTCCACATGATAAGTCTTTATTGCTTGTTGGTGGTGGCGCCGGTATTGCTCCCATGTTGCTGTTGGGTAAACTATTAGCCGAGCGTGGCTATCGTCCTACGTTCTTGTTGGGCGCCCGTAGCAAAGAAGATTTGTTTGAGCTGGAACAGTTCGCCTCGTATGGGGATGTATGTCTCAGTACCGAAGACGGTTCGTTGGGCGAGAAAGGCTTCGTTACCCAACATTCCGTATTGGAAAAGAAAACGTTTGCCTGGGTTTATTCTTGTGGTCCCAAACCTATGATGATGGCTGTGGCTCGCTATGCCAAGTCTCACGGCATAGAATGTGAGGTCTCTCTCGAGAATAAGATGGCATGCGGCTTGGGTGCCTGTCTCTGTTGTGTGGAAGATACGAAAGATGGCAATCAGTGTGTATGCAAAGAAGGTCCGGTATTCAATATAAATCAACTGAAATGGCAGATTTAAGTATTAAATTGGGGCAGCTGGATATGATAAATCCGGTGATGACTGCCTCTGGAACGTTCGGCTACGGCGAAGAGTTTGCCGATTTGGTAGATTTATCACGCATCGGTTGTATCATTGTCAAGGGTACGACGCTCAAACATCGTGAGGGTAACCCATATCCCCGCATGGCCGAGACTCCACAAGGTATGCTCAATGCAGTGGGACTGCAAAATAAGGGTGTCGATTATTTCATCGAGCATATTTATCCGCGCTTGAAGAATATTCCCGCTACCTTTTGCATAAATGTAGCTGGTTCTTCCATCGATGATTACAGTCTTACGGCGCAAATGATAAACGATTTGGAGAATATTCCTGCCATAGAGCTCAATATTTCTTGTCCCAATGTGAAACAGGGAGGGATGTCGTTCGGAGTGAAACCCGATTGTGCTGCCGAAGTCGTAGCTGCCGTACGCAAAGTTTATCACAAGACGCTTATCGTCAAACTGTCTCCCAATGTGACAGATATAGCAGAGATTGCTCGCGCTGTAGAATCCGAAGGTGCTGATGCTGTGTCGCTTATCAATACATTGATGGGTATGGCTGTCGATGCCGAAACGCGTCGTCCGTTGCTGTCTACTGTCACTGGCGGACTGTCTGGTCCGGCTGTAAAACCCGTTGCATTGCGCATGGTATGGCAGGTAGCCAAGGCTGTTAAAGTACCGGTGGTAGGTATCGGCGGTATTATGAATGCTACCGATGCGGTAGAATTTATGCTTGCCGGTGCTTCGGCTGTCGAGATAGGTACTGCCAACTTTGTAGATCCGTCTGTGACGATGAAAGTGGTTGATGGTATCGACGAATATCTGAATAGGCACAGCTATAAGTCTGTCCAAGAGATTATAGGCGCATTAGAAGTTTGATGTGCCTCTTTTGTACATCTATATTAATAAGGAGAGATCGATTATCACTCTCTCTACAAACGAAAAGTAGAATTTAAAATAGCAATAACAATGATAGATACAGAGAAACTGATTGACGATTTGATTGATTTGTCGTTTCGCGAAGATATAGGCGATGGCGACCACACCACGTTGTGTTGTATTCCTGCCGATGCAACGGGAGCTTCCAAGCTCCTCATCAAGCAAGAAGGTATATTGGCAGGTGTTGAGGCTGCAAAGAAAATATTTGCTCGTTTCGATGCCACATTGAAAGTCGAAGTATTCATGCAAGACGGTAGTCCTGTGAAACCAGGCGATGTGCCTATGGTAGTGACCGGAAAGGTACAGTCGTTGTTGCAGACAGAGCGGTTGATGCTCAATGTCATGCAGCGCATGAGTGGTATTGCCACGATGACTTCCAAGTATGTAGCTCGCCTCGAAGGAACCAAAACCCGAGTCCTTGATACTCGCAAGACTACTCCGGGCATGCGCATTTGGGAGAAAGAGGCTGTGAAGATAGGTGGTGGATGCAATCACCGTATCGGGCTTTTCGATATGATATTGCTCAAAGACAATCATGTAGATTTTGCAGGAGGTATTACTAATGCTATCGATCGTGCTCGCAACTACTGCAAGTCTAAAGACATGAATTTGAAGATCGAGATAGAAGTACGCAACTTCGATGAGTTGCAACAAGTGCTCAATCATGGTGGGGTAGATCGTATCATGCTCGACAATTTCAGCGTCGAAGATACTTGTACTGCTGTCAAGATGATTGAGGGACGTTGCGAAACCGAATCTTCGGGTGGCATCACTTTCGATACCATTCGCGATTATGCTCAGGCAGGTGTGGACTTTATATCGGTAGGTGCCCTTACTCACTCTGTAAAAGGACTAGATATGAGCTTTAAAGCAAAATATTGATCATAAAACTTCTGACTGCCGGCATTGGCATCGATGATCACTGCCGGTGGTCAAACTTATACGAACTAAATAGACATAACCGTAAGAAGTTCTTTCCGAAAGTTGTTATTTAGATATTTCCAACATACGCCGGATAGGTACGATAGCCTTTTCGGCTATTTCTTTATCTACCTGTATTTCGGGGGTTTCATTGAGTAGGCAGTTGTATACCTTTTCAATCGTATTCAGTTTCATGAAGTTGCATTCGCTGCATCCGCAAGTCCTATTGTCGTCGGGTGGGGCAGGGATGAAAGTTTTGCTTGGGCACCGTTTCGTCAGTTCGTGAAGAATGCCCCATTCCGTAGCCACGATAAATTCTTTAGCCTCGCTCTTTTCTGCTTCTTTTATCAGCTTGGCTGTAGAGCCTACGATATCGGCCAGTGCAATGACGGGGGCTTTACATTCCGGATGTACCAATACGAGTGCCTGTGGATACTGCTTTTTCAGATCGACAATTCCTTCTATCGAAAATTGAGAATGTACGTGGCATGCACCATCCCACAGCAGCATACTTCTTCCTGTCACCGCGTTGATATAATTACCCAGATTCTTATCCGGACCGAATATTATTTTTTCATCTTTCGGAAAACTTTCTACTATCTGTATCGCATTGCCCGAGGTTACTACTACGTCCGTCAGAGCTTTTACGGCGGCAGTCGTATTGACATACGAAAGTACCTTGTATCCCGGATGAGCTTCGACAAATGTTTTGAAAGAATCTGCGGGACAACTGTCTGCAAGCGAACATCCTGCATTTATATCCGGAACCAACACCTTGCGGTCGTAGCATAGTATCTTGGCTGTTTCGCCCATAAAGTGAACACCACACATCACAATGATACGTGCGTTCGTTTGTGCTGCTTTTCTAGCCAAGGCCAAACTATCACCCACGTAGTCTGCAATATCTTGAATATCGCCTGTCTGATAGTAATGTGCCAATATCAGTGCATCTTTCTCTTTTCGCAATCGGGCTATGCCCTGAATGAGTTCTTCCTTTTCCATGAAAGTGTTATTCCGTTAAAATCCTTATCAGAAATATATGATGTGAATGTGTGAATGAAATAGGTCGTGTGTTCTCTTTTCACTTTTCTTTCTTCACGACGGTGTGCCTTTGCCATTCGTCCTGTTGCTCGGGGTAGTCCGATCGATAGTGCCCGCCACGACTTTCTTTGCGTTGCAATGCCGAAGCCACAATGATTTTCGCTGCCGTCAGTTTATGCTTTTCGCGCCACGATAGCAAGTCCAAGTCATCTGTCTCATACCGTTTCAGTTGGCTTTCGATGGCGTCAAGTGCTTGTTGCAGCTCTTCTTCGCAACGAATGATACCTGCATTTTCCATCAACAGCGTGCCCAAGTCGAAGCTCGGTTGTTTTATTTCTTTTCCCAATTCAAAGTCATTGTAGGCATATTCATTGCGCATATCGTTATTTCGCAATATATCGTCTGCTACTCGTTTGCCGAATACCAGACACTCTATCAATGAGTTTGAAGCCAGTCGGTTGGCACCCATCAGTCCTGTCGAAGCTACTTCGCCCACCGCATAGAGGTGGGCAATGTTGGTTCGTCCGTAAAGGTCTGTAGTGATACCTCCTACCGTATAGTGAGCGGCCGGAGCCACCGGAATACGTTGGGTCATATCAATGCCGTTATCGGCACAGTATTTAAATATGTTGGGAAATCTATGTCGAATGACTTCCGGATCGAGATGATCGAGTGTGAGGTTCACGTACGGAGATTTGGTCTTCCGCATTTCCAAGAATATTTGTCTTGCCACCACATCTCGCGGTTCCAGTTCGGCCAGTGGATACTTGCCATACATGAATCTCTCGCCATTTATGTTGTATAGACGTGCTCCTTCACCTCGCACAGCTTCGCTCACAAGAAAAGCTTCTTTGCCTTCCATGTATACTGCCGTAGGGTGAAATTGTATGAATTCCATATCGCGAATTTCGGCACCTGCTTCGTAGGCCATGGCAATGCCGCTGCCGGTTGCCGTGGGCGGATTGGTTGTGCGCGAAAAAAGAGCTCCCACACCACCTGTAGCCAGTATTATTTCGTCTCCGTAAATGAAGTCGGGACTATGATGCTTGTGATTATAGCATACCACTCCTTTGCATCCTTCTTTGTCGACCAGCAACTTCAATGCTTCTTCGTTCGAAAGAATCTGAATATCGGGCTGGCGCTTCAGTACTTGCCCTATCATAAACAGAGTGATGTTTTTGCCTGTGGCGTCGCCTCCGGCATGCAATATCCGATGATGATGATGGCCCCCTTCGAGTCCCAATTCCAAATGTCCGTTGTGAGTATCGAATTTCATGCCCCAGTCTATCACCTCTTCAATACGTGCCGGTGCCTCTTCGGTCAGCACTTTTACTGCTTCTTCGTCGCATAGTCCACGTCCGGCTTCAACCGTATCGTCGAAATGTTCTAACGGACTGTCATCGTCTTCTGTTACGGCTGCGATACCGCCTTGTGCATGAAAGGAGTTACTTTCATCAATATCTTCCTTGGTCAGTAGCAGTACTTTAGAATGTTTTGACAACATACATGCAGTATACAGACCGGCTAGTCCGCTTCCCACTACGATACAAGTTTTTCTTCTTAGAGCCATTATGCTGTACTTTTCTTGCGGCAAAGATACTGCAAGCCAAGCGCAATACAAAACAAATCTTTAGAATTTTGTTTGGTATTGCGGTTTATATGGTGTTCTTTTGATATGCCGATATGGCAAATGCGACGATGAAAAGAGTTATTGTAGGTTTTTTCGCCTTGTCCGGTTGTTGGCTGGGTTCATAGCCTGCGCTTGTACATCACTCTCCTGCCTTTTCGAATATTGCATATCTTCTGCTTCCTATGTTCTGTATTTTGCCGGCTTCTTCCCATCTGTGCAGGCGGTGCCATACGGTCGTCTTGTTGCAACCGGTCTTCATCATCAGGTCTTTTGCCGTTATTCGCTTCTGTTCATTGAGCATTTCGTCCAGCAGTTGCTCCCATTTCTCATTCGAGTGGACATCAAAATGCGAATTGCTTCCCGAACATTCGAATTCGGCGTACATCAGTGCTTTTTTTATTTTTGCATCTGGGCGGTAGGCTATATCTTTAAACTCTATTTTCAGATTGCGGGCATTCATCTCTTCGATGGGTTTGCGACAGGTTGCCGTAGGCTGAAAGTAGCCGATGCCCTTCAGATGTACACATTCGCCGTTGCGCAGCGTCTCTTGTATCACATCGGCCAAAGATTCAATCATTCCTATCAATTCTCCTTTGCCATAAGTAGAGCGGTGATGTAGCTTTTGGGCTATATCATCTGTAGTCTGGGTACTGTGGCAAACTACACGCGGATAATAACGATTCTTTTTTTCTTTCGCTTTCACTCCTCCTGTCAGAGGGTACAATTCATACTTTATTGACATGTCTTTCAAGGTTTTATTATGGTTCATTCATTTATTACATCCTTTCGTTTCGTTCGTTCGGTCACGACCATACATACGTTTGCTTACGACCGAACGTGTGTATGGTCACGACCAAACAAGTGTATGCTCGTAACCAAACACTTGTTTGCTCATCGGCAAACCAATGAAACGAGCATACGAATATAATGAATATTAATGATATATGCAAAGAAAGTAACGAATGTGTTGGTTGAAATTTCTTATACTTTTTTTGCTTGGAATTATTATCTATTGGAAAATATTGTTTATATTTGCAGTCGAAATAAATTAAGAAATAAGAAAATGGAAGCTATTTGCGGGTTGAAAGATGTATATAAGGTGCTGTACCAGTTCGAAAGACAGTTTCAGGTATCGCACGAGATGACGATAAACGAGGCTATGTTGATGTGTTGTCTTCAAGATGGTGATGGCAAATCGGCAGGAGCATTGTGCGAATATATAGGGCTCTCGCCTTCGCGTGTGTCTAAGATTATCAACTCTGTAGAGAAGATGGGCTATATCGAACGCAGTATCAGTTCGGAAGACAAAAGGCAGATGCTCTTTTCGCTCACTACGAGCGGATGGCGCAAGATAACCGAGATGAGGAAGATTGAGTTGCACATCCCCGAGCTGTATGCCCAACTGAAATCTTGCTTCGAAAAGGGATAATTCCCTTTTTTTACCTAATTAGTTTGTAATAGAAAATATTAATAATAAAAACAATAAAAGGATGAAGTATCTAATAGTCGGTGGGGTAGCAGGTGGTGCTACAGTTGCGGCTCGTCTTCGCCGTCTGGACGAAGATGCCGAGATCATTTTGTTCGAACGCGGGCAGTATGTATCGTATGCCAATTGCGGACTTCCTTATTACATAGGAGGAGAAATTAAAGAGCGTCAGAAACTTTTTGTTCAGACAGAAAAAGGATTTGTCGATCGTTTTCGTATTGATATCAGGACGCAGCAAGAAGTTGTTGCCATTCATCAACAGACCAAGACAGTAGAGGTCCGAAACTTAGTATCGGGAGAACAGTATTCCGAGCATTACGATAAGCTGGTGCTATCGCCCGGTGCCGAACCTGTCAGACCTCGTATCGAAGGTATTCATCATCCTCATATTTTTACTTTGCGCAATGTCTCCGATACGGATGCTATCAAACAATATATCACCGCGCACAAACCTCAAGAGGCTGTAGTGGTAGGCGGTGGTTTCATCGGATTGGAGATGGTAGAGAATCTGCATGCGCAGGGCATTGGTGTTTCGGTTATCGAGAAAGCCAATCAGGTGATGGCTCCGCTAGATTATTCGATGGCGCAGTTGGTGCACGAGAAATTGGTGCACAAGGGAGTACAACTTTTGTTGAACAATGGAGTGGAGCGATTCGAGGTTCAGGGAGATAAAGTGGCGGTATGCTTGGAGAATGGGAGACGGATTCTGACCGATATGGTGATACTTAGCATCGGTGTGCGTCCCGAAACAGGATTGGCCGTCGATGCGGGACTGGCTATCGGTGCTACTCATGGTATTGCGGTGAATAAATATATGCAGACATCCGATCCCGATATTTATGCATTGGGCGATGCTGTAGAGGTTGTTCACGGCGTAACAGGCAAACCGGTGCTTATTCCATTGGCCGGTCCTGCAAACAAACAGGGACGCATCGTGGCCGACAATATCGTGTTCGGCAATACCGAAGAATACGGCGGTACGATTGGTACGTCGATAGCAAAAGTGTTCGACATGGCAGTGGCTGCGGCGGGTGCCAACGCCAAATTGCTGCGGCGCGAAGGTATCGCTTATGTCTCATCGTATACGCATCCCGCTTCTCATGCCGGATATTATCCGGCTGCCATACCGATGAGCATCAAGATATTGTTTGCCCCCGAAGGAGGCCAGTTGCTTGGAGTGCAGATTGTGGGCTACGATGGCGTGGACAAGCGTATCGAAATGTTGGCTCAAGTCATTCAACACCACGGAACGGTATACGACTTGGCAGCGTTGGAACAGGCTTATGCTCCTCCGTATTCTTCGGCCAAAGATCCGGTGAATATGGCGGGCTTTGTGGCTCAAAATATAGTAGAAGGCAAGGTTGCTATAGCTCACTGGCGCGATGTGAATATCGACGATAAGGGGCAATATATATTGGATGTCCGTACGAGAGACGAATTTCAGTTGGGCAATATCTCGGGATCGGTCAATATTCCGCTGGACGAGTTGAGAGAACATATAAACGAACTGCCTCGCGATAAGGAGATTATCGTCACTTGCGCAGTAGGTTTGCGTGGATATTTGGCCTATCGAATTCTTGCACAAAATGGATTTGCCAAGGTGCGCAACCTCTCGGGTGGTTATAAGACATGGTGTATGGCTACTACAGATTGGACCAATCGCTCCGTATCTATAGATTGTGCTTGCGATGCGTCTTCTTCGGGCGAACAGACCGTTCAGGAGTTGCCTGTTCAGACTGTTGAGATCGATGCGTGCGGACTGATGTGTCCCGGGCCAATCATGAAGTTGAAACAGAATTATGGCAATATCGAAACCGGCAGCCGATTGCTTATAAAGGCAACCGATCCTGCCTTTGGCAAAGATGTGGCTTCGTGGTGTCAGATGATGGGTGCCAAACTAATAGATGTGCAAGACAATAAGGGAATTGTGCAGGCTCTCGTCGAGAAAGCAGAAAAACAGCCCGAGGTACACGATGCGGCAAATGTGAAACTGCCTGATAATAAAACGATGATAGTCTTCAGCGACGATTTGGATAAGGCATTGGCATCATTTGTACTGGCTAATGGGGCACTGGCTGCCGGCAAAAAGGTAACAATGTTCTTCACATTCTGGGGACTGAACATCATAAAGAAACGTCAGAAACCTGCCGTAAGCAAAGATATTTTCGGCAAGATGTTTGGCATGATGTTGCCTTCGCATAGTGGCAAATTATCGCTGTCGAAGCTCAATATGTGGGGCATGGGCAGCCTCATGATGAGGTTCATCATGAAGAAAAAGCGTATCGATAGTTTGGAAAGTCTCATGCAGCAAGCCATACATGGCGGTGTTGAGATGATAGCTTGCACCATGAGTATGGACGTGATGGGAGTGAAGCGCGAAGAATTGTTGGACAATGTACAGCTTGGCGGAGTTGCGGCCTATATGGAAAGAGCCGAACATGCCAATATGAATTTGTTTATCTAACACGCACGCTATAAAACGAATAGGAGGCACCATTAGTATGACGCCTCCTATTCGTTTTTAATTCAAAGTCTATTCGAATACTTTGATTCTATCTTCCAATGGTTTGAATTCTTTCTCGCCCGGTCCGCCTAGTGGCTTTCCGAAAGGCATCTCGGCTATCAGTTTCCACGAAGCGGGAATGTTCCATTCTTTTGCAACACTTTCGTCTATAAGCGGATTGTAGTGCTGTAGATTGACACCGAAGCCCAGTTCTTCCAACATGGTCCATATAGCTAGTTGATGCATGCCCGAAGTCTGCTGTGACCAAATAGGAAAGTTATCCGCATAAGTGGGAAACATCTCTTGCAGTCCTTTAATCACATCTTGATCTTCGAAATACAGAATGCTGCCGTAGCCGGCTAGGAAAGCTGCATCTATTTTTGCTTCCGTGCTTTTGAATGCTTCGGCAGGAACAATCTTGCGCAGAATATCTTTGGTCATATTCCACAGTTTCTTATGATGTTCGCCCAGTAGCAATACGACTCTTGTCGATTGCGAATTGAATGAACTGGGTACATGCTTTACAGCGAAGTCTATCACTTCTTTTATCTCTTTGTCCGATACCGGCGATTCATTGCTTATCGCATAATAAGTGCGTCGAGATTCGAGCGCTTCTTTGAATGTTTTATTTGTCATCCTTTTATGTTTTTATGTTCTTATTTGTTTATTTATTCAATACCTAAAAATAATTATAATTATTTACTTCTGGTATCAGTGCTGTTTATCTTTATGATTCTTTAATAAACCGGTCTGTTTATTTTTTCTCTATGGCTTGCTATGATAAAACAAAAATGACGGTGATTGGTATCAAATATTAATCGTAAAATAGAGTACTATTCAAAAAAATAATATAAATTCGTCTTCTTATAATATCTGTATCCCGAGAGAAGCAGATAGGTTTCGGCCGCAGGCGGTAGTGGTATATCTGTTTGTTAATACTCTCAGGATAAAGAAAACTTAGGAATATTGAATTTAAGCAAACGAATAAAGATGAATGATTTAATTGTCGGAATTGGCGAAGCATTATGGGATGTGCTTCCGGATAGCAAGAGTTTGGGTGGTGCTCCAGCAAACTTTGCCTATCATGTATCTCAGTTCGGGCTTCATAGTTGTGTGGTAAGTGCTGTAGGCAACGATAAGTTGGGACACGAAATAATAGAAAACTTCGCCTCGAAGAAACTGAATAGTCTGTTGGCGTCTGTGCTTTATAATACGGGAACTGTGCAGGTAGGGCTTGACGAGGTTGGCGTTCCCTGTTATACCATTGAGGAGAACGTCGCGTGGGATAATATACCGTTTACTCCAGAGCTGCAAGAATTGGCTCATCATACCCGTGCCGTCTGCTTCGGTTCGCTGGCACAGCGTAGTGCTGTTTCTTGCCAGACAATCAACTGCTTCCTTGATACCATGCCCGGCGGAGAAGGACAATATAAGATATTCGATATCAATCTGCGACAGAATTTTTATACCGAAGAGATTGTCTCCAATTCGTTGCAAAAGTGTAACATCCTTAAGATAAACGACGAAGAGTTTCTCATCGTGAGCCGCATGCTTGGTTATCCGGATATCGAAATGGAGAAAGGGTGCGAGATGATTCTAGAGAAATATAACTTGGAGATGCTTATTCTTACTTGTGGTGCCGATGGAAGTTACGTCTTTACTCCGGACAATGATGTTTCGTTCATCGAGACACCCGAAGTAGATGTTGCCGATACGGTAGGGGCGGGCGACTCTTTTACCGCGGCTTTCGTTGCATCTATTCTGAAAGGCAAGAGCGTGGCAGATGCACACCGTATAGCCGTCAATGTTTCGGCGTATGTTTGTACACAGAATGGTGCTATGCCCGTATTGCCTAAGAAACTTCTGAAGTAAAAGTCTCAATGAATAAAGAATGGAGCATACTCTACTGATAGATGCTCCATTCTTTATTCATATTATCGGTACGACTTAATTCATTGCGATAAGTTATTCGATTGTCAGCTTCGTCTTGTTCGGAAGCGTACTTTCTGTTCTTATAGAGCGTACTAATGTATATCGCTTAACATTACACTTCGCTCATATCATTGCCATTTATTAATCGTTCTTTGCTCTCTGCTAATGATTTCTGCAATTGCTTTTGTAGCAATGCCCTTGAAGGGAGTTCGGTCATATATTGAGCAACATGGATACCTGTTCTGTCTAATTGTAGGAGTTCTATCTGTTCTTCTCCACCTTCAGTGCATAGAAGCAAACCGAGTGGAGTTTCTTCTCCTAGTTCCATTTCGTTCTTTTCCAACCAACGGAGGTAAAGTTCCATTTGTCCCTTATATTGAGCTTTGAACTTTCCAAGTTTAAGATCAATGGCAATCAGTCGGTGGAGCTTACGATGATAGAACAACAAATCAAGATAAAAGTCTTCTCCATCTATAATCATTCGCTTTTGGCGTTCCATAAATGTGAAGCCAGAGCCTAATTCCAATATAAACTGCTCCAAACGAGCCACAAGACTATCCTCTAATGATTTCTCACTATACATTCCTTTTAGTCCTGTGAATTCCAAGAAATAAGGACTCTTGAATACAAGGTCGGGAGTGAGTACATTATTGTCACGGAGATTGGCAAGTTCTGTCTTGATGAATTTATCAGGCTTACCACTTATAGCTGTACGTTCATAGAACATACCATCTATTTTACTTCGGAAAGTTCTAACACTCCATTTTTCATAAGCTGCCATTGTGATATAAAACTCTCTTGCCAAGCTATCCTTTATAGGCAATACTGCTATAAAATGTGACCAGCTTAATTGTCGTGACAGCGTCACGACAATTGACAGGTCTGAGAAAAGTTCAGCAAATTACATCATTCTACGAATATTCTTCTCATCGAATCCCTTCCCGTATTCATCTTCTAATTGTCGTGCCACTGTTACGACAATCTGTTTTCCATACTCAGCACGTTGATTCCCGAGAATATCCCGGTTGATACGCTCTCCAATATGCCAATACATTAATGTGATCTCTGAGTTTACCGTCTGGGCTACACGCAGGCGTGCTTGTTCTATATATTGACGTAACTCTTTAATTAAGTCTGCATCGGTATCTAATTGTGTCACCATCGGCGACACAATTAGATTTTGTTTTTTATCAGGTTCAATTCCCATCTTTTAAGGTTTTAAAGGTATAGCTATGTTGCAAAGGTAGCTTTTTATTTTTTAAACTTTAATTCAGGCAAACTATTTATCATCACTTCATATTCAATGGCATAAAGAATAATCTTCTTGAAACGTTGGAAGGTATCCTTTGAAAAATTGCAACTGTTTGAATAAAAGCAATTCTCATTTCTTAATTTCTTTTACTTTCACGGTATGTATTAGGACTGAATACAAATCCTGTTGTCGAACGCTTGGCCGAAATAGGCACCAATAGATTATCTGACGGCAGGCAGACGAGTCCGTCGGCATTTTCCTTATCGACTGTATATACATGGAGGGTCAGTTTGGACCAGTCCATCTGATCGGTACATTGTGCCAAAGGAATATGTGGAATAATGGCACCGTCGCGTACCAGTATCACAGCGGGAATATGTCCTGCCTGTATATTGTTCCAACCTTTGTCGTATATTTTGCCCGACTGATAGTCTATCCATTTACCACCAGGCAGATAGACGTCGCGAGACTCTGTTTCTGTCATTAAAGGTGCTACAAGGATGTCTTTACCAAACAAATATTCGTCGTCTACATTCCAAGTGGCCTGATCTTGCGGATATTCGATGCAGAGTGCGCGAACCATAGGCAATCCTTTTTCGGTGCACTCTTTGGCTTGGGCATAGACATAAGGCATCAGTTTGTATTTCATCTCGGCACATTCTCTGAAAGCATTTACAAAACTTTCGTTGTATAGCCATGGCTCTTTGGGAGGTGCTCCGTGGGCACGACTGTGCGAAGTAAGAAAGCCAAAGGGCAACCAACGGCGATATAAGTTCTCGGGTGCTTTCTCGACAAAGCCTCCGATGTCGTGACTCCAGAAAGAGAATCCGCTCAGTCCGAAGGAGAGTCCCCCACGCAGTTCGGCAGCCATACCCATATCAGTGTTGGATGCATCGCCTCCCCAATGAAGTGGATAACGTTGCGAACCTGCCCATGCACTGCGGGCCCAAATGATATTTTCTCCTTTCACTTGTTTGGTAATGTCGGCCACGGCTTTGTTGTAGCGTACCGGATACAGATTGTGTTCGTACATTCCGCCACGTCCTGAAGCATAGAATCCTTCGAGCGGAGCGCCTTCACCGAAGTCTACTTTAATGGCACCTACACCCATCTTGAGTAGTCCGGCGAGTTTATCTTGATACCATGCCACTGTCTTTGGGTTAGAAAAATCGAGTATGGCGTCTTCGTAAGGCAATGTGCCGTTGGCGTTGTGCACACATAGTCCATTGTCTACTATTTCTTTGTAATATTTGTTGCGGGGAGTGAAGTAGGGGAGTTGCCAAAGCGAGATATGGAATCCTTGCTTCTTCAGATCGTTTATCATCTTTTGTGGATTATCGAAACGACTTGGAGCAAATTTGTAGTCGCACTGCCAGTCTGTTTCGAACCATCCGGTGTCAAAGTGAATGACATCGGCGGGAATCTTGTATTTCCTCAAATTGGCTGCAACATCGTATCCTTCTTTTTGCGAGAAGTAAGAAATGCGGCTCATCCACGTGCCGAAGCTCCACAGAGGAGGCATGCCGGGCTTTCCGGTGAGCGAGGTGTATTCGTCCAGAATCTTTTTCGGTTCTCCGAAGAAGAGAAACAGATCGGCCGTCTCGTCCATCATGAAAAGTTTAGTCGTTGCTACATGCGAAGCGCCGAAGTCGCACGTAACAGGAGCTGAAGTATGCATAAAGAGGCCATATCCTTTGCTGCTTATATAAAAAGGTATAGGTTTGTACATATCGGCGGTCTCGGGTCCCTGCGGGTCGGTAACGAATAGATTGATTTTCTGTCCTACCTTGTTGAGAGCGGTAAACGACTCGCCGCAACCTACAATCTTCTCTCCCGGCGAAAGCGAAAACACCGGATTGATGCTGCGCGAGTTATCGCTGCCGCGACGAATGAAATTGAATGGCAGTAGTTTCACTTGGGTTGAATCGTTGTCTACCCAGCGCCGTGTCTTGGTCATTAGACGACCGTTGGCATCGTATAGTAAGATGCGCCAAGGGTATCTTTCTATTACAATGCTTCCGCCAGCGCTCGAGTATTTGTAACCGTTTACCGTCTTGGTACATTTCCAGCAATGTGTATCCTGAGGCTCTTGTGTCAGCATCATTTCGTCGGAGTTTTTTGCTTCGTTCTTAGAGGTCAGAAACTTTACTCTAACGGTATTGTCGGAAATAAATTGGATGGTAAATTTCAGTATAGGATTACTTTCATACTGTGTAGAAGGGAAATCGAGCATCTTGAGAGGCTGTGCCAAAATGGTATTCATATTGAATGCCTGTCTGGTATAAAGATTCTCACGTTTCCATTCAATGGTACCTTCACCGGTTTGTGGATTGAAAGAGGCCAGACTGTCGGCAAAGAAAAAGTAGTGGGTGAAGTCCGAAAAATCCCTACTTACGTCTACTGTGTTCGATAAGAGCCGCGTTGCTTGCGGAGTTGTTTCTTGAGCTTTTGTTCCGCTTCCTAGAAAAGGACACAATAAGAGGACGGCACAAAGCGACATTTTTGTTTTCATAATTAATTAAATCTAGTGTTTTTGTATTATTAGCAACAAAAATAATAGATGATATGGACTTATGAAAATAAAAATCAGTTTATTTGTATATTGAATATGTTGTTTTCTGCTATTTGAGAGTACGATGATTATATCATACAAACAACACATTGGGCGATAGGCTCGTGCCATAGCCACTTGTTTGCACTGCAATAGAGGGTACTGAGGTTGCCAAGAAGTGAAGATGAATTATAGGTGAATGGCAAACTCTTTGTCCGATTTATACAACGCTATCTATGGGGAAAAGATTAACTTTGCAGCTCACAATCGTTAGAATAAAGATGAATTCAATACTACAAATGGCTGATGCAAATCAGCGGCGCGCATGGGAAATTATTAAAAAGACAAACGTCATCGAGATATGGAAATCTGTCGGTGCTGAAATTAATCTGGTGGGTTCGCTCCGTATGGGATTGTTGATGAAGCATCGGGATATAGACTTCCATATTTATACCGATCCGTTCAGGCTGGCAGATAGTTTTAAAGCTTTGGCCCGATTGGCAGAAGATAAGCATATAAAACAGATCACGTACTTTAATTTTCTGGAAGAAAAAGATACCTGTGTACAGTGGCAGGCCATATACGAAGACGAAGGAGGCGAACGATGGCAAATAGATATGGTGCATATCATAAAGGGTTCGTATTATGACGGCTATTTCGAAAGAATGGCCGATTGTATCAAATCGGTACTCACTGCCGAGACCCGTAATGCCATATTGCAGCTCAAGCAAGATACGCCCGAGAGTGAACATATAATTGGTATAGAATATTATCAGGCGGTTATTCGCGATGGTGTATGTACGATGGACGAGTTCGTACAGTGGCGAAAAGTACATCCGGTAGAAGGTGTGGTCGAATGGATACCCTAATCATAAAACAGAAAGATGAATATATCGTATAAAAATATCTGTAAAATAGCTTTCCCCGTATTGGTCAGCTTGTTGGTAGAGCAGCTTATCGGCATCACCGATACGGCTTTTCTAGGACATGTGGGCGAAGTAGAATTGGGCGCATCGGCTATTGCCGGCGTATTCTATCTCATATTCTTTGTCATCGGTTCGGGGTTCGGAGTAGGATTGCAGGTGCTCATAGCCCGACTTAACGGCGAAAAAGAATATACCAAGCTTACGGACATATTTACAACGGGCCTTAGCTTTATGGTGTTGTTGGCTGTTATCATGATACTGCTTTCCAAATTGGTTTCGCCGGCGGTATTGCATGCTATCATAAAGTCCGACGATATTTATAGCGCGGCTACGAGGTATCTTGATTGGCGTATCTTCGGGTTGGTCTTTTCTTTTATTATTACTGCGTTCAGGGCATACTATGTAGGTATCACTCGGACGAAGATATTGTCGATGTGTTCGCTACTCATGGTGGTGGTCAATATCGTGTGCAACTATATATTGGTATTCGGTAAGTTTGGTGCTCCGGCATTGGGCATAGAAGGTGCGGCTATCGGATCGTGCATTGCCGAAATGTCGGCTGCAATAATCTACTTGATTCATTATGCCGCTAAAGAAAAGGTCAGTTCGTTTTCTCCTTTCAAGGATATACGGCGTAGATGGAATGACCTGAAGCGTATCATGCGCTTGTCGGTATGGACTATGCTTCAATCTTTTTTCTCGCTCAGTTCGTGGTTGGTCTTTTTTGTTCTCATCGAGCATCTTGGCGAAAAGCAGTTGGCTATCTCCAATATTGTACGGAGCATTTCTTCCATCCCTTTCATGTTCACCCTTTCTCTTTCGCAAACGGCAAGTTCGCTCGTAGGCAATCTCATAGGCGAGGGACGGGGCAGTGAAGTCATGCGGGTGTGTCGCAAGGTTATAGCACTTTGCTACGGTTTTAGTTTGATACTGATTGTTTTAGGAGCCGTTTTCCCTCAGACTATTATAAGGTTGTATACCGAAGATGCTACGCTTATACAAGATACGGTGTTGCCTTTCTGGGTGATGCTCTCGGCATACATTATTACTGTTCCGTCTTCCGTTATATATAGTGCCATTTCGGGTACAGGCAATGCCATTACAGCTTTCAAGATAGAGATACTGGGATTGATTGTATACGTGGTGTACATCGTGTTGCTCGATCTGTATTATCCGAATGTGGCCTTGCTGTGGACATCCGAGCATATCTATTATCTGACGATGCTGATACCTTCGTTCCTTTATTTGAGGCATGGACGTTGGAAGCAGAAAAAGATATAGCAATAGCGAGCGGCATTCAATTCGCAAGTTAGCAAGATTGGAAAAGTTGGCCGGGTATATTCGCCTTACCTTTGCCTGTGTAAATATGAATAGAATTATGCAACAAAGAATTTCAACTAGAGAAGATTATTCGAGACGTATCAACATTGTTGTTGAATATATCAACAATCATTTGGCAGGCGAGATGGATTTGGAGACACTGGCCGGTATCTCCAACTTTTCTCCTTATCATTTTCATCGCATTGTAAAGGCTTTCTTGGGCGAACCGATCGGGGCGTTTATCACGCGGATGCGGGTCGAGACTGCAGCTCGGCTATTGCGTTACACGGATATGCCCGTTCAAGACATTGCTTACCGTGTGGGATATGACGTGCCGTCTTCACTGTCGAAGGTCTTCAAGCAGTTCTATGATATTTCGCCAATAGATTATAGAAATAATAAAACGTACATGATTATGAAACCATTGACAATCAATGCTAACTTGGAGCTGGACGAAAGAGTTGTAAATATAGAGCCTAAACAGGCCATATACATCCGCTTGACAGGCGATTATAAAACAAATGATTACTGCCTGGCGTGGAAAAAACTGTGGGATTATGTTCGCATATCGGGACTGTTTACAGCCGAGATGGAACAAATATGCGAAGAAAAAGAGAAGTCGGGCATTATTGAACGAATGCTTCGCGAAGGAAAGATAGAGCATATCGGTGTTTATCACGACGATCCCAAGGTAACCGATACGGATAAACTGAGAGCCGATGTATGCCTCACGCTTCCCAAGACTCCCCAACCCAAAGGGGAGATTGGTGTAAAACAGATAGACGGTGGCAAGTATGCGGTCTATTCTTATCAAGGGTCCTATGAAAATCTAGGGATGGTATACGATACTATCTATGGTAAATATTTACCTAATAAGGGTTATCAACTGGCATCGCGTCCGGGATATGAAGTTTATCTCAGCGATCCCGAATGCACGGCTCCCGATAAGTTGCACACAGATATTTACGTTCCTATCTTATAATATTACGATGGGAGAGGACTGCAATAAAAATCATTATTGCAGTCCGTTATATGCTTTGCTAAATATGGAATCAGAAGAAGATATAAAGAGTACCGACTTGTCTACAGAAGAAGTTTTGAATGCCTTGACATATATATGGGGGCCATTCCTTGTGTAGCAAATCAATGAGGAGAGAGATTATTGTTCTTGTTGGCCATCTGTGGCAACAAGTTGATTTTTAATATATAAATCAGTGTATTTAATCATTTTTAATTGTCTGAAGTTTGTTGTTACCAAAAAGTAACTTACCTTTGTTCCCGGAAAGTAACATGTAAATCGAGAATGAAATGATTAAAGAAAGAAATCGTGAGTCGACTGAAAAGCGATTGTTGGATACAGTCGGTGAGATCATTGCAACAGAAGGATTTGAGAAGTTGGGCATCAATGCTGTTGCAGCCCGATCTGACGTATCGAAGATATTGATCTATCGTTATTTCGGTTCTATCGAAGGGTTGATGACGACTTATATGCGGCGCAACGACTTTTGGCTGAATTTCCCACAATCATTTCCCGAGAAAGCACAGATGCCTTTGTTTGTGAAGAAGATATTCTACAGTCAGATTGAACAACTCAAGAACAATGCAACCTTAAGAAAGTTGTATCGTTGGGAGCTGTCGTGCAATAATGCGATGATTGTAGACCTGAGAAAACAACGGGAGAGGGTAGGGATAGATATTATCAGCAAAGTTAGTAGTATTACCGGATATCCAAAAAATCAAATTGCGGCACTCGCTTCGATAGTAAGCGCTTCGATCACTTATCTGGTGATGCTGGGCGATTCTTGTGATATATACAATGGTATTGAGCTTAACAGCGATTCCGGTTGGAATCAAATAAAAGAAGGAATAGATCTGTTGGTAGACCAATTCTTTGAAAAGAAGTAGTCAATATATTCATGCCTTCTGCGCATTTGTACGTGATGGTATGGTAGGTTGGCTCTTTTTTTGCTTATAATGTTTCCGATTGGTAACATATTCATGATGAGTAAATATTATTAATATGAGAAAAATGATTTTAGCATTGATTTATTTGTCTTTTTTCAGTTTCTTTTCTTGTCAGAACGACTTGATTGAGTACGAAAAGGGAGATGTGAAAGTAAGTATTGAGCAGGGAGATGAGTGGTTGCATGATTTTCCTTTGTTTTGGGGTATTAGCAAGAAGAATCCGCCTCAGATAGCTATTTGGTTGGAAGATACTCAGGGACATTATCTTTCGACAGTGTATGCCACACATAAGATTGCTACCCAATCGTGGCTGTCGGCCGGTGGAAACAGACGCAAGGAAGCATTGCCTTGTTGGTGTTATGCCCGCGGGGTGAAGTATGAAGACGGTCTATACTTGCCTACAAAGAGCAAACCACTCACCGATGGTCTTTCTGGTGCCACTCCCCGCGGTAGTTTTAATGTGAAACTCAAACCTTCTAGTGCGTTGCAGAAATTTGTGGTGAAAGTAGAGATCAATCATTCTACAGACTTCAACGAATATTATCCGAAATCGGCCAAAGAAGGCGATGCCAATTATTCGGGCGGAAAGGAAGGTAGCGGTCAACCGGCTTTGGTATATGCTGCCAATATCGATTTGTCTTCGGGACAAAAGACTTTTGAAGCCGTATTGATAGGACATAGTAGTCCCGATGGTACATCGGGTGAAATCTATAAAGATTTGTCGGGATTGACTACCGCTCTGCACATCGTGAAACGTATAACAGTGAGCATCCAATGAAAAAGTATTTTATCGTATTTATAGCCTGTATGGGTTTTGCATCGTTGAATGCTCAGTGCATACACAACGTGGTATTCAGCACTGATATGGGAGTTGGCATGGCAGCCAATACTCCCGAGTATACTCCGTTTACGTGGCGAGTGATGGGGCACTATAGCGCAACGAAACATTTATCGGTAGGAGTAGGCACGGGGTTGTCGTTTTACGAAAAGGCATTGATGCCTGTATTTGCCGATGCAAAGCTTATGATAGGGAAGGCTCATAAACTGAATCCCTATGTAGAATATGCAGTTGGTTATAGTTTTGTGCTCGATCGCAATGCCAATGGTGGATTTTATATGAATCCTGCTATCGGTATGCGCTACTCTTTGAGCAAAGGCAAGGCTTTAACTTTTTCGGTGGGATACGAACAGCAGAAACTCGAACGATTGAAAGAATACCAGAACTCATTGTATGTGGCACAGTTTGCCGAGAAACTGGATCATGCTTCCATTTCATTTAAGGTAGGATTCAGTTTCTGATGACTGTACGGCAATATTGTAATGCTGCTTAGAGAGAATCTGACCTTTCGAGTTGGATTCTCAAAAAAAGTATTCCGAAACGGGGGCACATACCTTGAGATATTCTTTGGGCGAATAACCCGAAAAGAGTTTAAATTCTTTTATCATGTGCGATTGGTCGGTAAAGGCACATTCATACGCTAGTTGGGCAAACGTGATGTCGGGCTGATGCTCCATTATGTGCAGTGCCCGCTGCATGCGCACGGTGCGTAGGAATTGTTTGGGAGTGATACCGAAATTTTCATTGAACGTTCGCCTGAATTGCCGTTCACTCAGACATGCCACGTCCGACAAGGAAGTGATATCTGCCTGCGGCAAAATATTGATTTCATGCTGCACCGCTTTCCACCGTTTCTGTTCGTAAAGAGGTATGTTCTGTAATCTTTTTACCAAAAATTCTTCAATCATTCCGATACATATATTGTCGTCGTAATGATTGATTATTTTTTTAGAAAGTTCCATCAGTTCCATATCCGAGGTATCGTCCATCGAGACTTTCAGTCCATTGAATAGATAGGCCGGCCGATGGAGTAGAAACTGAGCCGCATAGGGCTGCAGTACCACCACTATCATATTGAGATCGCCTGTCGAAGCCACGTCATAATACGTCATAGCCTGTCCGCCTACAAACGATTGGGGTTGCATTGCATTCTCGCTTTGAATGCGAAGCCGTTGGTTGCGGTGAAACACCAATTGTACGCTTCCAATGGGTATCACTCGCTCGGTGACAATAATAGGGCTATCATCCTTCAATATCCAATAGTGGTGAATATAAGGAGATAATATCTTTGATGGTCGTATAATCCTGAATGACTGCATAATGTGCAAAGTTACGAACTTGCTGCCAGACGGCATAGTAAAAATCGGACATTCTTTTTAAGGTGTCCGAATATTACTATCATGCGACTCGAAAAAGAACTAATTTTGCGGTCAATTATACGATATACTATATATGATTGACCATTCTGTAACGATTACCTTCGAATCTCCCTTTTGGATTGCATTGTTTGAGATGAATGATGAGAAGGGGTACTCTGTAGCCCGAGAAGTTATTGGCGTTTCGGAACCTACGGGCTCAGATATTTCATTGTTTTTTACTCGTCTGGATTTTGATCGGTTAGTCTATTCAACCCCCACGTTATACGAGTCGGATAACAACAGTCGTCGTGCCATGAACTATAAAAGAATGCAGAAAAAAATAAAGAGGGAAGTGGAGTGTAGAGAGTTTAAATACACTTTCACCAAAGCCCAAATAGAGTTGAAGAAATTGCACCAGGAGAAAAAGATTCAGCGCAAATGCCTCACGAAGCAGATTGACGAAGAAAAGAAAGAATGGAAATTTCAGATGCGGCAGCAGAAAAGGTTCGAAAAGCATCGTGGGCATTAGCCGTTTGTTCTTCTATACAATTACAGCTGCATTTACTTGTCATATCATCTCTTCTTAATCTTGCGACTTTCTCATTAGAATACAGTCTAAAAAACAGACGTATGTCACTGCCATAACTTCCGTTAGTTACTGCGGTAACTAACGGAAGTTATCGTAACAACTAACGTTAGTTTCTTCAACAACATCCGTTAGTTACCGCTGCGACATACGGTTGATTTTTTGCAAGGTGAAACAAGGTCACAGCCGTCGTTGTCGTATGTTAGTTTTTTCGGTGACGTCCTTAAGTTTTCGGAAAAACTAACATACGACAACATTTTTAGGAGCATATGACGTTTTGGAA
>JAYRGW010000012.1:0-72804 GCA_041907665.1 Bacteroidaceae bacterium
CTTATTAGACCACAATAGAACTGTAATTTGCCAATACTTTGAAAATAAAGCTGCATAAAGTATAATGATCTAATTGATGAGGATGACCATATATGAAATGAGGATGCATCGTTTTGACACACCCTCAAACACATTCTTATTTTCTTAATTTTGTTCTAGTCCTTTGGACGAAAAGGAGGTCTAACGACTTCAGCTTTCAGCTTACGTCCACGATTGTCAATATAGATTTCCGTTCCGACTTTACTATATTCAGGCTTTACATATCCCATACCTATTCCTTGCTTAAGTACGGGTGACATCGTACCACTAGTAACCTCTCCTATTTGATCACCTTCAGCATTAAGCAATGCATAATGTTGGCGAGGAATACCGCGGTCGATCATCTTAAAGCCGACAAGCTTACGAACCACTCCTTCATTCTTTTGCTTTTCAAGAGCCGTGCGATTTATAAAATTCTTTCCATCAGCAAATTTAGTAATCCACCCTAAACCTGCTTCAATGGGGGATGTCGTATCGTTTAAATCGTGACCGTAAAGGCAGAAACCCATTTCTAGACGAAGTGTATCGCGAGCGCCCAACCCCACAGGTTGAATATCAAATTCGGCACCGGCTTCGAATATAGCATTCCATATCTTCATTGCAACTTCCGGGTAGAAGTAAAGTTCAAAGCCTCCAGCACCAGTATAACCAGTATTTGAGATGATGATATTAGGAATATTTGCCATTTCTCCTACCACAAAAGTATAATAAGGTATATTATAAAGATCAATATCTGTGAGCTTCTGCAATGCTTTGATAGCATTCGGCCCTTGAATAGCAAGTTGAGCCATACGATCAGAAGAGTTCTCTAACTCTGCCCCCAGTCCGTTATGAGAAACGCACCAATTCCAATCCTTTTCAATGTTAGCAGCATTTACTACGAGCAAATATTTCTCAGGTTCGTAACAATAGACTAAAAGGTCATCAACAATACCACCTTGTTCGTTCGGGAAGCATGAATATTGAATTTTTCCTGGAGTAAGAGTTGCGACATTATTGGAAGTTATTGTTTGCAAAAAAGGTAATGCTTGCGGACCTTTCACCCAGAATTCTCCCATATGAGAGACATCAAATACGCCGATGCTATTCACAACAGCCATGTGCTCTTCAATAATACCTTTTTTGTACTGAATAGGCATATTATAGCCAGCAAAATCTTCCATTTTTGCTCCCAGAGCAATATGAGTTTCTGTAAACGGAGTTGTTTTCATCTTTAGATGGTTGTTTTTAATTTATTTATTAGCAGTTAATTGAATTATATTTAATATCGTATCTTTCGCTTTCAGTAGATTCGGAATAGGTAAAAATTCATAGCGTCCATGAAAGTTTAATCCGCCAGCAAAGATATTGGGGCAAGGCAATCCTTTAAAAGAGAGCTGTGCACCATCCGTTCCTCCCCGAATAGGTTGCACTTTGGGTGGAATACCGGCTTTCTCCATTGCTTTGTATGCAATATCAACCACATGCATTACCGGTTCAATTTTCTCTCGCATATTGTAATATTGATCATGCAATTCTATCGTAGCAGTTCCTTCCCCGAATTCAGCATTTATCTTACGAACTAGATGTTGCATTTCTTTCTTACGATCTTCAAAACGATTGCGATTATGGTCTCTTATAATGTAGCTCAGAACGGTATTTTCAACATCACCCTTAATGCCTACTAAATGATAAAATCCTTCATACCCTTCAGTATGTTCAGGAGTTTCATGCCTAGGCAACATCTCAATAAACTGATTAGCAACTCGAATAGAATTCACCATTTTATGTTTGGCATATCCCGGATGAACATTACATCCTTTAAAAGTAATCTTTGCTGAAGCAGCATTGAAATTCTCGTATTCCAATTCACCCAATTCTCCACCATCCATCGTATAAGCCCAATCACAACCGAACTTCTCGACGTCAAACTTATGGGCACCAAGGCCTATTTCTTCGTCAGGATTAAAACCTATACGAACTTTACCGTGTTTTATTTCAGGATGATCTTTCAAATATACCAGCGCAGAAACAATAGAAGCGATGCCCGCCTTATCATCAGCGCCCAACAAAGTCTTTCCATTCGTAACGATAATATCTTCTCCTTTATGATCGAGCAACTCAGGAAACTGTTTCGGAGAAAGAATGATATTTTCTTCTGCACACAATACAATATCTTTACCATCGTATTTCTCTACAATACGAGGAGATACATTCTTTCCACTCATATCAGGACTTGTATCCATATGAGCAATAAACCCGATAACAGGAATTTGTTTATCGGTATTGGCAGGCAAAGTAGCAAAGAGATAACCATTTTCGTCAAGACTTATTTCGGAAAAGCCTAAAGATTCCAACTCCGATTTTAAATAATTGGCAAAGACCATTTGTCCTGGGGTACTGGGAGTAAGGCCAGTAAGCTCATCGCTTTGCGTATCATAGCTCACATACTTTAAAAAGCGTTCTACTAACTGATTCATATTATTCTTATTTTTATTACGTAAAGATACTAAAACTATTTCTAAATAAATGCGCAAATATTTTTAATTATGGCATAGTATAAAAATCGATCATACGCTGTAATGCTCTTCGGCAAACAGGACAAAAAGTAGGGCATTCGTTCGTACGCATTCTACAATCATAAGAGGCACGATAAATGCCTTTGCCTGAATAGCCTGCGCCCTCATAAAGTCCAACAGCATACTTCTCTTTATCTTTCGGCAATGTTGGTATAGGAGTTCCTTTCTTCAGCATATCCTGCCACTTCGAAGCAAAGTCAACACGAGTTGTGATATTTTGTTCCCATGGTTCAACATTTAAAGGATAAGTATCATCCATTACATCCCCATCATACCAATATTCATCAGCTAAACCGCCAAAAGCATGTCCGAATTCATGAACCACCACAGGACGAAATTTATAATGATGAGCCGCTGTCAAAGTTATATCATTATAGATTCCACCACCACCATATTTCTCGGTATTGGCCAATACAATAAGATGTTCATAAGGTATTCCGGCAACAGCATCATTTATCGCCTTAATATGAGTAGTTGTGAGATAACGATCGGAATAGAATGTATCAAAATGAGCCATAAATGCTGTATTTTTCCAATCTCCCTTGTCGGGAATACTAACCCCACTATCAATAGATGGAGTTGCTACAGCCACTACATTGAAACGGCTCTTCATAGACTTAAACGGTTCATGATCGAATAAACTCTCACAAGCCACCGAAGCATCATCATAGAAACGATTCATTTCAAGAGCTGTGTAACCTTCGCCAACTATCGCGACATCAATACAATCGGCATAGCTACCTCCTTTCTGCAAATATTTATACGAAGGGATATTAGACACGCCCTTTGCATGAATCAGTATATCAGAAGGATTAATATAATGAACGACACAAGCGATAGGCACATTTGAGGAATTATAGAGTGTCGTTTCGACCTTAACAGTACGTTTAGGGAAAGGTATTAAAACTGTATGCTCAAAACCCTTTGGCAATAGCTTTGCTTCTTTGGTCGAAATCCATTCCAAAAAGAGAGAAGAAAAAGAATTGGCATAAATCCGAGTACCGCTCAAAGAATCAGTAACAACTGTCTGCCCATTACCTTTGAGGGGTGGTTCAGAAAGATGATAACGACGCCCCGCCCATTGAGGCAGTGACGAAAGTTCGTCCACATAAATAGCTTGCTTTTGAGCATCTCCCGAAAGCAAATAGTCTATTCGCAACGTTTTATCTACAAAATAATCTGTAAAGTTCTGGGCATTTGCAAGCGTTGCAAAAAACACGAAAAACAAAGTCCATAAAAACAGTCTCATTTTCATCTTCTATTTATTTAGATTACAAAGTTAATGATAGTCTTTGACTTTTTCTAAAAAACTACAAATAGCTTTCATTTTAAAACAAATAAAATTTAAAAAACGCAGATAACACCAGAAAAAAGTTACTATCTTTGCAAAAAACAGATTAATAACAACCAAATTATAATAAGACCATGAGACATCAACCGTTAGATGAATTGGACGAGCAAATTTTAAAGATCGTTATAAGCAATGCCCGAATTCCTTTTTTAGAGGTTGCTCGTGCTTGCAATGTTTCCGGAGCAGCGGTTCATCAGCGTATTAGAAAATTGACAGATATCGGAATCATTAAAGGCTCCAACTATATTGTTGACCCGGAAAGAATGGGATACGAAACTTGTGCTTTTATTGGAATTTATTTAAAAGATCCCGAACTCTTCGATGATGTAGTTGCAGCATTGAGTAAAGTCCCAGAAGTTGTAGAATGCCACTACACCACAGGTAAATACGACATGTTTATCAAAATGTATGCCCGCAACAATCGTCATCTTATGAAAATCATCCACGATAAGCTTCAAGGTATTGGCATAGCTCGTACCGAAACACTTATATCGTTCACAGAAGGCCTTCATAGACAAGTCCCTATTTTAAGTAACTTGGATGAATATGATGAAAAAGAATTCAACATAGACGAAATAAACGATAATTACTAACCTTTCTAAAGAGAAAGCATCCTTAAATTCGTTCGTAGTCGACAAAAGAATATGCAAAGGCGTGTTTTTCATCCATTGGATGAGCTTCACGTCTTTTTTCATGCCATACTTTAGAGTCAACCACTGGAAAATAAACATCCGCTTTCGAAGCTGTAGCATCTATTTCGGTAAGATACAACTTATCAGCTTTTTCAATAGCTTGCTTATAAACTTCAGCACCACCTATAATAAAGATCTTTTCATCATTACGACAACGATTTAGAGCGAGCTCAAGCGAAGGAAACACTTCAGCATTCGGAAAAGATAATTCATTATTCGAAGAAAGTACAATATTTCTGCGGTTAGGTAACGCTCCTTTAGGCAAAGATTCAAAAGTATGACGCCCCATAATAATAGTATGCCCAGTAGTAAGTTCTTTGAATCTTTTCAGATCCGCAGATAAATGAAAAAGTAATTGATTCTTATAGCCAAGAGCCCTATTACGATCTATGGCTGCAATAATAATGATTTGACCATTCATAACAAAGGAAATATTAAACGGCTACTTCGGCCGAGATATGAGGATAAGGATTGTAATCAGTCAATTCAAAATCCTCGTACTTAAACTCAAACAAATCTTTCACCTCTGCATTAATAATCATTCTCGGCAATGCCCTAGGAGTTCTTGACAATTGAAGCTTGACCTGTTCTAAATGATTTTTATAAATATGTGCATCACCGAGTGTATGAACAAAATCTCCAGCTTTTAATCCACAGACTTGAGCCATCATCATCAGCAACAAAGAATAGGAAGCAATATTAAATGGTACACCCAAAAATATATCTGCGCTGCGTTGATACAGTTGCAAACTAAGACGCCCATCGGCTACATAAAATTGAAAAAGACAATGACAAGGAGGCAATTTCATTTGTGGAACATCGGCTACATTCCACGCACAAACCATTATTCGGCGAGAATCAGGATTGTTTTTTATCGTATCGATCACTTCACTGATTTGATCAATAGTACCGCCTGTATAATCTTTCCATGCCCGCCATTGTTTTCCATATATCGGTCCTAATTCACCCTTCTCATCTGCCCACTCATTCCAAATGCGCACTCCATGTTCTTGAAGATATTTCACATTGGTATCCCCTTGCAAGAACCACAGCAATTCATAAATGATTGATTTAAGATGTAGTTTCTTTGTCGTCAAACAGGGAAAACCATCATCCAAATGAAAACGCATCTGATGACCGAACACACTAATAGTGCCCGTACCCGTGCGATCTTCTTTCTCGACACCCTCGGTCAGCACCCTATTGAGTAAATCCAAATATTGTTTCATAATGCTACAAAGATAATGTAAGCTGCGCAAATAACAAAAGCATAAGAGGTCTATTTTCGATGCAAATAAGTATTGATTGCATCATTAAATGGTTTATCTATCACACCATCAATTCTATACTTTTCCTTTTCTTTCTTTACTCTTAATTTCACTGTCACAAGAGAATGATCTCCCGAGAATATATAGGTTACAACATACACACCTTCTAATTTAGTGTCTTTTCCCACACCAAGCGTTTTCAAACATTCGCTATCCCAGTCTTGCGCCTGAATAAAAATATCCCAATCGACAAAAGACTCATCAAGTTTCTCCTGAGTATGCTTCATTCCAAGTAATATTTTATAAAATGATGCAGACAAGTATTTCTTTAGTACTACACGAGTATTAGCATTTCTATCAAGCGCAGCAAAGTAATCCTGATAAAACTGTTTCAGCATTAAAAAGATTTCTTTATCTGCATTCCCCTTAATACATTTAGCAGAGACCTGTCTAACCTCTTGCTTATAGATTTTTGCAACACATCTGGTAGAAAAGGCAAATAAAAAGGAGGTAAGGCATAAGAGAAACAAAAGATTTCTTTTCATGACAAAATATTATAATTATTGCTGTCCGGTAAAAACAAATTGAAAGTCCTAAAGTCCTTTATTTATGTGGAGTTCAAGCGTTTTCCTAACTTAGGGGCTTACTTTTTCTTTTGAATAGTAAACAAGAGCAAATTGCTTTATATTACCATATATTAGACATAAAAGCCTTGGGAAAGCACAAATATACTCGTTTTAGAGTACTTTTAGCAATAACTAAATTTCGACAAAAGTTTTACCGGACAGTAATATATTATAATAGATCATTTGTATTTAATACTGCTACAATACAGGAGTAAACAAATTAGCAAACCAAGACACAAACTTCCTCCATGGCGAAAGCTTCTTCCAATAAGCACGAGTCAGAGGTACACAATCTTTCACGTCCGAATCAAATATCGAATTGAGTGTAGCTGTCACCTTTCTATTAAAAATATAAGCATTATCTTCGTAATCATATCGCAAACTACGGCTATTCAAATTGGCTGTTCCAACCGTACAAAATCGCTCGTCTACAGTCATCATCTTTGTATGATGAAAGCCACCATAATAAAGATAAATCCGCGCTCCCTTCTTCATTAATTTATGCAAGATATACCGAGAAGCATCTGGGGTAAAAGGAATATCCGATTTGGCCGACATCATGATTTCCACATTCACTCCCCGCTTAATAGCATTATCAAGAGCTTTTCTAATAGAGGTTGTCGGTACAAAATAAGGATTTACGATACGCAGGCTATGATGAGCGGCATTAATCGTTTCGACAAAAGATCGGCGAAGTAAATCGGGGGATTTACGAGGACATCGATCAACAATTGCCACTTGCATATTATGACAATAATTAGAGGTGGAATCGGAAACAATACTATCAGTGTTTTGCTTTGGGAAATATTCATCACCGCCAATATTCTGATGAGTGGATTTATTCCACATCGCCAAAAATATCTTCTGTAATTCATAGACAGCACTACCCTCTATATGCAAATGAATATCACGCCATGCTCCGATTTTAGGCAACCCATTGATATAATAATCGGCCACATTCATTCCACCAGTATAACCGACTAACCCATCGACAACAACTATTTTACGATGATCGCGATGAAACACATGATTAACATAAGGGAACTTTATCGGATCAAATTTCTTTATCTCAATTCCTTCTTCCCTGATCTTTTTCAGATTGCTATTGCGCAATGGTTTATTGTTAGACCAATTGCCAAAATCATCAAACAAAGCTCTGACCTGAACTCCCTCTTTTACTTTTAGAGATAATAAATCAAATAAGGCATTGGCTATAGAATCATTTCGGAAATTAAAATATTCGAGGTGGACAAACTTTTTCGCTTTACGAATAACACTGAACATATCGGTAAACTTCTCTCGGCCACTTTCTAATATATCAACATAATTATTGTAAGTAACCTGAACACCCTGATGCAACAGAAAATTCTTGACGATGGAATCCGAAGGTTGACTTTGCAGCGTATCTACAGTTTGACATTTATTTATCAAATATGCAGAACAACTTCTTGGACAATGCCCTTGCGCCGAAGAAGCAAATACAAGAGATAGAATAATTGCAACATACCTTATTTGCAATTTAAGTTCTCGAAATTTCATTTTACAAAGGTAATGTTTGGCATTAGAACTACAAAAATAATCGTGCTTATTTTTGTTATTCACTTATTTCCTATAACCAATGGATTGATAGTGTGCAATAGCCTCATCCAAGTATTTTTGTTGCGTCTTCTTCAATGGAGTCAACGTATAATAATGATGAGGAGCAGGTGTTGCCCTTTGCTGTACAAAACGACGTGTAGGCGACAATACAGTGAAAACGCCATCATGAAGATAACCCAAATTCTGATAAGTCGCTACCACAGCCCGAGGAACATAGCCAGATTGCAACACATTACGTCCATAGAACTTGGAGCTGTAAGAAAAATGAAGTAATCCAAATACAGTAGGCATTATATCTATTTGAGAAGAGAGCTTGTTTATTTTCATCGGCTGCACAAAACCGGGGGCATAAATGAACGCCGGTATATGATATTGATCAAGCGGTACTTCGGTACTACCTGCACTCGAGGCACAATGATCCGCCACAATAACAAAGACTGTATTTTTAAACCAAGACTTCTTTTGAGCAGCTTTTAAGAATTGTCCAATAGCATAATCGGTATATTTAACGCCACCATCTCTCGATTTTGTTTTTGGAGAAATATCTATTTTACCTTCAGGATAAAGATAAGGACGATGATTACTTGTCGTCATAATATGAGCATAAAAGGGTCTACCCGACGCTGCATTTTTATCAAACACTTTTATGGCCTTGGCAAAAAGGTTCTCGTCACAAGCTCCCCATACGGTACCGAATGAAATCTCATCGGGCGACATTTCACTTTTATCAATGACTTCATATCCATTACCCGAGAAGAACTCCTTCATATTATCAAAATAACTATCGCCTCCATATAAGAATTGCATTTTGTAACCCTTTTGCTTTAATATGGTAGCAATAGAAAATAGATTCCTATTGTTAGCCCGCTTAATAATGCTTTCACCCGGACTTGGAGGAATAGACAAAGTCACTGCTTCCAAGCCACGAACAGTACGATTTCCACACGCATAAAGATCTTCAAAAACCATGCTACGAGGCACAAGGGCATCAAGATAAGGCGTAATATTCTTTTGGTTTCCAAATTCGGATAGATACTCAGCACTCAAACTTTCTACCATAATAAGAACAATGTTCTTATGCAATTCGGGCATCGTGTCCTTTATTACTGCTACATTGCTCATTCCGCGACTATGATACATATTATTTAAAGTCCGTTCGACCTTATTTTTAGACATAGTCAAATAGAACTGATCATAATTAAGTTCGTTTGCCAAGAAAGCCTTATAAAATTTATAAACGCCATTTGCCTCAAGCTCATTAACATAAACATTGCTGCTAACCTGTAGTTTTTCCATCAGCATAGCCCCTACTCCAAAAAGGATAAAGAAAAAGACATATATTCCGGCGGCAGACAGTTTAAGTCGTATATCGGCCAAAGGAAGCTTCAACTTCCATTTATTTTGAACAGCAATATAAGTTAAGATAAAAGCAAATAAAGCAATCACCAAGAATATAGGTACAATGGGATAAGATTCCATGATGTTGCCAATCACTTCATTGGTATATATCAGATAATCGACGGCAATAAAATTGTAGCGAACACCAAATTCGCTCCAGAAGAAATATTCACCAATCGTATTAATCAATACAGCTGCCACATAGACAAAGATAGTAAGGAGGTACACTACCATACTATATGTAGGCCTTATTTTAGGAAGGAAAGTACGAAGGCTGAAGCTTATACATTTATATACCAATAACCAACAAACAATATGCACTACATTTTTATTGAACTCGGTAAACGCACGATCAAAGAACAGTAGATACGCCAATGCACCTACAAGGAAAGCTAGAATAAAATAACACTGTGGCTTACGATATTTTGTTGAGGAAATAAACAGTTGATTAATAAAGATGAACACTGTCCCCATAAAGGCGATACAAACATCGTTTACAAATCCGAAAATAAATATCTGTGGATAATCTTTTAAAAAGAAACAAGTATGGGTCTGCTCATTGAACATCAATACAATACGAAGAACAAAGCCGATGATGGTCGTAAATACGACTAAACGAACAATGGTCTTTAGATATAAATTTAAAGGATGCGGTTCTCTCATTATTAATCAAGCAATATTTTTATTCTGCCACAAATGTACATAATAAATAAAGCAAATTAATAAAAATATCTGGATTTTTAATCATCTACATGCTGCCATGCCAATCTTATAGTGAAAAAGAAGACAAGGCAGAACAAGACAACCACCGTTTTTATATCAATATTAATAGCCCCAATATGCTGTATTGTATATACTAACACATTACGCATCAATTCTATAACAGACTGTATACCATCAAATGTAACGAACAAGAATACACTGACTACTGCACACAAGGCATTCAATATATGCATAACACGATTGTGACTGCAAGGCAAACGATGCATCACTCGACGAGAAAAGCCATTATCTGCTATTTCCTGCCGATTATCATCCATAAACTGCTTCAGTAATCTATCATCGTCTTTCATCATATCCATTATGTTTTAAATAAGTTGTCATTTTCTCTCTTCCTCTAGAGAGATGCGACTTCACCGTTCCTATTGGATATCCGGTCACATCGGCTATTTTGTCTATACTCATATCCTCCATATAAAACAATGTTATGCACATACGTTCTGCTTCTTTCAATATTTTCAAAGCACAATATACATCCATTTTGCTGCTCAAACTCGCCTGTTCAATATTATATTCTCCATCAACTTCAGCAGCCTCCAAATCAGAAGTTTCTTTCTGACTGCGAAGATAATCATAAAATTGATTATATCCAATTCTAAACAGCCAAGTCGAAAAGCCTGACAAATTTTTGAATGAAGAAAGACTAGTATAAGCTTTGATAAAAGTTTCCTGAGCCAAATCGTCACTCAAAGCAGTATCACCGCAAGTCAAATTCAGGAAGAAACGGCGCAATGGCGATTGGTACTTACACACCAGCTTGTCAAATGCTCGTTTATTCCCGAATGCTACAACTTGAGCGATTAATGATATGTCGTTTATCTGCCCCATCAGTTTATTCTGCGGCCGTATCGTCTGACTTTACATTATTACTATTTTGTTCTGCCTCTACAGTCTCGGCAGATTCCGACACAGGCTGTTCCACATCGGGCTTTGCATCACCAGCTTGATTGTTGGCATCTTTAATGAAATTCATCATTTCGGCATCTTTCTTGTGTTCTACAGCAGAAACCCAATGGCCTATTCCTATAAACATAACTAGTAATCCAATACATGCCACACCAAACGAAGTAGTGAGCGCCCACAGAAAGATAAATAAGCCGAGTCCCAAAAAAGTAGTTCGAATACCCTTATCTCTTTCTACCGTAGTATAATAGGGAGTATAGGATTTTTTCGCCCCAGATGATATTGGTTGTTCAGAAACAAAGACATCTCCCGGTAATGGTTTTCCTGCTTCGAGCGCTTTCTCTGCCAACCGATATTTAGCTTGACGATTTTTGTATCGAAAATAAAATACAAGAAAGAGAATTACTGCAATAAGCAGACATCCGGATATAGTACCGATAATGGGAATTAAGAATACATAAGACATGGCCTTATCACCGGTAAAACAACGAGAGATTTCATTGCCGAAATTATCGTCATTGTCATCATCGGAATTGACATTACTCGATGCCTGGTCTACTGAATCAACAAATGCAGGTTCAGAATCACTCGTCTTATCAGTGTCTTTAGCCTCTTTTTGAGCATTTTCAATTTTCACTTGCTGTTTGTGTTTGGCTCCCCATACGGCCGAAGTACCACAAAAGACAGCCAATAGCAACATCGTACATAAAAGAATCTTTTTCATATTCATTTTGATTTTATATTTTCTTATTTTATCGTTAGACGTAGTTATATCTCTTCAAAGTTGCAAATAGATAAAAAAAAATCGATATTTGCACTATTATTCTTATAAATATATGAATCTTCCAATTGATTTTACAACCTATACACGTTCATTAATGGGCGAAAAACTGTTTGAGACATTGACATCAGCCCTCGAACAACCTCAATCCCTTAGTATCCGACTCAATAGAAAGTTGAGTTCTGAAGTTACTTCTGTCCTCACAAACATGGTGCCTTGGTGTTCGGAGGGAAGATACCTTACAAGTCGCCCAACATTCACTTTCGATCCGCTTTTCCATGCTGGATGTTACTATGTACAAGAAGCTTCATCAATGTTCATCGAACAGGCGATAAAAAACTTTGTAAAGGAACCGGTTATGGCACTAGATCTTTGTGCTGCTCCCGGAGGGAAATCCACCCATCTTTCAAGTATCCTACCAGAAGACAGTCTACTAATATCAAATGAGGTAATTCGTTCGCGTGCACAAATATTAGCCGAAAATATATCAAAATGGGGAAACGACAATGTTGTAGTAACAAATAATCAACCGGCAGATTTCAAACGATTAAAACATTTCTTCGACGTACTACTCTGCGACATGCCATGCTCGGGCGAAGGAATGTTTCGTAAAGACGAAAAATCAATCAGTGAATGGAACAAAGAGAACGTAGCTATGTGTGCTCAACGACAACGAGAAATCCTAACTGATTGTTGGCAATGCCTCTCGCCGGGAGGGATATTAATATATAGTACATGTACGTTCAACACCCTTGAAAACGAAGAAAACATACAGTGGATAGTGAATGAGCTTGGAGCGCAAGTTATGGAAATTCCTATAGAAAAAGAGTGGAACATTACAGGGAATTTATTGCAGAATACAGATTTCCCAGTCTACCGTTTTCTTCCGGGAAGAACACAAGGAGAAGGTTTCTTCCTTGCTGTATTGCGCAAAGACGGAGAAAAATCGAAAAAAGATAAAAAACACAAAGAAGATAAAAAGCGTATGCTACCCATTGCAGGCATTAAAGACTTGTTGACCAAAGCCAACGAATACATCACAGATGGAGAAAAGTACAAGTTAACCACCGATGGGAAAACTATTTCAGCTATTTCAAAGAAACATGCAGATGCAGTTGCCACATGCCATAAAGAATTGAATATTGTGCAAAGAGGAATTACAGTTGGCGACATCAAAGGGCGTGACCTCATCCCAACCCAGTCGCTTGCGTTAAGCAAACTGTTAAATCGCAACAGTTTTGCCTCACAAGAAATAAACTATGAACAAGCCATTGCCTATTTGCGCAAAGAAACGATCATATTGGATCAAGCGACACCTCATGGTTGCGTTTTATTAACCTATCGAAATACTCCTCTAGGTTTCGTAAAAAACATGGGGAACCGCACCAATAATCTTTATCCACAAGAATGGCGCATCCGAAGCGGACATAATCCAGATGAGATAATAATGGTTCTCTAGCAAACAAAAAGATCGTCACACACCATCGTTTCCATAATAAAGAAGTGGGAATATTTTTGTCCTTATGTTTTCAAATTTTCATAAGGACAAAAATAAATTTTCTCCCTTATGAAACTTGCGACTCACGAGCGTGAGTCGCAAGCCACGTCCTTATGTAATCGTAACAACATATATATGTCACTAAAATGGCATAATAAAGTATACAGCGATACATAAAAGAGCATCACGAATAACATGAAAAGATTACTTCAGACTCAATATTTTTCTACGGATATGAGAAAATAGTTATTTCAACAAACAACTATTAAAAGCACAAAACATCTACAGCCCTCTTCTAATAAGACCAATCAGATAATTCTAAAATAACTATCTAAAGAAGAATCAAAGCAAATCGGCAGCCGGGACAGTGAGTATGGACTTAATTTTATCATAAGACACTGTAAAAGAAGGCATACCCGCAGCATAGCTAGCTATTTCGTATTGGGCATATACGAATTTTATTCCTTCTTTAGTAAAGTAAGGGAGTGCTTGCGGCAATGGAATCATATAAATGTTATCTGGATTTAAAAAGTTAGCTTTTAACTCTTCATCAGTTTTGACTTTAAAATATTGTTTTAATCCATCTTTAATGAGTCCTTGCAATATGGTGAAACGGCTTTCGCGAGTAAACATTTCCCATCCATACTTTCGTCCATCCGATTTACGGAAGGTAGCCCCTTCGAGCGTAGATCCGCCGTGAGCACCACCCAAGTAGGAATAAGAATCAGCTTCGTACGTCACAAATTTATTCGTCTCATAATTCTTACGAATGCTCATTGACTTTTCTACTTGCATATTGGGCTGAAGGTCTTTGCTATAAGCTTTCAAAGTATCCATTGCAGCCTTTCCATAATATAGCAACAGAGAATCTCCTTGCTGGTAAGCACCTTTATAAGTTCCACCAAACTGCTCGCTAATCCATTCTCGAGTCGATCGTAGCAACGCTTCGTTACCCTTGACAGGATAATCGACGATGAAACTACACTTGGCAACTCTCTCTACCTTATCGTATTTAATAAGGTTGGTAGCAAACGGACGATCTGCAACCTTCGTACAATCGGTGATCAAAAATAATGACGCAAAAAGCGTACATACCAAAAGCGATACAAATATTAGTTTTCTAGCCATAATCTTGATGCTGTTAGTTGATAATATCACAAAGTTAAGAAAATGAATCAAAAACAATACATGTCATCTACTTTTTTTCATTCTAGATACGCAGCTGTTATAAAGAGATATCTACGAGTTCGTTACCGGTTTCTTTCAAAGCATATACGTGATTGCCCGACTGAAAGACTTTCTGATACACATGAGCGACCTCTTGTTTGCGATAACCTTTCTCATCAATAATGATAAGTTCATTTGGAGCGCCTCCTAATATTTTATTTCCACCGTATTGAGCGATGACTATTTGATAGAGCGAATTGGGAAAAGCATTAACAACACGCATATCACTAGGATCGACAGTGCAAATCATACTTGTCGAGGTATATACAGGAAGTAAATTATCGATAGGTGCTTTAGAATAGTGTAGACTGTCCGAAGAGTCGGACACATAGAATCCATCCTCTTCGATTCCACGCAAATAGCCATACTTCTGCCAATTCCAGGCAATTGTATTGATAGGAGCATTAGGCGAAAGACGGTAACTGGCTATTCGATCGGAGAACAACAGAAATTGTGTATCGCCCAATCTAAAAAAATCCGCCACAGAGGTTTTAGGATCTGCAATCTGTGTCAAGAATAATTTTTTCCCCGTTTTTTTGTCGAAGGCAGCAATAAAAGGATAACCTTCGAACCGATATTTCCAATCGGATCCAACGCCATAATTCACCATATAAACAGTGGTTGAATCGGTATAGATATGCGATAACGATGCTGATTTTTTTGGAAGTGCGGTTCGCCACAGTTCCTTGAGTTGGCCATCAAGACAAAAAATATTTTCTCTATCGGACATATAGAAACAAGAATCATTATATAACAAGTTGGAGCGAGCTCTGGTTCCAGCAAACGACCAAAGATTGACTACTTTAGAATTGTAGACTTTCAGTTCCCCACTGTACAGATTGAGGAGCTGGATATTATCGTCCACAGCACACATCACACTATCATTTAGATAACTGAAACTTCCCCAACTTTGTAGATTCTTCCAAGAAGATCTTTTGCGCAATTTCTTATCTATTCCGGTTTTCAGATCCATATACAACAATTTGGACCTAAGAGTGAATGCCGAAGTCGAGGTATAAAGCAATCCTTTATGCCGAGGCTCAAGATTGACATAAAAACCCGATTTTTCCCACAATGGTTTTCCGTCCTTATAATCGAGTAATGAAAGCTTTCTATCTGCTTGAAGCAATATTCCTTCGGGGACGAGCCATATTTTTGATTCTCCAGTATATGGATCCAAAGCATACGGCAGGCTCCAATCGACAGAACCTTTTTCAAGATTAAAAAAGATCATTTTTTCCATCCTACCAGATATCTTTCCATTATTCTTACGTATTGGCGCAGATAGGACTATATGTCGATTATGCAAACAAGAGTCTGTATAAATATAGGATATAGTATCTGGAAGCATATAAGTTTTTATACTTGTCTGAGCCGACAAGAAGATAGAAAAAAACAATACGCTACTAACAAGGATCAATTTCAATCGGTTCATGAGCAATAAGGATTATAAGTTTAGTATTGCAAATATACGATATTATTGTAAGCAATTTATAGATAGAATAAAAAACGTGCCGAATTTTCATTCGACACGTATTCTATGCATCTATTGCAATGTAGTATACTACTTTTAGTTATTCTCCGGACGAAGTTTACGAACGGTTTCGCCTGTACGCCACATTTCACTTTCGCGCAATGCTTTCAGTTCCTCATTCAGTTTCTCACGATAGTCGGTTTTCGAGTTACTGTCAATGGATATTTGAGCCTCGTTGCCTGTCTTTACAGAGTGATACAACTTTTCGAAGACCGGTTTGGTAGCATCGTGGAACGGGCCCATCCAGTCGAGAGCGCCACGTTGTGCTGTAGTAGAGCAATTGGCATACATCCAGTCCATACCCTTCTGAGCGAAGAGAGGCATTAACGACTGTGTCAACTCTTCTACCGTTTCATTGAAAGCCTCAGATGGAGAGTGACCGTTCTCACGCAATGTTTCGTATTGAGCAAGAAGCATGCCTTGAATAGCTCCCATCAAAGTGCCACGTTCGCCTGTAAGATCGGACCATGTTTCTCTCTTGAAAGTCGTTTCGAACAAATAACCCGAACCTACGCCGATACCCAATGCCAACGTACGCTCGCGAGCTTTTCCGGTAGCATCCTGATAGATAGCGAAAGAAGAGTTAATACCGCGTCCCTCCAAGAAAAGTGAACGGAGCGAAGTACCAGAACCTTTCGGAGCAACCATAATAACATCTACATCTTTGGGAGGAATAACACCGGTACGATCGCTAAAGGTAATAGCAAAGCCATGAGAAAAATAAAGTGCTTTGCCGGCAGTAAGATTAGCTTTGACGGTAGGCCACACCTCTATCTGAGCTGCATCAGAAAGTAGATATTCGATAACAGTGGCACGTTTGCACGCCTCTTCAATACTGAAAAGAGTCTCGCCAGGTACCCAACCATCTTTCACTGCTTTGTCGAAAGTTTTACCGGGACGTTGTCCGACAATGACATTAAAACCGTTGTCACGCAGATTCATTGACTGACCGGGACCTTGAATGCCATATCCTATTACAGCGATTGTTTCATTTTTCAATACTTCACGTGCTTTCTCCAAAGAGAACTCTTCGCGGGTTTCTACATTTTCTTCTACCCCGCCAAAATTAATTTTTGCCATTTTTTGTTTGTTTTAATGTAGCACTCTCTCGTTATATAAAGACAGACTACAGATTAATAATAAATATTTTGTTTCAGTCGAATATTATTTTAGAACGACAAACGACGTCGCTGCCATTCTTTTTTATCTCTACATTATATACTTCTTTTGATTCATCACTTTTATCTTCGGCAACAAAGAAGTCAAGCATGTCACCAAAATAGCTTTCGGCTACATAAGCAATCTCATAACGCCTAATACGTTTGGACTTATAGAGCGACATGGGAAACAGATCGAGCACATGCTCTATGTAACGGACACTATTGACATGTCCATTAATATCAATGTCATTGTAAACTACTCGATGGGAAGAGACCAATTTACCACCATCCGCCAAGGTGATGCGTGATGGACGTTCGACAGGACAAGGAACATCCCGACAAATATAATCTGTAATATGACCACCATGCAATTTCAATAAATCGGCCGGATGACGAGTATTCATATCTATCATCGCCCAAATAGAACGAACGTACCCAATCTTTTTACCATCCTTATTTATAATTGCAAAGTTACGATCAGTAAACAGCCTATATACATTTTCTACCCATGTTTCAATCTCAAAAGGTTCATACTGATTAGGCATATCATCCAAATCCACAGCTAAACGAGACAAAACCCAAGTATAATTGGCTTCATTAAGGCTAGCAATTCCAAAACCGCGGTCAGCAGCATGAAACCCTGCGCAGTTAAGCAAACAATTACCCAGAACACCCATCGTCAGATGACCGCTAAAGTCTACCCAAAAGGGTTCGGCAACAAATTTGTAGTTCCCAATTTTGTTCTTTTCATTCATATCAAACAGTTGTTTTTAAGATTTATGTGCCAAGCGATAGTCAGACTCACGCTTTTCGAGAAACTCATTGACTTTCTCGTAATAACTAGTCGTAACGGCTACTCTGCCCGACCTGACAAATTGCAAAACTACATGATATTTCTGAAGTTCTTCGTGCAAAGCTGTAATTTCTTCACTCGTTCCTGTTTTAACAATAACCACAAACACGTTGTTTACTTCGACAATACTTGCACCATACTGACTAATAACACGCAATACTTTGGGCTCGATATGAGCCTCCGACATAGACAACTTAAAAAGCGCCACCTCGTATGAGAATATCTGATCATCGGTGAAATAATGTGCAGAGATCACATCGACTTTCTTCTCTATGAGACGAGCAATCTTTTCAATACTTTCTTCGTCGGTACAAGCCGTAATCGTATATTTGTGCAGTCCAGGAATAGACGAAGCCGATACGTTTAGACTGTCAATATTAATTTGGAAACGTGTAAAAACAGCCGTAACCTGATTGAGCAATCCGGCAAAATTCTCACTATGAACGATAAGCGTATATGATTTGTTTTCCATCTCTATGTTTTACTTATTTAATTTCCAATATCATTTGATCGATAGGACTACCAGGAGGAGTCATCGGCAATACATTACCTTCTTGCTCGACACAAGCTTCGAGTAAAAAAGGACCGTCGGTACGAAGCATCTCATCAATAGCCTCGGCAAGCTGTTCACGTTTCACCACTCTACGCGCAGCAATACCATAAGCTGAAGCAATAGTAGGATATTCGGGATTCATCATTGGCGTGAACGAATAATGATGATTGAAAAACATCGCTTGCCATTGGCGTACATTGCCAAGGAAATTATTGTTGAGCAATATTATTTTAACCGGAGCTCTCTGTTCCATTATTGTCCCAAATTCTTGCAAGTTCATCTGAAGTCCACCATCACCGACAAACAAACAAACCGTACGATCCGGACAAGCGAAAGTAGCACCGATAGCTGCCGGCAATCCATATCCCATTGTTCCGGCACCTCCCGAAGTAAGAATACTGCGCGGAGAAGAATATTTAAAGTAGCGAGCCGCCAACATTTGATTTTGCCCTACATCTGTCACCAATATCGCTTTATGAGCAGTGGCCTCGCTTACAGCATTGATTACCTCTCCCATTGTCATAAACTCCTTAGAAGGATGAAGTTCTGGGCGAATCACTTTTTCGTTTTCTTTCTTAATATGAGGATCGAAACTCTTCTTCCATTCACTATGATCAGCCGCCTTTAATGAAGTAGTTATAGCAGCAAGTGTTTTGCGACAATCGCCCACAACAGCAACATCAACATGAATGCTTTTATTAATCTCTGCAGGATCAATATCAAAATGAATTTTTTTAGCTTGAGGAGCATATGCAGAAAGTTTCCCTGTCACTCTATCGTCAAAGCGCATCCCTACAGATATGAGTAAATCGCATTCATTCGTTTTGACATTGGTCGCCAAATTACCGTGCATACCAAGCATGCCCATATTCAGAGGATCATCTGAGGGCAAGACAGAAAGTCCCAAAAGTGTAGCGCCAGTTGGAAGATCAGCCTTATGAATAAAGGCTTTGAATTCATCAACCGCATTGCCCAATTCTATACCGTGCCCAGCTAAGACAAAAGGATGTTTCGAATTGTTGATAAGCTGAGCAGCCTCAGATATCACATCATCATCTATTTCAGGTTCGGGAACATATCCTCTGACGAAATCAACTTTGGTAGGCAAATAATCTGTTAAATCTATTTGTGCATTTTTCGCAAAGTCCAATACGACCGGTCCGGGACGCCCACTGCCAGCAATATAAAAAGCACGAGCTACAGCCCAAGCGACATCGGCAGCCGAACGAATTTGATAGCTCCATTTAGTAATAGGTTGCGTAATACCTACAAGATCGACCTCTTGAAAAGCATCCATTCCAAGTGTTGAAGCAGCTACCTGACCGGCAATAACGACAATAGGCGTACTGTCTATCATAGCATCGGCAATACCGGTTACGGTATTTGTGGCGCCCGGTCCGCTGGTTACAAGACAAACTCCGACTTCGCCCGAAGCACGTGCATAACCTTCGGCTGCATGAGCTGCTGCCTGTTCGTGGCGGACCAACACATGATTTAATGTCTTGTTTCCATAAAGAGCATCATATACAGGCATGATAGCACCACCGGGATAGCCAAAAATTGTTTTCACCCCTTGATATTCGAGTGAACGGATTAAAGCCTCCGCTCCTGTGATACGAAGTGGTTTCGCATCCTTTTCATATTGTATTTTATCTGTCGATTTCATCTTGAAAATTATCTCTTTATCATAATTATTATATCATACGAACAGCACCTTTATCAGCCGAACTTACCAATGAGGCATAAGCCTTAAGACTCTTGGGTATATATCGCTGGCGGGTCACAGGGTTCATTGGACGAGCAGCAAGTTCGGCATCCGACAATAACACATTAATACTGCGCGACGGAATATCGATCTCTATGATATCACCATCCTGTATTTTGCCTATATTACCTCCAGCTGCAGCTTCGGGTGATATATGACCTATACTTAACCCCGATGTTCCACCACTAAAACGCCCGTCAGTAATAAGAGCACAAGCTTTTCCCAAATGACGAGACTTGATATAAGATGTAGGATAAAGCATTTCTTGCATACCTGGTCCTCCCTTAGGACCTTCATTGGTAATAACTACGACATCACCCGCTTTCACTCTACTCTCATCAAGAATGCCATCACAAGCAGCTTCTTGAGAATCAAAAACCTTGGCAGTACCACGAAAGTGATACAAACTTTCATCCACACCGGCAGTTTTAACCACACAACCGTCAAGAGCGATATTACCTTTCAATACAGCCAAACCTCCATCTTTAGTATAGGCATGTTTCAGATCCCTAATACAACCTTCCGAACGATCAGCATCTAATGATTTGTAATATGTTTCCTGCGAACTCATTACATTAGAGAATTTGTTGGCAGGAGCACTTAAATAGATTTTACGGGCTTCATCTGATGGATTATCTTCTATATTATATTCTTGAATATATTCGTTCAATGTCATTCCGTCCACTCGTCTAGACGAACCATCCACCAATCCCCCCTTAGCTAACTGCTGCATGATAGCAGCAATACCACCAGCACGATTCACATCTTGTACATGAAACTTATTGGTGTTCGGAGCAACCTTGCAAAGACAAGGTACCCTACGACTCAACATATCAATATCATCCATCTTGAAATCGGCATCGGCCTCATGAGCAACAGCAAGCAGATGAAGTACTGTATTGGTAGACCCTCCCATTGCGATATCAAGAGCCATAGCATTGAGAAAAGCTTGTCGAGTGGCAATTTTGCGAGGCAATACGGTATCATCACCATCGCGATAGTACTTAAACGCGTTCTCAACAATAAGGTGAGCCGCCTTTTTGAAAAGCTCTTTACGATTGATATGAGTGGCTAGAATGGTGCCATTGCCGGGAAGTGAAAGTCCAATTGCTTCGGTTAGGCAATTCATTGAATTGGCAGTAAACATACCCGAACAACAGCCACAACCGGGACAACCCACTTGCTCTATCTCAGCCAATTCTTTATCAGAAACAGATTTATCAGCACCCCTCACCATCAGATCAATCAAATCTACTTGTTCGCCTTTATAATTACCAGCTTCCATAGGACCACCGGATACAAACACCGAAGGAATATTCAAACGCATGGCGGCCATCAACATTCCTGGTGTTATCTTATCACAGTTACTGATACAAATCATCGCATCAGCCTTATGAGCATTAACCATATACTCTACACTATCAGCAATAATATCACGCGAAGGAAGAGAATAAAGCATTCCATCATGTCCCATAGCAATACCATCATCAATAGCAATCGTATTAAATTCGGCAGCAAAACAACCCAGCTTTTCGATTTCTTGCTTCACCAACTGACCAATCTCGTGCAGATGCACATGTCCTGGTACAAATTGAGTAAATGAATTGACAATAGCGATGATAGGTTTTCCCATCTGTTCCTTTTTCATTCCGTTTGCCATCCACAAAGCACGCGCACCAGCCATACGACGACCTTGAGTACTAGACGAACTGCGTAACTGATTCTTCATCTTTATTTTAGATTTATATTATTACTAAAAAAGCCTTTCTCACATGTGAGAAAGGCTTTTATTTAAAACTTACTTATCTTTAGTATATATACACGACCTATCTCACCTCATAGTTGTTTTCACCACGACGCGAATAATAATAATGTGCAGCAGGACTGCCAGATTGATCATATATACAAAGCTTAATGCCATCTTTTTTATTTTTACGAGGCAAAGGTAAACCATTTATTATTATCATCCAAACAAAAAGAATGTTTTTTTCAATATTACAAACCAATTACTACTTTTAAATACGAATAAATAACAATTTGCCAATCTATCAACAATCACGTAAACTAAATAAAATGACAATAAAATAATAGATAAAACGAATTCACTTTTTTGACATTTTTTTTGGAATATGAAAATTATACTTTATATTTGTACTATCAAACTTCTACTACAACTTACTATAGGACAAAATATTAACCGAGATCATAGAATTGAAATAAATTTATCGAGTTGTATACTTTTAAACAAAAAGATTATGAAGAAGTTTTTACTTTCGGTTGTAGCACTCTTATTTGTTACATCCACATTCGCTCAAACAGCAGAAAAAGCCATTAAACAATATGGTTTTTGGGACAACTGGTTTATCCAGCTACAAGGAGGTGTATCAGAGAACGTCTCTGACAATTATGAACGTGCTAACATCATGAAACTTTTGAGCCCGGTCGTAACGATCGGAGTCGGTAAATATTTCTCACCAGAAGTTGGCGCCCGTATCCAATTTACAGCTGGTCAGGCCAGAAATAAATATATTACAAAGAGTATCAATGATTACTACCATACAAGTTTCATTGGGGGTAATTTAGATGCATTATTCAATTTTACCAACATCTTTGGACAATATAAAGAAAATCGGGTATTTAATCTGGTTGGCATTATGGGATTAGGTTTTGAATATGGTCTCAAGAGAGATGCTGATAGTAAAGGACCGGAAGTAGGACATACAAGAACCCTGTCTCCTCGTTTTGGCTTACAAGGTAATTTCAGATTGTGTGAAGCATGGAATTTTAATATTGAAACCAATGCAAACTTTGATACGGATAACTTCAATGGAATAGTTAGTCATCGGAAATATGATGTACGTTTGAATATTCTAGCCGGTTTCACTTATAAATTTCCAACAAGAGGTTTCAAAGTCCTCAGTGCAGTAGATCCTTCTACCATCTCAGCATTGAACGACAAGATAAATGCTCAACGCCAGGAAATAGAGAACCTGCAAAACCAATTGAAAAATCAACCGACTCCGCAAACCAATACCCAAATCGTTACTAAAACAAGTCCAGCCGTGATTATCTTCAAAATCGGAAAATCTATAATAGAAGAAAATCAAAAAGCAGCTCTTTACAATTTTGCCAATGGCATCAAAGCTAACGGTCAGAAAGTAACGATCATTGGTTATGCCGACAAAGGCACAGGTTCTCCTGAACGCAATATGAAACTTTCACAAGATCGTGCTGAAGTCGTTTCTAAAGCCCTTCAAGAATATGGAATTGACTCCAACAATATCACGACAGAAGCCAAAGGCGACACAGAGCAACCGTTTATTAATACAAACGATTGGAATCGTGTCGTAATACTAGCCTCTACTGAATAATCTTAAATATAAGAGAGTATATCAAAGCTCTATACATATATTACCCTCGCTACTACATCGTAACGAGGGTAATTATATAAAAATATATTCTTGATCTAAATCGATATTTACAAAATTCAAAAAATTCTATATATCGGTATAAGAAGCCTATTAATCATCTGAGTATTTATATGGTACACATTGACGCAGCCTTAAACTGACGCAACGAAACTACACAAAACCGTTTTTCGGAACTTTTCCGAGGTGAATCTGATGAACAATATGATTATAGAGCACTAAATTTTGTTGACTTTTCAGGCATTATATAATATTGACTTCAGAACAAAATTTCCAATAAAAAAGTTTATCCTATTTTAGAAATTTTACGAAGGTGCTCTTCATCGATCAGTTTAATCTTACGACCATCAATAGCTATCAGATGCTCTGTAGAAAAATTCGAAAGAGTACGTATAGCATTTGAAGTAGTCATATTGGAAAGGTTAGCCAAATCTTCACGAGAGAGATAGATACTTAATGTACATCCATCTTCTTCAAGCCCATAACTATCTTTTAGGAAAAGTAATGATTCGGCCAAACGCCCACGGATATGTTTTTGAGTAAGATTAACCGTACGGCGATCAGCGACACCCAAATCAATTGATAATTGACGAATAAAGAAGCCACCTAATTCGGCATTTTTTAGAATTAGCTGATCAATAATTTTGATAGGAAACGAACACATTACCGAAGGCTCAAAAGCTGCAGCAGCCGTAACATAATCTTCATGAGCAAAATGGGCCCGATAACCAAAATAACCGGAAGATTTTATCATTCGAATTATTTGACTTCGCCCTCCTACTCCATCTTTATATATTTTCACTTTACCACTTAGTAAACAAAAAAGTTGTTCAGGATTATCTCCCTCACAATATATCATTTCATTTTTCTTTAAAGATTGCAACGTATAGTTCTCGTTCAACAGTTTTCTTTGTTCGAGAGTTAACGGAGCATATAAATCTGACAACCTTTCAGATACATCAATATTCGAAATATTCAACTTAACCATGTATGTTATAAAGTGCTGTTATTTAGCACAAATATAAGAATAAAATCTGATTAAAAACCATTTAAAAGCTTTTTTTTCCAATTCAATTCAATATTTGAAAAGCTTTGAAGTAAATGTAAAAAAGCACCCGAACCACGGCTACAATAATGTAGCACATACGGATGCTTTTTATACTATTTAAGTGCTTATTGCAATTCTAATGTAAGTTGTGCTCAAGCAAATAGCGCTCCGCCAAAATAGCAGCTTTACAACCACTAGCAGCAGCCGTAACAGCCTGACGATAATGAGGATCTGCAACATCGCCAGCGGCATATACACCTGGAACTTTAGTTTTTGGACTATCCGGTTCGGTCAAAATATAGCCCACTTCGTCTGTTTCAAGATATGGTTTAAAAACACCCGAATTTGGTGTATGCCCAATAGCAAGAAAAAAGCCATCGATAGGCAAATCATAATGTGACTCGTCCGACTCTCCTTTACGTTTTACAAGATGGACACCCTCAACACCATTCTCGCCATAAAGCCCTGTAGCATTATGTTCGAAAAGCACTTCTATTTTTTCATTCTTCATCACACGATCTTTCATAATCTGAGAAGCACGCAAGAAAGATTTGCGAACAACCAAATAGACTTTCGATGCTAAGCCGGATAAATATGAAGCTTCTTCACAAGCAGTATCCCCACCACCTACTACAGCTACTACTTTCTTACGATAGAAAAATCCATCACAAGTAGCACATGCACTTACACCCATACCGGCATATTTTTTTTCGTCTTCAAGCCCCAGATATTTTGCAGAAGCTCCAGTAGAAATAATAACTGTATGAGCAAGCAGTTCCTTCTCACCATCTATAGTCACACGATAAGGAGCTTGACTAAAGTCGACAGATGTGACAACACCATTATATACTTCCGTTCCGAAACGGGATGCCTGGTTGCGCATATCATCCATAAACTGTTGACCATCTATTCCGTCAGGAAAGCCTGGGAAATTTTCTAAAACGCCGGTTGTTGTAAGTTGTCCACCGGGCTGAACGCCCTCATAAAGCACGGGAAGAAGATTGGCACGCGCAGCATATATTGCCGCCGTATAACCTGCAGGACCCGAACCGATAATTAAACATTTAATTACTTTTTGTTCCATATTTAGATTCATATTAACGTAGGTCTACGACTTCTACTTTAGGGTATTTCTTCTTATTAAAAGCAAACATCGAATCGCTAAAGTCGGCACCCGCCTGATAGCCAGACACATTTAATATCGTACGGCTTCCATCACGACGAGTAATGGTAATAGACTTGGGGGTATCTTTAGATGTGATAATAAGTGATATATGAGTAATAGTAGATTTTGAATTTTGTGCCGTCAATATAATCTCTTGACCTCCAGATTTAGATGTGCCCAACTTATAGTTGAATCCTTTCTGGTACATAGAAAGAATATAATAAGGATTAATGTTCTGCAACTCTGTCGCTGTAGGATGGCTGATATTCACTTCTTGATTCTTATAGATATAGTTCCATTGAGTCTTACCGTCAAACCAGATAGTACTAACCGGAGTTTTCAAAATAAATTTAGTACCCTTCAACATAATAGAACCACGTGAAGCCGCCAGACTTTTACCGCCTTTAACAACCGACATACTATATTTTGCTTTAATGCCACTAGCGTTGCGAAAAGCGCTATAAGTACGGTCAAGTAAAGCTTTTGCATCGCCATCCTTTTGAGGGAAAGCAGATAATGCAAACAAAGTAGCTACTACTAAAAATAAAATTCTTTTCATTGTTTTTTTTAATAAATAAAATACTATAAATAGTTTTTCAAAAATTCATCTAACATTAAGCCATCTTTAAACAACACCTCACGAGCCTTACTCCCCTCACTAGGGCCTACGACACCAGCCTTTTCCAATTGATCCATTATTCGCCCAGCACGATTATAACCGATAGAGAACTCCCGTTGTATTTTAGACGTCGAACCTTGTTGAATAGACACCAATAGATGTGCCGCCTTTTCAAATAACGGATCTAATTTATCCATATCGATATCGCCCAATTCTGAAGTGCCTCCGTTTTCATCAACATATTCAGGTAAATAGTAAGGAGTAGGATAACCTTGCTGTTCAGAAATGAACTGAGTTATACGCTCTATCTCCGGAGTATCAATAAAAGCGCATTGAACACGAACAGGATCGGCCCCTTGCAAAAACAACATATCACCACGCCCTATCAGTTGATTAGCTCCCGTACGATCAAGAATAGTTCGCGAATCGATAGCTGTTGTGACACGAAAAGCTATACGCGCTGGGAAATTGGCTTTTATAGTACCAGTAATAATATTGGTCGTAGGACGTTGGGTTGCAATAATCATATGTATTCCCACGGCACGAGCCTTTTGAGCAATTCGAGCAATAGGCAACTCAATATCTTTGCCGGCTGTCATTATAAGATCACCATATTCATCAATGACAACAACAATATAAGGCAAGAATTTATGTCCTTTCTCTGGATTCAAACGACGATTAATGAATTTCGCATTATATTCTTTTATATTACGTACATGAGCTTTCATCAACAGTGTATAACGATTATCCATTTCTACGCACAATGATTGTAAGGTCTGAACAACCTTTTTCACATCCGTAATAATAGGCATTCCACCTTCGGGGAGCTCAGCAAGATAATGATTCTCTATGACAGAATAAATACTGAACTCTACCATCTTAGGATCTACCAAGACAAATTTCAATTCGGCAGGGTGTTTTTTATAAAGCAAACAGGCTATAATCGTATTCAACCCAACAGACTTTCCTTGACCTGTAGCACCAGCGACCAGCACATGCGGCATTTTACAAAGATCAATCATAAAGACTTCATTCGTAATAGTCTTCCCCAAAGCAATAGGCAAATCGTAAGTAGATTCCTGAAACTTCGGGCTACCTATAATAGACTGTCCTGATACAATTTTCGGTTTTGAATTCGGAACTTCTATACCAATGGTTCCTTTTCCCGGGATCGGAGCAATAATACGGATACCCATAGCTGAAAGGCTCAAAGCCAAATCACTTTCAAGTCCACGTATTTTAGAGATACGAATACCTTGTTGAGGAGTTATCTCATAGAGCGTAACCGTTGGGCCGACAGTAGCACGAATGCTACTAATACCAATACCGAAACTACTTAACGTCTTAATGATTTTATTTTTATTAGCCTCCTGTTCTTCTTTGTCTATGGTAGGTTCACTATCATAATACTTCATCAAGTCGACTGTAGGGAATTTATAACTTTCAAGATCAAGCTTCGGATTATAAGGTTCCTTTTCTACAGACTGATAATTTTCACTTTCATCTTCTTCTGTATCTTCTTCGTTCACCAATGGAGATACGACAACTGCCGAAGGAGCTGGATTCTCATATTCTAACGTTATTTGATCGCTATTAGCTGTCGTATCATCATCATTATCGATTACATCAGAAAACAAATCATCATCTTCTTGATGTACTTTAGATATTTGCTTGTTATTTACTACAGCTGCATGAACATTCTCTTCTGCATCCTTTCCTACAAAATCTGAAAAATAACCTTCCTCAACACTATTATCATTAGCAGCTTGGTGCATCTTTTTAAACGAAAGTATAGAACGAATCCATATAATCGTTCTAGAACTGGCATATATCAAAAAGCAGATGGCTGTAAAAACTAATAAAAGCCATACACCAGGATATCCGACCTGAGAAATAAGCCAAGAACTTACATGGTATCCATGCAATCCTCCCCAATAAATATATGAATCAGAAAGATTTATAGTAACAAATGCTAAAAAGACAGAAGTCCATATCGTAAGAAGAGAACATATGATAAACCATCTCCACACACAAAACTGACGAATGCCCATCAACCGAAAGCCGCAAACTCCCAAGAATATCAATATAAGATATGAAGCAGCTCCGAAACATTCGTTTATCATATAATTGGAAATAACAGCTCCTTGCTCACCCACATAATTTTGGAATTGAGATGCCTTAATGGCCTTATCTCCTCTCGCAATCGCTTCGATCAGCCCTTGATCGGCAGCACCGGTAAAGAAGAATGAGGTTAGAGCCAAAAATAAGTATATTGTAAAGAGCATGAATATGAGACCGATGACGAAGCAAATCGTATCGCTCTTAAACAAGTCTTTATATTTTCCTACAGTACTATTAGATATTCCCATCTATTCTATTTATATTTTTCAATCTGCAAATTTAGTAAAAAAAAGAATTTCATTGGTGCGCCCGCAACTTTTTCTTAACTTTGCATTTCAAATCGTAGAGAAATGAAAAAAGAGAGCACAACTATTTTTGACCAAAACGTTATTGAATTCGTTACTGTGGCTGTGGGCTATTGCCATTTTTTAGAACAATCCATAGATGGTTCCGATCGCCATAAATTCATTGACACCGCTATCAAAATATTGCCACTCCTATATGTTAAAGCGACATTACTTCCTCCTTGTACTACTTTAGGAGTAGATGAATTGGAGTGCTACGTAACAGAAGACATTTACGAAGTACAGCGCATAGCTATCGCAGGAATTATGGGTGAAAAAGATGACTATCTCGATTCTTTTGTCACGGAATTAGAATATAGCGACGAACCTTTAAGAAAAAGTGTATCTGAAGACTTAGCGGATATCTACCAGGATATTAAAGATTTCGTTTTTGTTTTCAAGCTTGGTTTAAACGAGACGATGAATGACGCATTGGCTAAATGTGAAGAAAATTTCAAAATGGTATGGGGGCCGAAGCTCCTTAGCGTTCTGCGCACTCTTCACTACATCATGTATGCTGATGATGACCAAGGAGAAAATCTGAGTGAAGAAGAAATTTACAATAAAGAAGATTTATATTACGATGACCAAGAGGAAGGTCACAACAATGAAGGCGTAGATTGCCATCACCACCATGAAGAATAAAAAGGTCAATATGGTTTTAAAGAGGAAAATTACAAAAGAAGAAATTCAGAAAATGCCGATTACCACCTTCGACGGTCGAATAATAGTAATTCAGACCGAAGAAGAGGCTATCAAAGCGGTCACTTATCTGAAAACATTCCCGATGCTTGGTATAGATAGCGAGACACGTCCTTCGTTTAGTAAAGGACAGACACATAAAGTAGCATTACTACAAATTTCGACGGACAACAGTTGCTTTCTGTTTCGTCTCAATATGATAGGTCTACCGCCAGCACTCATTTCATTACTCGAAGACAACCATATCATTAAAGTGGGACTTTCGCTACACGATGATTTTATGATGTTGCACAAAAGAGCCTCTTTCAATCAACAAAACTGTATCGAACTACAAGACTTGATTCCCCAGCTAGGCATCAAAGAATTGAGTCTACAAAAAATATATGCCATTCTCTTTGGTGAAAAGATTTCAAAGTCTCAACGGCTTTCAAATTGGGAAGCCGAAATACTGAGCGACAAGCAAAAAATATATGCTGCTATTGATGCCTGGGCATGTATTCAAGTATATAGGCGGTTAATTCTACTAAAGCGGACATCCAACTACGATTTGGAGCCGGAACTTCAAGAAGAACAATCCCTGAATCAAGAAAAATTATCATAATTTCATTATAATCAGACAATAATGCACAGAGTATTTCTAAAGCCAAAGAAAGAAGAGTCGTTGCAAAGATTTCATCCTTGGATATTTTCAGGCGCCATTGCCAGTTTCGAAAACGGACAACCGGAAGAAGGTGAAATTGTAGAAGTATATACATCAAGAAAAGACTTCATTGCCGTAGGACATTACCAGATAGGTAGTATCGCCATTCGAGTATTGTCTTTTCAACAAGAGACGATCGATTATTGTTTCTGGAAAAAACGACTCGAGATAGCCTATACAATGCGCAAAAGTATTGGTATTGCAACCGCCCCTAGCAATAATACTTATCGCCTAGTACATGGTGAAGGAGATAATTTATCGGGCCTGATTATCGATATATATGATAAGACAGCAGTCATGCAAGCTCACTCTCCAGGTATGCACTTTTCGAGAATGGATATTGCAAAAGCATTAATAGAAGTAATGAAAGGCCATCTAGACAATGTATATTACAAATCGGAAACAACATTACCATTTAAAGCCGATTTATTCCCCGAAAATGGTTTTTTGATAGGAGGCAGCGATAACAATATAGCAATGGAATATGGTCTGAAGTTCCATGTCGATTGGCTGAAAGGACAAAAAACAGGTTTTTTTGTCGATCAACGTGAGAATCGTTCTCTATTAGGGAAATATGCAGAAGGCCGCAATGTATTAAACATGTTTTGCTACACTGGAGGATTTTCTGTATATGCTCTACGTGGTGGAGCTCTATCGGTAGACTCTGTAGATAGCTCAGCAAAAGCGATAGAATTGACCAACCAAAATGTAGCACTAAATTTCCCTAACGAAAAGAGACATGCTGCTTATGCCGAAGACGCATTTAAATTTCTCGACAGAATGGGCGACCGTTACGATTTAATTATTCTTGATCCACCTGCATTTGCCAAACACAAAGATGCATTACGCAATGCCCTACAAGGTTATCGAAAGTTGAATGCAAAAGCATTTGAGAAAATTAAACCAGGTGGAATTTTATTCACCTTTTCTTGCTCTCAGGTAGTTACTAAAGATAACTTTCGCACTGCTGTTTTCACTGCTGCAGCGTCAGCAAAACGTAAAGTACGTATTCTACACCAACTGACACAACCGGCAGACCATCCTATCAATATTTATCATCCAGAAGGTGAATATCTCAAAGGGCTGGTACTTTATGTAGAATAAGCAGCTTTCTTTTCTTTAAGATAATTATAAAAATCATATTGGGCTCTGACGGGAATAGCATAAAAATTTCGCTTGAATATATTGCGAAGGTTCCCGTCTATCCAACAAGCTTTCTGGTTATCGGCCAATTGTAGATGAAGCATATCTATCAATTCCTTTTTCGAATTAGTATCTTTAATAGGAACCACAACCTCTATGCGGCGATATAAATTTCGCCGCATCCAATCGGGCGAACCTAAATAAATTTCAGGATCGCCATTATTGGCAAAATACCAAACCCGTGCATGTTCTAAGAAAGAATCTACAATACGAGTTACAGTAATGTTTTTACTATAAGAACGGCCAGGGATAAGACAGCATATTCCCCGTATAATAAGATCGATCCTGACTCCATGTTCAGAAGCTTCGTACAACAAGTCTATCATACGAGGATCTTGCAATGCATTTAGCTTAATAACCATTCGTCCAACCTTTCCGGCATCGGCAAAGGCTATTTCTCGCTTTATCATTCTTGTTATCTGATCGACCAGATTGAATTGCGCCACCAGCAAATGGCAGAATATAGGACGCTGAGATCCTGAAAGGAAATTGAATAGATCATACAATTCGGTTGCAATATTACGATCTGAAGTAAACAATCCAATATCAGAATAAGTATGGGCAGTCACTTCATTAAAATTTCCAGTTCCAACATACGAAAAGTCACAGAGAGAACGTCCCAATACATCCTTCTTCTGCCTCTTTACTAAAGCTACTTTTGCATGAACCTTTAGATTAGGCATACTGAATACGATATTAATTCCTGACTTATGCATTTTCTCAGACGTTTCAATATTATTCACCTCATCAAAACGAGCTTTCAATTCAACAAAAACCGTTACTTTCTTTCCATTATTAGAAGCTTCTATCAAACTATCAATAACAGCCGAATTTTCGGCTACCCGATATTGCGTTAATAGTATCTCTTCGGTATAAGGGTCATGAGCGGCCTCGGAAAGAAAATGTATAAAATGATCGAAGGAAAAATAAGGAAAATAAATCAGCAGATCATGAATAGACACATAGTCGAATACCGATTGTTTGCGGTTCAAGCAATTCAGTCTCATAGGCTGAAAGTTGTGACTAATCTGCATTTTTTTATTCGGATTGGGCAAAGCTGACAAATCTTCCAAATTGAGATGACTTTCACCATAAACAAGTTCACTTTGATCTATATTGAAAGCCCCCATCAGATAGTGTAAGAAATCAACAGGCATCGAACGGTCGTATACAAAACGACAAACCGCCCCGATTTTTCTTTTCTTAACTTTCGATTTAATATCAGCCAGCAACAAGTCTTTGCTATCCGTATCTCTTATCATGATATCGGCATCTCTCGATATTTTGATACTATATACCGAATCTATTTCATATCCAGGAAAGATTTGCGCAAGATTGGCCACTATCACATCATCCAAATACATCAGATAGTAATTGCCACCTATCCGAGGCAATTCAACAAAGCGTGACACTTCTGAAGCATGAGGCAGTTTAATAACAAAATAAAATAAATCAGATTCATGCTTCAATCTTACAGCAAGATAAATACGATTGTCCTGTAAGAACGATTTCACACCCGAAGAGACGGGTACAGGCTGTAAGTAAGGAAACACTTCTTCCCTAAAATAACTTTGAATAAAATCGTGATGTTCTGGCACAACCAAAGGTGTCTGATTGAAATAAATATGATTGGCAGCCAAAGCCGGAATAATCTTCGTCCTATATATTTTCGTTCGGACATCCAATTGCCTGTTGACCTCTGCATTTATCTCTTCTACCAATTCTGAAGAAGACTGAATAGAATATTCATCATTGCGCAACACTCCCGAAGCTGCGGCTCGATGATCAGCCACACGCACCCGATAGAATTCTTCTAAATTAGAAGAATAAATCGAGATGAATTTGATTCTCTCATAGAGCGGCAAAGTGTCATCATCAGCCTCCAGAAGGACCCGAAAATTGAATGATAGCCAACTGATGTCGCGCTTAAAGTATTCGTATTTATCTTCCACAGTATCCACAGCATAAAAGGTATTTATCTCCACAAAAATAAAGATAATATTTAAAATAAGTTCATACCAAGACAATATTTTCGTATTTTTGCCAACACAAACAAATGACATGAATGAAACGAATAGGATTACTTTCTGACACACATGCGTGGTGGGACGACAGATATCTTCAATATTTTAAAGAGTGCGACGAAATATGGCATGCCGGAGACATCGGTTCACTTGCCGTTGCTCAAAGGTTAGCAAATTTTCGCCCCTTCCGAGCTGTATATGGCAACTGTGATGGATTGGAGATAAGAGCATTGTATCCACAAATCAATCGTTTCGTTGTAGAAAATACAGAAGTTATCATCAAACATATAGGAGGATATCCCGGAAACTACGACCCTTCCATTCGCAATTCGCTATTTATTCGTCCACCAAAACTATTTATTAGTGGACACTCGCACATATTAAAAGTGAAATACGATAAAACATTGGGTATGCTCCACATTAATCCGGGAGCAGCAGGCATCCAAGGTTTTCATCAGGTGCGCACATTAGTCCGCTTCGATATCGGTGATGGAAACTTCAGCAACTTGGAAGTCATCGAATTGGCAGAAGAAGAGGGGCACAAAGGTACTGCAACATTCTAACCTTTCGAATCCATACACGAAAAAAGATAACAAAAGAAGACAACAATTAAGAATTCAAGCAAAAGATTTACAAGAGGTAATATTACCAGTTCTGTCACTATTTTCGACCTTTTTTTAATTTAAAAAAAATCAACCGTATGTCACCGCCATAACTAACGGATGTTGTTGATAAAACTAACGTTAGTTATCCTAACAACTTCCGTTAGTTACCGCAGTAACATACGGAAGTTATGGCTACGACATACGTTAGTTTTTTCCGTGTAGTAAAACACTTTGAATTTATTTATAATGCTCAAAGAATCGACAAGCAATCACCATAACAGTTTTCTTTACATATATTCTCATTCCAATTTCATATAATAAGAATATAGGTAGACTTAACAAAAAAGAATACCGCATCAGAAACAAATTGTTTTGATACGGTATCACATCATAAATATCTTTTATACTATATCGATAATTCGTGGAGAACATTAATAAGTTCGGGCTTCAAAGGCTTATCATTCTTTATAGCTTTGCTAAACGGAACGTAAACAATCTCATCATTTTCAATACCGATCATCACATTACGTTGATCCTCGAGCAGTGCATCAATAGCAGCTGCACCTAAGCGACTAGCAAGAATACGATCGTGTGCAGTAGGACTACCGCCACGCTGCAAATGACCAAGAATCGTAACACGAACTTCGTACTGTGGATATTCCTTTTTCACACGTTCGGCATAATGCATCGCTCCACCGGTCAATTCACTTTCGGCCACGAGTACGATACTACTATTTTTCGACTTACGGAAACCATTCTTTATGAATTCTTCCAGCTGATCAACTTCTGTACTAACCTCTGGAATTATAGCAGCTTCGGCCCCCGAAGCTATAGCACCATTAATGGCCAAGAAGCCGGCATCTCGTCCCATAACTTCAATAAAGAAAAGCCGTTCATGAGAAGTTGCCGTATCGCGGATTTTATCTACAGCCTCAAGAATCGTATTGAGAGCCGTATCATAACCAATTGTTGTATCAGTTCCAAATAAATCGTTATCAATCGTACCCGGTAAACCAATACACGGAACATCATATTCTTGAGCAAAGATACGGGCGCCAGTCAATGAACCATCACCGCCTATTATAACCAACGCATCAATGCCTTCTTTTTGCATATTTTCATAAGCGACTTTTCTTCCTTCAGGAGTGGTAAACTCTTTGCAACGAGCAGTTTTCAAAATTGTGCCACCCAATTGAATGATATTGCTTACATTTTCACTCTTAAATTCAGAGATTTCGCCTGTTACTAACCCGTGATAGCCCCGATATACAGCTTTTACTTGAAGTCCATGATAAATGGCAGCACGTGTCACAGCACGAATAGCTGCATTCATTCCTGGAGCATCACCTCCAGAAGTCAAAACACCGATACACTTTATTGTTCCCATAATAGCGTGATTTGATTTTTTTGTATTGCAAAGATAGTGTAAGCACAGACCATTCGCAAAAATAAAACTATTTATTTTGGTTAATATTTAAATTCGAACTAATCGAAAGAATAATAGAATAATATTGCTGCATTCTACCCTCAGGACAGCAAAGAAAGAGGACCTTTTTGACTATGAAAGAATGCCATTCTATCACTCTGACGAGACTGTCGAAACCGTCAAAATGGCTTATCAGGAAAGTATATTGGCTTACCAACAAAAATTAAGGGATTAAGCATTGTTTAGAAGAGCTTATATTTATATTGGCAAGATGCTAAAAGACGTAAAACATTTATTTGTTCAACAGAAAAGATCGTACAAACAGTCATTTAAACATTGTTTTACTCGATGCAAACAGCTGTAGTGCTCACCCCATTGACACTAAAGCAAGTACGATACAAACCTTTGCATGCAATCTATTTTTTCGGAACGTTTTCTAAGATGAATATTTCCCAGAATTCTGATATTTTCTTATCCTAACCTAATCGAGGAACCCTTGTAGGCACTATTTTAGCTACTGCTTGATTGCTCGAATGCAACTCGAACAAGAACAGCACACAAGTATTTGGCATGCAAATCATTGATAGACAGCGAGAAATTCATAAGGATGAAAATAAATGTTTCTAGTTACAAACTTTTAGTTTCGTCCTTATGATTTTTTATGTTCGTCGTTATCATTTTTCGGAAACTAAGTGTCAATTCCGCGCATTTGAAAGTATCACTTCGATATGGTTAAAATAGTATCAGTATTGCTCTCCATATTCACTCCTGAAAACGAGGCTAGAAAAAGAATTCTCACACGCCAACTTTCAGTACCCCCTTGTATCGCCCATTATCAGGGCACATTTGAGAGAAATCATAACACATTGATTCTCTGCGAGAAAACATGCTTTTCGTGTCCCATTTTGGTGTCGTGTGCACGTATGAGTCTGATATACAGTCAGTAACGGTGACAGAAACGTTTTCGTAACTAAAATAGAAAAAACAGGGTTTTACATATCTACACGAGGTGTCTTTAAGTATCGGTAAGAACCGACGACTTCAACAAATCGGTATTGTCTTTATCCTTCCAAAACGTCATATGCTCCTAAAAATGTTGTCGTATGTTAGTTTTTCCGAAAACTTAAGGACGTTACCGAAAAAACTAACATACGACAATGTCGACGGCCGTAGCTTCATTTCACTTTGCAAAAAGACAACCCCATGTTACTGCGATAAGTAATGTATACTTTTTTTATACCGTCTCTCTCTTGCGCCTCTCGAGAATGAGTTGCAAACGGCATCAATACAAAAACATTTTAAGTTTTCATATATTTTAGTATGATAAAGCCCATAATTTGGTTTATCTCACAAACAATAGTAGTTAAGGAAAATAACCTTTCTCTGAGATATAATCATAAGACAGGCTATATAGAAAAAAGAAAGGCCGCACCAATGATGTGATGAAACTCCGAATGACATGATTTGAGTGCCCGCCACCTTTGTAATCCACCGACTTAAAGTTGTCCCGAAGGATGTGGCCCGCCATTGGTAACGAAAGCTTGTCTCGGTATTTCGATATAATTGATGAGTTTCCCGATCCAACCAGTGCGGCCTAATTTCTTTTCTTCACAGCAAATATAAGCCTTATATTTTACATAAGCAAATTTTCGGTTCTTTTTTATTGCAAATTACAACTTTTATTTGGCTCTGAAGCCTTTCTATCGCCTAATTTATATCATTATTTTAGACTACAAGTAAGGGTATTAAACAAAAAAAAGTATCACCTAAAGAAGTGATACTCTTTTTATTTGCTGCTATAATTTAAGCTGTTTATTTTACTTTTTCAACCACGGCTTTGAAAGCTTCGGGATTGTTGACAGCTAAATCGGCTAACACTTTGCGGTTGATTTCAATACCTGCTTTGTGCAAGTTACCCATCAACTTGGAATAAGACATGCCTTCCAAACGAGCGGCAGCATTGATACGCTGAATCCACAAAGCACGGAAGCTTCTCTTTTTGTTACGACGGTCACGGAAAGCATACGTCAAACCTTTTTCCCAAGTATTCTTGGCAACGGTCCAAACGTTTTTACGAGCACCAAAGTAACCTCTTGTTAACTTTAAAATTTTCTTTCTTCTTGCCCTCGAGGCAACATGATTTACTGATCTTGGCATAGTTTTAATACTTTTTGAATGTTAGCGTCGCCTCATGCGAACTTTTTAGCTAAAGACATTCGGTTAATACTTTAAAATAATCCCTTAAAAGATAGCGCTTAACGCAGATTTAGGAGTTCTCTTACTTGTTTTACATTTGTTGAATCAACAATTGCACCCAAGCAAAGGTTTCTTTTCTGCTTCTTAGTCTTCTTCGTCAGAATATGACTGTGATAAGCGTGCTTTCTTTTGATTTTACCTGTTCCGGTAAGAGCGAATCTTTTTTTGGCACCGGAGTTAGTTTTGATCTTTGGCATTTTGTTATTAAATTAATTTATTATTAAGCATGGCAACGTACTATACCCGCACGTTACTCATTATCTTCCTTTTTTTCTTCAACTTGCTGCGACGGTTCTTGCTTTTGTACTTCAGGACCGTTTTCAGCAGCCTTCTTTTTTGCAACAGTCGGAGCTTCTACCTTCTTTTTCACAACATCCCGTTTTTTTGGAGAAAGAAATATAGTCATTCGCTTTCCTTCTAAAACAGGCATTTGGTCTACCCTGGCATATTCTTCCAATTCACTGGCAAATCTCAAAAGTAACACTTCACCTTGTTCTTTAAATAAAATAGAACGTCCTTTAAAGAACACATAGGCTTTAACCTTATTACCTTCTTCCAAGAAGCCTATGGCATGTTTCAGTTTAAAATTATAGTCATGAGCATCGGTTTGTGGACCAAAACGAATTTCCTTGACTTCAACTTTCACCTGCTTTGCCTTTTGCTCCTTCTGCTTTTTCTTCAACTGATAAAGAAATTTGGAATAATCGATTATTCTGCAGACAGGTGGTTGCGCATTTGGTGAGATTTCCACTAAATCCAATTCATGCTCTTCAGCAATTTTGAGAGCTTGATAAAGAGGATATACCTGTGATTCTATACCCTCACCTACTATCCGTACCTCACGAGCATGTATCTGCTCGTTTACTCTATATTGGCCTTTCAGATTATCGTTCCTCATGTATTAATACCGTTACTTGCTTTCTTTAATGTATTGTTTGTTTCCAAATTAATTTATTCAATTGTTATTTGCTTTATTTTCTGCGACATTCCTTTTGAGAATGCCGCATTTTATAATTGGCTGCAAAGTTACCATTTATTTATCATACTTTGTACTTCTTCGTCAACTTTTTTAGCAAAATCTTCAAATTTCATCGTACCCTTGTCGCCTTCTCCTTGCTTACGAACTGCGACTTCACCATTTTCAGCCTCTTTTTCGCCAACAACAAGCATATAAGGAATACGTTGAAGTTCATTATCACGAATTTTCCTTCCTATTTTCTCATTACGGTCATCTATTTCGGCACGAACACCCTGTACATTGAAGTACTCGAGGACTTTGTGAGCATATCCGTTAAACTTTTCACTGATAGGAAGAATTGCAACTTGCACAGGAGTCAACCACAGAGGAAACTTACCACCTGTATGCTCTATCAAAACAGCGACAAAACGTTCCATAGATCCGAACGGTGCACGGTGTATCATGACCGGACGATGTTTCTTATTATCTTCGCCCGTATATTCCAAGTTAAAACGTTCAGGCAAATTGTAATCAACCTGAATAGTTCCAAGCTGCCACTTACGTCCGATTGCGTCACGAACCATAAAGTCGAGCTTCGGTCCATAGAAAGCTGCTTCGCCATATTCTATCTTGGCATTCAGACCTTTTTCCTTACATGCCTCTATGATCGCATTCTCAGCCTTTTCCCAATTCTCGTCGCTTCCGATATATTTATCATGATTGGTTTTATCACGCAAAGAGATCTGTGCCTCAAATTTATCAAATCCAAGTGCTTTGAAAATGATATTGATAATATCCATTACGCGAAGGAACTCATCTTTGACCTGATCTGGACGACAGAAGATATGGGCATCATCTTGAGTAAAGCCACGCACCCTGGTCAACCCATGAAGTTCGCCACTCTGCTCATAACGATAGACAGTACCGAACTCTGCAATACGAAGTGGCAAGTCTTTGTAAGAATGAGGTTCGTAGGCATACACTTCGCAGTGATGAGGGCAATTCATTGGCTTCAGCATATATTCCTCTCCTTCTTCGGGAGTGTGAATAGGCTGGAATGAGTCTTTACCATATTTGGCATAGTGTCCTGATGTAACATAGAGGTTCTTACTACCAATATGGGGAGTCATAACTTGAAGGTATCCAAATCTTTTCTGGATACGTTTCAAGAATTCCTCAAGTTGCAGACGAAGAGTTGTTCCTTTGGGCAACCACATAGGCAAACCTTTGCCGACACGATCGGAGAACATGAAAAGTTTCATTTCTTTTCCGATCTTACGATGATCACGTTTTTTAGCTTCCTCCAACATCACAAGATATTCATCGAGCATCTTCTTTTTCGGGAAAGTAATACCGTAGATACGAGTCATCATCTTTCGGTCTTCATGCCCACGCCAATAAGCACCGGCAATAGACAAAAGCTTAATAGCTTTGATCGGAACAGTGCTTATAATGTGTGGACCACGACATAGATCTGTAAAAGAGCCATTAGTATAAGTAGTGATGTGCCCATCTTCAAGATCATTGATAAGCTCTGTCTTATAATGCTGCCCTGTTTCTTCAAAGAATTTTAGAGCATCACCTTTTGTTATATTTTTGCGAATCAGCTCTTCCTTTTTAGCTGCTAGTTCGGCCATTTTCTTTTCAATAACAGGCAGATCACTTTCCTTTAGTTCTATCTCACCCGGATCTACATCATAGTAGAAGCCATTTTCAATAGCAGGACCTATACCGAATTGGATGCCAGGATATAATTCTTGAAGAGCCTCGGCAAGCAAGTGCGAACTTGTGTGCCAAAATGCATGTTTACCTTCAGGATCATCCCATTTATAAAGTACAAAGGATGAATCGCTTTTGATGGGGATAGATAAATCTTGAACTTCTCCATTTACTCCACAAGCCAGCACATCGCGTGCCAATTGGGGGCTAATGCTTTCTGCGATTTGCAGTCCGGTAACACCTTCGTTGTACTCTCGAACAGTGCTATCGGGAAACGTAATCTTTATCATCTTATATTATTATTACTAAATTTCAGAATGTATCACTATCATGTTTAGTGAAGTGCAAAAATAATGAATTCTTTTATCAAAATAAGTTTTTTTCAAGAAAATGTTATTTTGCTTTGTCTATGAAGCGTTTAATGATATTGTATGCAGATGCAATACCCAATTCGCCCGCTTTGCTCAAGTCACTGATACCTTGTTTGTTATTACCCAAGTATATATTTGTTAAGCCTCGATTAAAATAGGCTTCAGCAAATTTTTTATCGAGCGCTATCGCTTTGGTATAGTTAGCGACGGCCGATTTATAGTCTTTCAGCGAAGCTTGCAAATTGGCTAAGTTATAATATCCATATTGAAAATCCGGAGCTAGTTCGATAACTTTATTGAAATCATTCTTTACGATATCATACTCTGAAATTTGCATTTTCATTTCAGATTCGGCCGTTGTTTTATTCTGCTTCTGATTATTCTCTTCTTTTTCTATTTCCGATTTTTTATAATCCAATTCTTTAAATCGAGTTATTGCCCTCATATAATATGCAGGGAATAGCTTATCATTATTTACAATGGCTTGAGTAAAATCTGCTATAGCGCTTGCAAAATCTTGTACCAAATAGAAATCCACCCCTCTACTGAAGCGTGCGATAGCATCTTTATCATTCTTGGCTATTACAGAAGTATTATCGTCTATGTCTTTAAAATGAAATTTGACTTGCTCTTCATTAAGAGGTGTTTCGTTATTGGTTATCAATAGTTTTTTAGGCAAAGATTTCGTACTGTTAATCCGATCTATATACTTATAATAACGTATTTGATGAGCCATTTGACTTTCTTTCTCATAATAAGTGAGTGCAAACATAGGTTCGAGTTTTATGGCTACATTCCGATTCTGAACTTTACCTCGATAGTCATTCTTGTATTTCTCTCCCGAATCATCGTCTTCGTCCGCAATGACAATCTTTTGATAATTGTTTATATCCTTATCCGACTTGCGCCTCGTTTTCTGAGGAATAGCTCTCTTGCCACGAACAATACCTTGCCCCAATTCCATCTTAAATATTTTGAATTCGTCAAGTTCCGCACCGTTTTTATCGCCTATTTTACGCTTGGCAGCAGCACGTTGACTATAACCCACTATAAAATTAGGATATTTCTTTATAACAGTGGTATAGTCGCGTATGGCACCGCGATAATCTCCCGTCTGAGACCGAAGCAATCCGCGATTAAAAGTAGCCATCATATCGGAAGGATCTATCTTCAGCACGAAGTTAAAGTCTTCTATCGCACGATTGTCATCACCCACTTGCGCCCGAAGTAATCCTCTATTATAATGAGCAATAAAGTTATTCGGATCTAAATCGAGAGCCAAATTATAATCATTCATTGTCCCCCGCAAGTTGTTCAAATGAAAACGTGCCAACGCCCGATTAATATACAGACCAGGGTTCTTTCCATTCAGTTTGATAGCTTCAGACAAGTCATTATCAGCATCTTTATATTTATTTTGGGCCAACTTGATAGAACCTCTTGCGATGTAAGCATCAGGATCATACTTATCCAATTCAATCGCCATATCATAATTGGTCACAGCCTTGAGCGTATCTTTCTGATGCAAAGCTATCTCGCCCCGCATCATAAAAGCCTTAGTGTATTTTGGAGAAATAGCAAGTAGATGATCAAGATCATCGTTAGCAGATTTGTAATCATTCTGCTGTAAATGGCAGAGAGTTAAATTGTGCCAAAAAGTCGTATTTTCAGGATCATATTTTAGCGCAGTCTTATAGTCTTCAATGGCACCATCAAGTTTGCCTTGTTTGATACGTGCCAGCCCTCTTATTTGGTAAGCCCCTACAACAAACGGATTGCGTTGAAGCGCTTCACTACAATCAGATTCAGCGCCGGAATAATCATCCAGATTTATTTTAGCAACACCCCGAAAATAATAGGGTTCATATAGATAAGGTTTGGCATTGATTATCTGATTGAAATATTGAATAGACAAAACATAATCTTCAAAATAGAGCGCATTTCGAGCTATCATCATCACCCTATCAGTATTGATTTGAGCAATGGCGAATATGGGGCACCATAAGAGAAATAATAAAAACTTTTTCATCATTGTCGGATACGCCTTAATATATCAATAGACAAAAGTAACATCTTTATGTCATGTATATAAGTTTATCGTCCAAGTTTTTACCTTTTTTGATTTTTTTTGGAGAAACTACTCTTATTTTCTTTTAAATACTTTGACGCGATAGTTGCAATGAACCCTACCGTTGAGCATCGTATTAAGCTTGTTCTTTACTATTTGTTTACGCAGAGGAGATATCCGTTCAACAAACACATGTCCATCCAAATGATCGAACTCATGCTGCATGACACGCGCCAAATATCCATCAGCAACTTCTTCATGCGGATTGAAATCGGCATCTAAATATTGAACTTTGATTTTTTTACTACGCTTTACATTTTCATGTATCCCCGGCAGACTGAGACATCCCTCTTCCATTGCTACTTGTTCTTCGCCGAACTCGATGATATGAGGATTGATATAGGCTTTACGAAAGTCCTTAAATTTGGGATCATCATCTTTAACCACATCCAAATCAATAACAACTACTCGGATAGACAATCCCACCTGAGGCGCTGCCAATCCCACTCCATCTGCCTCACTCAATGTTTCGAACATATTAGCGATCAATTCTTGCAGGTTAGGATAGTCGGGTGTGATATCTTGTGCAACTTCTTTCAATACAGGCTGACCGTATGTATATATCGGTAATATCATAACTTATTAATATATTTATTTTTAAACAATTATCAAAAATGGTTACTTTCCATATAAGATTGCAGAATGATAGTCGCGCTGATTTCATCAACTAATGCTTTATTTTGCCTAGCCTTCTTTTTCAGTCCTCCATCTATCATCGTGCGATGTGCCAATACAGAAGTAAAACGTTCATCAATCATTTCTATCGGAATATCAGGGTATCTTTTGCGCAATGTATTAACAAACTGTTGCACCCGATTCATATTTTCCGAATCTTCGTTATTTGTTTGTTTCGGCTTGCCCACTACAAATCTCTCAACAGATTCCTTAGAGGTGTAGCTGGATATGAATTCGAATAGCTTATTTGTCTCTACCGTTGTTAGTCCGTTAGCGATAATCTGCGCAGGGTCTGTTACCGCAATGCCCGTGCGCTTTTTACCATAATCTATTGCCATAATTCTACTCATTGACGGTGCAAAAATACAATTAATTATTGAGAATATCTAAATTTATTATCTCAATGCCATAAATATAGTATAATAATGACCATCTAAACTTTGACTATTGAGCCTCAAACCTTATTTTGAAACGGGTCATTCCGTCGCTATTCGTTTTTAGCGAAAAAGCACAATGATGACGCGTCAGCACTTCTCGGATAAAAATAAGGCCAAGTCCTTGTCCATTGGGCTTTGTAGAAAAGAATGGAGTGAATAATTTATTCTCCGTTTCTTTATCTATACCCTTACCGGTATCAGCAATTTCGAGTTGAATTGGATTATTGGAAAGACTAATATAAATATTACCATCTTCGCCTATACTTTCTACCGAGTTTTTCACAATATTCAGAATAACTTGTTCCAGCAATGGCGCATCCGCCTTTATAAGGAGTGGAGACGAAAAAGGTTTCCAATGCAACACAATTCGGTGTTCATTGCAAAGATTCTCCGCAAACCTTTTACAACTATCCATTTCTTCATTCAAATCCACTTCTTGCAACTCAGGCTCAGGAATCTTTACTACATTAGCGAAATTGGTAATAAAGTGACTCATACGATAGCACCTCTCAATACAAATACCTATTATATCTCGCAAATCATTCATTTGCACCACATCCTCTAATGCGGCCTGTACCGAGTCGAGAGTGGAGGCAGTTGTATGGTAATAAGATTGATACAATAGAATAAATCTTCTCGAAAACGTCGTTCTTTAATCATTTTTTTAAGATCGACATTTGTAGCACATACTATTCGAACATCAACCCGCCTCGGGCTACTTTCGCCCAGACGTTCAAATGTTTGTTCCTGCAATACACGAAGCAGTTTCACTTGACACGACAAATCAAGTTCGCCTATCTCATCAAGAAATATCGTACCGCCATTGGCCATTTCAAAGCGTCCGATACGATCTGATATGGCATCTGTAAAAGCTCCTTTCTTATGACCAAACATCTCGCTTTCGAACAGTGTTTGCGAAATACCTCCCAAATTCACTTTAACGAAAGGTTTCTGTGCGCGCAAACTATTTTGATGAATAGCTTCTGCTATCAATTCTTTACCGGTTCCACTCTCACCTGTAATCAACACCGAAGCTTCTGTCCGAGCTATTCTAGCTACGGTATTTAGGACTTCCATAAGTTGTGGACTTTCACCTATTATATTCCTGCGATTGAATACAGAAATATTTTCTGCCGCTTCGTACCTGGTATCGGAAGATTTATTGAGTTGTAATGCCGTTTCGATATGCTGCATCAGCACAGCATTATTCCATGGTTTTGTGATAAAATCGAATGCTCCGGCTTGCATACCTCGAACAGCCAGTTGAATACTGCCCCATGCCGTCATTAATATAATTGGTACATCAGGAGCCAATCCTTTAATCTGCTTCAAAAGCGCCAGCCCTTCCTCCCCATCGGTAGCAAGCGTATAATTCATGTCCATGATAATTAAATCGGGCATCATAGACTTTACAACCTCAACAGCCTCAATTGGTGAAGCAGCGCTTTGAACGGTATAATGAGCATGCTTTAGTATGAAACTTAGCGAACTGCGTATGGCATTATCATCATCTATTATTAATATCATATTGTATTCGTATCATATCGCAAATTTAACGAAATATCCGATTAATATTTCATTCCTCCTTATTTTTAATGTTGCTGCAAAAAGATTTTAATATTGCGAGAAAAACATAGTAATACAATTTTCATGTTTTTATATCGGTCATTTGATCTTGTATGCCCTATTTAAGCACTATTTATTGCCCTTAATAACGTCCCATAAAGTTTTAATAACAGTGACACATTGTTAATGTATCATAAACAAATTCATTTTTACGCGCTTTTGTTATGTTGTAAAACATAAAAGTTATACATTTGCATTGTGTTTTTCATGGTATTAGATTTAAGGTTAATAAAGATTGCCGCCTGTGATAGGTAGCAATTTTTTTTGTGCCTGTCTCAAAAAAATATCTGTATTTATTTTTTTATTCTCTTCGTCTTGCACTATCTTTGCAGCTTGAAAAAACAAAGAACCACAATGAATAATATGAAGTTACGATTAATCGTGATGAACTTTCTGCAAATTGGTTTGTGGGGAGCATATCTTACTTCGATGGGCCGTTATCTCGGTAATATCGGTTTGGGGAGCAATATCGGTTGGTTTTATTCCATGCAAGGAATTGTATCGCTATTTATGCCTGCCATTATAGGTATTATAGCCGATAGATGGGTACCTGCACAAAAGATGTTGGGAATCTGCCACATAATCTCGGCCTCACTGATGGCTTTCACGGGCTATTATGGTTATCTACATGGTGCATCCACCTCTTTTGCCCCATTTTTCACGCTTTATTCATTGGCTGTAGCTTTTTACATGCCAACTTTGGCCATATCCAATTCAGTTGCATATAATGCTCTAGATAAAGCCGGACTTGATACAGTTCGCGACTTTCCTCCGATTCGAATGTTTGGTACGGTAGGTTTCATTTGCTGCATGTGGTTCGTGGACTTAATGGGATTTCAATCCAACCAAAATCAGTTTTATGTAGCAGCTTTCCTTGGTTTATTATTAGGACTCTATTCATTTTCTCTCCCGGCATGTCCTATCGATCGTGCCAAGAAGACAAAAAGTGTTGTCGATGCTTTAGGGTTGAGAGCATTCAAGTTGTTTTCTCAAAAAAAGATGGCGATATTCTTTATATTTTCCATGTTGCTGGGTGTATCACTCCAGATAACCAACGGTTTTGCCAATCCTTTTTTATTCCACTTTGCAAATAGTCCTGCCTATGCTGATACATTCGGCGTAAACCATGCCAACATATTGATCTCATTATCGCAAATGTCCGAAACTTTTTGTATTCTGCTTATTCCATTCGTAATGAAACATTTTGGTATTAAGCGTGTCATGCTTATCGCAATGTTTGCTTGGGTATTCCGTTTCGGACTATTCGGCTTGGGTAATCCGGGCAGTGGTGTCTGGATGTTTGTTTTATCAATGATAGTATATGGTGTAGCATTTGATTTCTTCAATATCAGCGGTTCATTATTCGTTGATAAAGAAACTGACAAAAACTTACGTTCAAGCGCACAAGGATTATTCTTCTTGATGACAAACGGTATTGGCGCTACGATCGGGACATTAGGTGCTCAAGCTGTAGTCAATACCTTCACCCATCCACTTACGGTCGGGAATAATACTTATACCGTAGGAGAATGGTCGACTGTTTGGTTTATCTTTGCAGGATATGCCTTAATTGTAGGTATATTGTTTGCTCTTATATTCAGATATAAAACTGCTCCGGAGCAGGTCAGAAAATAATGCATGTTTTTTATACTCCAGACATATTAACTACTCACGAGCTTCCTGACGAAGAGGCCGCGCATTGTCTTCGTGTGTTGCGTTTGGCAACAGGCCAAAAGATAACACTAACGGATGGTAAAGGACACTTTTATGAGGCAGAAATAGCTACTCATACGAGTAAGAAGTGCGAGGTAAATATTATTTCGTCAATTGAGCAACCTCCCCTTTGGAAAGGACATCTTCATATTGCTATCGCTCCTACAAAAAATATGGATCGAATGGAGTGGCTTACCGAAAAAATAACAGAAATAGGTATTGATGAAATATCGTTTCTTAATTGCCGTTTCTCCGAGCGAAAAGTGGTTAAATTGGAACGTATCAATAAAATACTTATTTCAGCCATCAAACAGTCTCTAAAAGCCAGACTTCCGCAACTTAATGCGATGAGTAATTTTGCAGACTTCATAAAGCGACCTTTTAGGGGACAGAAATTCATAGCTCATTGTTATGAGCACGACAAAAAATTACTAAAAGACATAATGAAAGCAGGTGAAGACGAGTTAGTTCTTATTGGACCTGAAGGAGATTTCAGCAAGGAAGAAGTAGAGATGGCAATCAAGTTTGGCTTTGTTCCCATAAGCTTGGGGCCTTCACGGTTGCGCACTGAAACAGCAGCCTTGGTAGCATGCGACCTAATGAATCTAAAGAATCAAATAAATATATAATCTACATGAAGAATAAGTTCCTTTTACTCTATTTGTTCTTAACGTTGGTGACGCTATCTTCTTGTAAAAAAACAGAATATACTCACGCCATTCCTGCCGATGCGGCAGCTGTGATTTCAGTTGATATGAGATCGATTGCATCAAAGAGTGGTATTAACGATAAGGAAAATGCAACTCTGAAACAACATCTGTCAGATGCATTAAAGAATGGACTCAATAGTGAAACATCCGATCGCTTGGCAAAAATACTTGATAATCCAGCTAAATCGGGATTTGATTTGACAGAGCCTATCTATGTGTATTCAGCAAAAGAATTTGAAAATGAAACAGTCATTGATTTATGTGTCGGCGACCGTGGGGATCTCAATTCGGCAATGGAAGATTTGGCTAAAAGCCAATTATGCTCCCCTCCTGAAGAAACAGATCATTATAAATTCACAATCGTGATGGGAAAAGCTATTTTAGCTTATAATAGAGGAACTGCACTATTAGTACCCACTAAAGGAGGCATGACAGACAATATTCGCACGGCACTCGATAAAGTGATGCAATATAAGAAGGAAGAAAGTTTTTGTGCTAACAAGGCTTTCGATGCATTGAAGGAACGTAAGGGAGATGTAAACTTTTATATTTCTCTAAAAGAAGGGATGTCGTCTACATTGACTTCTTGCATAAACAATACTAGCACTACAAATTCTACTGCGGGACTTGCATTCATTGGCGATGTAACTTTCAACAATGGACTTATTTCGATGAAAGTCGAAAAATACGGACCAAAGACTCACACACCTGACAACAGTATGAAACCGATCAGTAATGCTGTATTGTCACATTTCCCACAACATCTCCCCTTAATGTTCACATTAGGAATAGATGGAGCAAAAGCATACAAACTACTTTCATCCGATAGTTCTCTAGGGATGGATGCATTGAATATTCCACTCTTACAGAAATTATTTGATTCTATTCATGGAGATCTAACAATAGGATACAATTCTTTTGGCAAAAGCGATCCTGCCTTTTTGGCTTATGCACAAATAACAAATGCTGCCGCTGTAAAAGGCATATATGGATTTATTAAAAAACAAAAAGATAACGAATGGGGAACAATACGAAAGGTCAGCGAAAATGACTTTGTATATAGCTTCATGAAAAAAAACATCTATTACGGCGTAATAGACAATGTGATGTATATAACCAACGACGCGTCTTTAGTGCATTATAAAGTAGCGGGCGGAACTTATACTCAAAGCACCTATGCTTCGCAAACAAAAGGCAAGACGATGTTTTTTGTTTTCGACACATCCGAGATCATGGGACAGCCGGCTATCCTAAAGAAGATGGGCCCGATTGTTTCGACAGCGTTGGCAAACAATGTCGTCTGCGTTAGAGGGTATAATGTAGGTACTGATGCTTGGACGGCAGAAATGGTTTGGAAAGATAGACAAACAAATGCACTGAAACAAATTGTTAAAATAGTACGGCAAATTGCCGGAATGTAATTATAGTTTTATGAAAAGTATTCATTTACAACATACGCTTCCTAATGTCTTTATGGAGCGCACTGACATCCGCTCGGATATTTGGTTACAAGATGTAACTTTCGAAAAAGGAAACTTTTATCTTATCGAAGCTGCTTCAGGAACAGGTAAATCCTCACTCTGCAGTTTCATTTATGGTTACCGGAATGATTATCGGGGAAACATTTCTTTTGATGAAGAAGATACTAGGAATTATAAAATAAGCCATTGGGTAGATGTACGTAAACACACCTTGAGTATCCTGTTTCAGGAACTTCGTATATTCCCCGAATTGACCGCATTGGAAAACATCCATTTGAAAAATGGGATCACCAATTTCAAGACGGATAAATAAATACTTTCTTATTTCGAAATGTTGGGCATCGAAGACAAACTGCATCAAAAAATGCGCTACCTGTCTTTCGGTCAGCAACAGCGCGTAGCTTTTATACGTTCGCTCTGCCAACCATTCGACTTTGTCTTTCTAGATGAACCGATCAGCCATTTGGACGATGTCAATGGCAACATCATGGGGCGTATGATTACCGAAGAAGCTCATCGTCAGGGAGCGGGTGTCATTTGCACCTCAATTGGTAAACATATTGAATTACCATATAAACAAGTCTTTAAACTATAACACGATTTAATAACAGAATATTAGTATGAATAAGTTAATTTGGAAACTTCTTCGTCAACATATCAGCGTGGGGCAACTCACAGGATTCTTCTTTGCCAACTTGTTTGGTATGATGATTGTCTTACTTAGTATCCAGTTCTATAAAGATGTCATTCCGGTTTTCACTGAAGGAGATAGTTTTATGAAAGCCGACTACATGATTGTCAGCAAGAAGATTAGCACAATAGGTTCGTTTGCCGGTAATAGTACAACATTCCTAGACGAAGATATTGCCGATTTCCATCGTCAATCATTCACCAAGAAAGTTGGTAAATTCACATCTTCGCAATTCAAAGTCTCAGCCGGATTAATGACAAAAAGTATTGGCGAACAATTGAATACAGATATGTTTTTTGAATCCGTTCCCGACGAATTTGTTGATAACAGCCTAAAAAAATGGAATTATACTCCAGGTTCGACATCTATACCTATTATTATTCCACGCACTTATTTAAGCCTCTATAACTTCGGATTCGCACAAGCCCGCAATATGCCCAAGATATCGGAAGGTATGGTAGGTATGATTCAAATGAATATTGTAATTCACAGTAACGATAACTCTAAAGTATCTCACTTCACGGGCAATATTATCGGAACTTCCAACCGTTTGAACACAATTCTCGTACCACAGAAATTTATGGATTGGGCGAACAACACTTTTGCTCCGGGAGTAAAACCGGAGACTTCTCGACTCATTGTCGAAGTACATAATCCTGGTGACGGAAACATCGCTAAATATTTTCAACAAAAAAATTACGATACGGAAAGCAATAATCTTGATGCAGGAAAGACTGCCTACTTTCTTCGATTAATGGTCGGTATTGTTATGACTGTAGGTCTACTTATCAGTGTGCTTTCATTCTATATATTGATGCTCAGCATCTTTCTTCTTCTACAAAAGAATACAACAAAGTTGGAAACATTGCTGCTCATCGGCTTTAGTCCTAATAAAGTTGCAAGGCCATATCAGGTGCTCACTTTGACACTCAATATTTGTGTACTTGTCATCTCTATCGGACTAGTAGCCTGGTTGCGTACTTACTATACCTCAACAATAGAGCTGTTATTTCCACAACTGCATGTTGCAACATTATTTCCCACTATTCTCTGTGGCTTAGTATTGTTCACTGTTGTTTCAATTATAAATATTATAGCCATTCGCCGCAAAGTAAATGGTATTTGGATGCATCGCGCATGATGAAAGAAAGTTCGTACAATTTAATCACTGTCTTAGGACCCACAGCATCGGGCAAAACGACCTTTGCTGCAGCTCTTGCTTATGATTTGGATACAGAGATTATAAGTGCGGATTCGCGTCAATTATACCGTGGCATGGATATAGGTACCGGAAAAGATTTGGATGAATATATTGTTGACGGCAAACATATACCTTATCATTTAATAGATATTGCCAACCCTGGCTACAGATATAACCTCTTCGAATATCAGCGCGATTTTCTTACAGCCTACAATGAGATACGCTCAAAAGACAAGCTTCCCATTCTATGTGGTGGTACAGGGCTTTATATTGAATCGGTACTAAAATCATATCGCATGCAGCCGGTTCCTGAGAATCCTCAGCTGCGTAAGAAACTCGAAAACAAGTCGCTTGACGAACTTACATCCATGCTTGCGACAATGAAACAACTACATAACACGACCGATGTAGATACTGTTAAACGTGCTATAAGAGCCATTGAAATTCAAACATATTATAGAGATCATCCTGTCGAAAAGAGAGAATTTCCTGATATAAAATCTCTAACGATAGGTATTCACATTGATCGTGACCTTCGCCGCGAAAAGATAACCCATAGGTTGCATCAGCGACTCGATAGTGGCATGATAGACGAAGTAAAAAAATTGTTGGCACAAGGCATTACACCTGAAGATCTTATTTATTATGGTTTGGAATACAAATACCTTACCCTCTATGTTATAGGACAACTCACCTATAATGAAATGTTCAGTCAACTTGAGATCGCTATCCATCAATTTGCAAAGCGCCAAATGACATGGTTTCGAGGTATGGAACGGCGTGGCACTCCGATCTATTGGATAAACGCATCTCTACCCCTTAAAGAGAAAATTGATCGAGTGAAAGCACTACTTTCCGAATAACAATATTTGACAGCCTACTGTAAAGACACCACTATTTTAGAGAATCCAACAGTCTTTTTCTTTACTCTTGCTGAAAAACAATCATACCGCAAACGAATTCAGATTTTAGATTTTTGAATTAATTATATTCTCTTCTTTTCATCGAATCATTATAATTAAGTATCTTTGAACAATTCCAAACAACAAATATCATTCCTTTATTATGAAAAGATTTATACCTTATTTGCTTTTTGCATTGCTACTTGCAATGTTTTCAATCAATTCTAAAGCCGCAGTTCCCGTATATGTGTGGCAATCTTGGGATAAAAATACAACTGCCGAATCATTGCGCAGTGATTTTGCAAAGTGGAAACAACATGGCGTAGTTGGTATCTGCTTTAACGCCGGATTTGATATCGAAAAAATAAAAGTTGCTTCTCATGAGGCAAAAAATGCAGGTTTAGTTTATCACGCGTGGATTCCTTGCATGGTACAAACCGAATGTGACTCTACATGGTATACTGTCAATCGTTTAGGACAGTCTGCTTATTCAACCCAAGCATACGTACCTCACTATAAATTTCTGGATCCTCACAACCCACAAGTTCAGGCTTATCTCATTAGCAAATACAAAGAGGTAGCAGCAATTCCGGATGTGGACTATGTTCAATTGGATTATATTCGCTATGCTGACGTTATTCTGGCAAAAGGGCTCTGGAAGAAGTATGGATTAGTGATGAAACATGAGTATCCAATAGCGGACTATTGCTATTGCAAAGATTGTGTAGCAGCTTTCAAAAATCTTACAGGCATTGATATTACTAAAGTAAAAGACCCTTCAAAATGTAAGGCGTGGGCACAATTCCGCTGCGATGCAGTAACGTCGTTCGTCAACAAACTTGCTGAAGCGATTCATGCAGAAGGAAAAAAAGTAAGTGCCGATGTATTTCCAGGCCCTTATTCGCATGCTGTAAAAATGGTTCGTCAAGAATGGAACAAATGGAAAATTGATGCCTTCTTCCCCATGAACTATAACGACTTCTATTTACAAAAAGCTTCGTGGGTAGGCAAAGTTACTCGCGAAGGCGTCAAATCTGTTAACGGTGCAATTCCTGTATATAGCGGTTTGTTTATCTGCAATGACTGGCAGCACAAAGCAAGCGTAGTAGATCCAGAGAACTCAGGATTACTACCTTCCGAAATCGGAGAAGCAGTCACAGGTTCAATGAAAGCAGGAGGTGCAGGTATTTGTCTATTCACAGCAAATAGTATGACACCCGAACATTGGAAAGCTCTAGATGAAGCGATTCAAAAATGGAATAATCGGTAATCGATAATCCTTCGAAAAGAGACGTCATAAATGGACATACAACAATGGGGAGATGGATAAATGAATTCAATTCGTATCTATCTCCCTATTGCTATAATAACCTTACAATAGTACACATATCATTCCTATTGGATAATATCATACAATCACATATTCTATTTCATCCCGTTTTATTTGGTAATAGGCTTTCATAGTACAAATATATTTGTTATAAGATTGTATTAATATTTATATTGCGTGAAGACAGAATCGAAATTGAGACCCTTATTTTGTTATTACTTTATTTTTTATTATCTTGCGCTCTATAAACAGGATAATTTTGGTTTTTCACTAGTATAATACAAAAATGAAACAGACAAAAATAGTAGCATCCATCAGCGATCGCCGATGTGACGTGGGCTTCATCCGCCAACTTTTTGATGCGGGTATGAACGTCGTAAGAATGAATACGGCTCATGCTGGACCAGAGGGTATTAAAACTATTATAAAAAATACACGTGCAGTATCTCGCCATATAGCCCTATTGATTGATACTAAAGGACCGGAAATTCGCTCTTCTGGTTGCGAAAATCCTATTCTATATAAGAAAGGAGAACGTGTAAAGATTCGCTATTCCGAGGATGATACGACACACGATGTGATAAATGTATCTTATCCCGGTTTTGCAGAAGATGTTTCTATCGGATCGGATATTCTTTTCGACGATGGGGCATTGGATATGAAAGTAATAGCCAAAGAATCTGATGGTCTTATCGTAGATGTTCAAAACGATGGAGAATTGGGATCTCACAAAAGCGTAAATGTCCCTGGAGCTCATATCAATCTACCTGCATTAACAGAGAAAGACAAGCTTAATATACTTTTGGCTATAGATCAAGATATTGATTTTATTGCACATTCCTTTGTGCGTAGCAAGGAAGATGTACTTGCCGTTCAGAAAATATTAGACGAACATCATAGCCCTATAAAGATTATCTCTAAAATTGAGAATCAGGAAGGTGTTGACAATATAGACGAGATTATTGAGGCATCTTATGGCATTATGATTGCTCGAGGAGATCTAGGCATCGAAGTTCCTATCGAATGCATACCGGGAATTCAGCGAATGATTATTCGCAAATGTATTGTTGCCAAAAAGCCGGTCATCGTAGCAACACAAATGCTCCATACCATGATCAACAACCCACGCCCTACTCGGGCCGAAGTAACAGACATTGCCAATGCCATTTATTATCGCACGGATGCATTAATGCTAAGTGGCGAAACAGCTTCTGGAAAATACCCCGTTGAAGCAGTTGCAACGATGGCTAGGATAGCCGAACAAGCAGAAAAAGACAAACATCCGGAAAATGATATAGAAGTCCCTCTAAGTGCAGATTGTGGAGTGACTGAATTTTTAGCTAAAAACGCTATTGATGCCACAGAAAAGCTGAACGTAAAAGGTATCATTACCGATAGCAATACAGGAAGAACTGCAAGAAATCTGGCTGCATTCCGTGGACCGAATCCGGTACTAGCCATCTGTTATAACGAGAGATTGCAACGACTTTTAGCACTGAGCTATGGTGTTATTCCAGTATATCAGCACGAACGTATCAGTGTACAAGATTGTTTTGTGGCTGCTTTACGTATGTTGCGTCAAAAAGGATATATTTGCCTCAAAGACAAGATCGCTTACTTAAGTGGCAGTATGGGCGAAGGTGGTGGAACCACCTATTTGGAGATAAACAATGTAAAAGATGTTTTCGATAAATCGTATATGTTCCATTTACCTAATTTTAGTGGAGAAGGATCAAGCATAGGGAGGTAGTAACATGTACTGAATAAGTTGACACAAACTTATTCAGTACATGTCAAGGTAAAGACAATACCAATTTATTGAAATAATCGTGGAGACGCTTACTTTCGGCCCCATTTTTACAGATGAACATTGGGAGCGATACTAATACTATTTTAACCATAGAAAAATGACGCCTTTCAATGCGCGGAATTGAAGCTACACTTTCGAAAAATCATAAGGACGAACACAAAAGTTCATAAGGACGAAAATAAAAGTTTGTAACTAGAAACTTTTATTTTCGTCCTTATGAACTTCTCGCTGTATATCAACGATTTAAATACAAAACGCTTATATCTTGTTCCGATTCGAGTGACATGCTAACGATGAAACAATAACAAAAATAGTACTCTACAAGGCCCTGTAGCTTAGGTTCGGATAAGAAAGTATCAGAATATTAGGGAATATTCACTTTGAAATAAGTCCTAAAAATGGATTGTACGCAAAAACATTAAACATACGGTTGTATTGAGAAGAGACGAAAAGAAAGGATGTGCCAGTATTGACACATCCTTTCGTCATCACACTAATTACTAAACGATAATATTTATTCTTAGGCTTGTTCAATAGCTGCTTGTGCAGCTGCCAATCTTGCAATAGGAACACGGAACGGACTGCAACTTACGTAGTCAAGACCTACTTTGTTACAGAATTTCACTGACGAAGGTTCACCACCATGTTCGCCACATATTCCACAACGCAGATTCGGACGTTGAGCGCGTCCTTTCTCTGTTGCCATCTGTACCAGCTGTCCTACGCCATTCTGATCGAGTACCTGGAATGGATCTACATCCAATATCTTCTTTTCCAAATAGACCGGTAAGAAAGATGCAATATCGTCACGCGAATAGCCGAAAGTCATCTGCGTCAAATCGTTTGTTCCAAATGAGAAGAACTCTGCTTTGGAAGCAATTCTATCTGCAGTAAGAGCTGCACGTGGAACTTCGATCATCGTACCTACTTTATATTCTATGCGATCGCCCATTTCTTTGAAGACCAGCTCAGCCTCAGCACGAATAACCTCTTCTTGAGCGGCAAATTCATAAACGATGCCTGTAAGCGGAACCATAATCTCGGGAATAGCCTCAATACCTTCTTTCTTCAACTCGAGAGCTGCCGAAAGAATAGCGCGAGTCTGCATTTGAGTGATTTCGGGATAAGTATTTCCTAAACGGCAGCCACGATGTCCCAACATGGGGTTGTGTTCGCAAAGAGACTCAACACGCTGTTGAATATACTCGAGACTTACGTTCATCGTTTTAGCCATTTCTTCTTGGCCTTTTAAATCATGAGGAACAAACTCATGCAATGGAGGATCGAGCAGACGAACAGTAACAGGATAGCCTGCCATCACTTTGAAAATACCTTTGAAGTCTTCTTTCTGATAAGGAAGAATCTTGCTTAAAGCGATGCGGCGTCCTTCTGCATTTTCAGCTAGAATCATTTCACGCATGGCTTTTATTTTCTCACCTTCGAAGAACATGTGTTCCGTGCGGCAAAGTCCAATACCCACTGCACCAAATTGACGAGCTACAGCTGCATCATGTGGAGTATCTGCATTGGCGCCTACTTTCAATCGAGCATACTTATCGGCCAGAGTCATCAACTCCGCAAAATCACCCGATATATCGGTAGGTCTGGTATCTACCTTTCCGTCGTACACTTCGCCGGTACTACCATTCAACGAGATATAATCACCTTCCTTAAATATTTTGCCATCAATCTCTAGAGTGCGAGCTTTATAATCGATATTCAAAGCGCCGGCACCAGAAACACAACATTTGCCCATACCACGAGCAACAACAGCCGCATGAGAAGTCATACCTCCGCGAGCCGTCAAAATACCTTCTGCAGCCGACATACCGGCCAAATCTTCTGGAGAAGTCTCAATACGCACCATTATGACATTTTTCTTTTCTTCGTGCCAACGGGCGGCATCATCTGCAAAGAACACTATCTGTCCCGTCGCAGCACCTGGAGATGCCGGAAGTCCACGAGTAAGTACCTTGGCAAGACGTAGAGCATCCTTGTCAAAAATTGGATGAAGCAATTCATTCAATTTGTTCGGGTCACAACGTTCAAGAGCTGTTTTCTCGTCTATCATACCTTGATGCAACAAGTCTACAGCAATTTTTACCATAGCAGCTCCCGTACGTTTACCGTTACGAGTCTGCAAGAACCAAAGTTTACCCTCTTGTACGGTGAACTCCATATCCTGCATATCTCTATAGTGCAATTCTAGTTTTTCTTGAATTTCATTCAATTCTTTAAAGATTTCTGGCATTGCCTCTTCCATAGAAGGATATTTGGAAGCTCTTTCTTGTTCGCTGACTCCAGCAAGTTTAGCCCATCTTTTAGAACCTTCGATAGAAATTTGCTGCGGTGTACGAATACCGGCAACAACGTCCTCACCCTGAGCGTTTATAAGATATTCGCCGTTAAAGATATCTTCACCAGTAGCAGCATCACGAGAGAAACAAACACCGGTAGCCGATGTATTGCCCATGTTGCCGAATACCATTGCCATGACACTCACAGCGGTACCCCAATCGTCGGGTATACCCTCCATTTTGCGATAAAGGATAGCACGCTCGTTCATCCAAGAATTGAATACGGCACAAACAGCGCCCCACAACTGATCATAAACATCTGTCGGGAAACCCTTTCCTGTTTGTTTAAGCACAGCAGCTTTGAATTTAGTTACGAGTTGTTTGAGCTCATCGACGTTCAATTCGTTATCAAGCTTAATGCCGCGTTGTTTTTTTACTTCTTCAATAATTGCTTCAAACGGATCCATATCCTCTTTGCTCGTAGGCTTCATGCCTAATACGACATCACCGTACATTTGAACGAAACGCCGATAAGAATCCCAGGCAAAACAAGGATTACCTGTTTTCTTGGCGAGTCCTTCCACGACTTCATCATTTAAACCAAGGTTAAGAATAGTATCCATCATTCCCGGCATAGAAGCACGAGAACCCGAACGTACAGAAACTAAAAGCGGATTGGCAGGATCTCCGAACTTTGAATGCATCAACGTTTCAACTTCCGCCATAGATTTTATTACGTCGTCTTTCAAAAGAGAGACGATAGTTTCTTCTCCTTTTTCATAGTACTCAGTACATACTTCTGTTGTGATTGTGAATCCAGGAGGTACCGGTACACCGATCAGATTCATTTCCGCAAGGTTTGCACCTTTGCCACCCAGCAGATTGCGCATATCAGCTTTGCCCTCTGCTTTACCGTTACCAAACGTGTAAATTCTCTTTTTGTTCATAAATGTTAGGTTACTTAATAAGGTTGTTTGTAATTTCCATGTTGCAAATCTAAGTAATTTCTATAAATTCCAAACGAAATAGTAAAGTTTTTTTTGACTTTTATAGTTAAAAATCGCGTCGAGAATTATTTTATAGCCCATATATCATATTATTCCGTTTTTTTATCTATTTTTGTAGCATAATTATTAAAATGGCGTAGAAGTGGTTAGAAAGAAAAAGGAACTTCCTTTATTGGAAGGTATTGAAATAACCGGTGTAGCTGCCGAGGGAAAAGCATTAGCAAGAGTAAACGATTTGGTCGTATTTGTTCCTTTCGTAGTACCGGGAGATATTGTCGATTTACAATTGACTCGCAAAAAAAATAAGTATGCAGAAGCAAAAGCTGTAAAGTTCATTAAGTATTCCGAGAAAAGGGCCGTTCCTTTTTGTTCCCACTTCGGCATCTGTGGTGGTTGCAAATGGCAAAACCTACCATACGAAGAACAGTTGAAATATAAACAACAGCAAGTATTAGATAATTTAGAACGCATCGGCAAAGTAGAATTACCCGAAATTTCACCGATACTTGGATCGGAGCACATACAGTTTTATCGTAACAAACTCGAATTCACTTTCTCTAATAAACGCTGGCTCACCACCGACGAGCTGGAAAGTGATGAGATATTTGAACAACGCAACGCACTGGGATTCCACATACCAGGTTCGTTCGACAAGGTTCTTGATATAGACAAATGCTGGCTTCAAGACGATATATCCAATAGACTTCGTAATGCAATTCGTCAATATGCATTAGACAATCAGCTCTCCTTTTTCGATTTACGCGAACAAAACGGACTGCTCCGCAACGTTATCATACGTACAGCTTCTACAGGCGAACTAATGGTAATTATAATTGCCCAAGTAGTAACTCCAGAACAGAAAGAGACATTGAATCAAGTACTTCAATATATAAGCGATAGCTTTCCCGAAATCACTTCACTAATTTATGTAATAAATAATAAGTGCAATGATTCTATTGCCGATTTAACACCTGTAGTATTTAACGGGAAAGACCATATTATTGAAGAGATGGAAGGTCTGCGTTTTAAAGTGGGACCAAAATCATTCTATCAAACCAATTCGGAACAGGCATACAATTTATATAAGGTAGTGCGTAACTTCGCACAACTCACCGGTAGCGAACTGGTTTATGATTTATACACCGGAACGGGAACGATAGCCAATTTCGTATCGCATCAATCAAAGAAAGTAATTGGTATAGAATATATAGAAGAGGCGATTGAAGATGCAAAAATCAATGCAGAATTGAATAATCTGGATAACACTCTCTTCTTTGCCGGAGATATGAAAGATATCCTGACACAAGATTTCATCAATCAGTATGGCCGTCCGGATGTTATCATTACCGATCCTCCACGTGCCGGAATGCACCCTGATGTAATCAACACCATTATGTTTGCCGCTCCTGATAGAATTGTATATGTAAGTTGCAATCCAACTACCCAGGCACGCGATTTACAATTGCTCGACAGTAAATACAAAGTAATGGCCGTACAACCTGTAGATATGTTCCCACATACACAACATGTCGAGAATGTAGTATTACTCAAACTTAGAGAACAACAATAATAAGCAATAAAGATGGATCAATTAAACAGTCTGGGGCATCACACCGAATATGCCAAAGATTATGCTCCCGAAGTATTGGAAACGTTTGAGAACAAACATCCTGACAATGATTATTGGGTGCGTTTCAACTGCCCTGAGTTTACGAGTCTTTGCCCTATTACAGGACAACCTGACTTTGCAGAAATACGTATCAGTTATATACCGGGCAGAAAAATGGTAGAAAGTAAAAGTTTGAAATTGTATCTTTTCAGTTTTCGCAATCATGGAGCTTTCCACGAAGATTGTGTCAATATTATTATGAAAGATCTAATCAAATTAATGGAACCTAAATATATAGAGGTAACAGGTTTCTTTTTGCCGAGAGGTGGCATATCAATATATCCCTATGCCAACTACGGGCAACCAAATACTAAATTTGAAAAGATAGCAGAGCAACGGCTAGCCAATTACGAACGGTAGTAAGATAACAAAAAAAACAGATTTCAATAAGGTACAAAAGGGCTACAGATTAGGCTACTCATGACGCGGCAAATTTTAGCAAGTTACTACTGCAGGTTTCCAAAGTTGTAAGTACCTTTTCTAAGGACCTTACCATCTTTGTCCATTTCGATAAATGGTCCATGACGTTTGCCTTGTTTGAAAAAGCCCTCAAAGCGTACTCCATTCTTATTGGTTTCGATACCTGCACCATCTTGAAGACCATCTACAAAATGTCCTTTGTAATGGGTTCCATCAACTGAAACCAGCTCACCTTGCCCGTTAGGTTTATCGTTTTTCCATTCGCCGGTATAAACATCGCCATTGCTCCATTTATAGGTACCATTGCCTTCGCGAACATTATTCTTCCAATTGCCTTCGTATACGGCGCCATTGGCCCAGGTCAATGTTCCCTGGCCTTCTTGAACACCATCTTTGAAATGCCCCACGTATTTATCGCCGTTAGCATGATAATAAGTTCCGACACCTGTACGTTCACCTTGCTGGTAATCACCTTCATATCGATCGCTACCTAAATAAGAGACTCCGTGTCCATGTTGCAAATCATCTACCCAATCGCCTATATATTTGTCGCCATTGGTATATTCGAAAGTACCTTTTCCTTCACGAATATCATTCTTCCAGTCACCATCATATTTACAACCGTCATTCCATACAATGACTCCCTTACCATTCTTTTTGTCGTTCATCCATTGCCCTTCGTATTTGGAACCATCGCGCCAAGAATAAGTACCCTTGCCTTGACGTTTATCTTTGATCCAATCGCCATCATATACATCACCATTGTGATAATACATTGTTCCGCGGCCCTGTTGAAGATCTTGATACCACATACCATCGTAACGATTATTATCCGAGAAATAGAAGATGCCATGTCCATGACGCACGTTATGAAACCATTGTCCGTCATACTTCTCTCCATCGGCAGTAGTATATACCCCATTGCCTTCGCGCATACTGTTTACATAATCGCCTTCGTATGTATCTTTATTTTTAAAAATAGTTTTCCCTTTTCCATAAGGCTTGCCCTTACGTAACTCTCCGTTATAAACAGAGCCATCTTTGAAAGTATAGCTTCCTATTTCAGTATCAGCAGAAAGGGCATTCTTCACTTTATTGAAGAATCCGCCATTATTTTGTGCCTGAATATCCTTGGGATAACAAGCAAAAAGGATAACAATTGTCGTATAAAATATCTTCTTCAAAAATTTCATACGGCAAATATACCATTTTTAATGAAAAATGAAAATGAATCGTCGTTTTTTAAAGGTTCTTTTTACCGGATATGACTTCTTTTAAATTCTCTTTACATAAATACCAGCATGCCAAACGTTGCAATTCTTGAGGCGTCACCGTCTGAATGGCTTTCAATTCTTCGGAAGAAAAGTCATCAGGCAAATGATTGATAAACTGCATTTGATATACATCGGCGGCACTAAAAGACAACTCCATGGTACGACACAACGCACCCGTCATATAATTGCGAACGATAGTCAATTCTTCTTCGCTAACTAATTCATTCTGTAAGCGATCAATTTCTTTGTACACTTCCTTTATAAGAGGTTCTACATACTGATCGCTTACTTCAGCTGTAATAATAAGTAAGCTACTATCTGGTTCGTGCGAAAAGCCGGAATAAATTCCATAGGTATAGCCTTTGTCCTCACGAATATTCGACATGAGTCTACTACCGAAGTAACCGCCCAAAATAGTGACAAGCACATTAAGTTTATGATAATCGGGATGATGCTGATCAATAGTATGCATTCCCAATTTGACAGAACTTTGTTGAGAATTGGAACGTTCTTCGAATATACGTTTATCATCGGATATTTTTATATCAAATTTCGGGAACGTTATATTTTCCTTGTTTTTACCAAAAGAGGTCGTACCAAAAAACTGCTCAGTTTGAGCAATAATACGATCGGTTATTTTGCCCGAAAGAATAATGTAACAATTGTTGGAGCTATAGTGTGTATCATAATAGTCTTGCAACATATCCTTGTCCAATTTTTCAAAATCGGTTTCCTTCGTTATCCTTCCCATCGGATGAGCATCACCATAAAGTGCATTGCGTAGATTGCGCATCGTAACATATTTGGCCTGCGTACTATTTATTTGATATTTTTGTAGCTCTCTATTGAGAAGTACCGTATATTCTTTATCTGGAAATACAGGTTCCTTTATCATAGATTCCAACAATCCCAGAGTCTGCTCAAAGTATTTATTCAAACCATAAGCGGTGATATACGAATACTGAGGAAACAATGACAATTCAAGCATTGAACCATAAAAATCAAATTTCTCTGCTATCTGCGACGAACTATATTTTGCAGTTCCTTCGCGTAACATAGAATTCGTAAAAAGAGCCTGCAACTTTTGTGTTTGGGTCCAATAGCCACCACCGAACATAAAATCTATACGCGACACACTCTGTTCTTCCGAATTGATTATCATCAACGGTATACCATTAGGCAATACCGTACGCTGTACAGGGAGCAAAGCTATCTCGGAAAGTTCTTTTATTTCGGGTTGTTGAGTTCGATCCATTATTTTGTTTTTTGTTTTAAGAAGTCTTCGGCACGCAATAAATCTTGTGGCGTGTCAATTCCAATCGTTTCAATATTGGTAATGCCTACCTTTATACGATAGCCATTTTGCAGCCAGCGCAACTGTTCTAAAGATTCAGCCTTCTCTAGCGAAGACATCGGCAATTGAGTAATTTCACGAAGCACATCGTTGCGATAGGCATACAAGCCTATGTGTTTATAGTATACATGGTTTTGGAGCCACACTTGTTTGTCGGCATTACGCTGATAAGGAATAATGGAACGAGAAAAATACATAGCGTTCATATTATGATCGACTACGACTTTAGGCGAATTCACATTTTCGAGTGATTCAAAAGGATTATCTGCACTAAAAGGTTTCACCAATGTAGCTATCTGTGTATCGGAATCATCAAAACAATGCTTCACGGTTTCCAATTGTTCCGATTGAATAAAAGGTTCGTCACCTTGTATATTAATAACGACATCGTGCCCATTTCCAATCTTAGTATAGGCCTCATAGCAACGATCCGTACCACTATTGTGATTGACAGACGTCATAACCACCTTACCACCGAATGCGATAACGGCTTGATAGATTCGTTCATCGTCAGTCGCCACACATGTATCGTCAAGAATATCGCTCACTCTACTATACACTCTTTCTATAATAGTCTTTCCGCCAAGCACAGCCAAAGGCTTGCCCGGGAATCGGGTAGACGCGTATCGTGCCGGAATAATTCCTATAAAGTTCATTTTTATTACTGTATATTTATATCATTCAAATAAATCATCAATACCCTGCTCTCCTCCACTCGCACCTTTATCTGGCGTTGCTATCGGAGCACTACCGCAAGGATCGAATCCATTTGGTATTTGGAATTTCTCATTTTGCTTATACTTCAAGGTCTTGTCGGCATAAACCTTCTTCATGTAGATACCCCATATCGGAAGTGCCATCGACGAACCTTGTCCATAAGTCATGGTATCAAAATGAATATCTCTATTTTCACCTCCTACCCACACACCAGTGACCAGCGAGGGTGTAAAACCTATAAACCAACCATCAGAATTTCGATTTGAAGTACCAGTCTTACCACAGACATCTGCAGAAGTATATCGCCGCACTCGTCCTGCGGTACCATGATTAATGACCTCTCTAAGCATGATCAACATTTTGTATGCACTATTGGCACTGATCACTTCACTCATACGCGGAGTGAAAGTAGAAATCACATTACCCTTGCTATCTTCTATTTTCGTTACGAACAGAGGAGCCACCCTTATACCTTTGTCGGCAAAAGCCGTGTATGCACTGACCATCTCGCCCACCGATATATCGCAGGGACCAAGACACAGCGAAACGGTAGGTGGAATATTCTGATTCGCTATTCCGAAGCTGTGAATGAGTCGAACAAAAGCATAGGGATTGAGCTTACTCATCAGATAAGCCGATATCCAATTGTTAGAGTTGGCAAGTCCCCATTTCAAGGTCACTATTTGCCCATAGTTACGTCTACTCGTATTTCGAGGACTCCATGCTCTACCATTCTCATCGATAAGAGTCTGTTCCACGTTCCGAGTCACATCACAAGGCGAATAGCCGTTTTCCATAGCCAAAGCATACAAGAAAGGCTTAATGGTAGAACCCACCTGGCGCCGTCCCACCATTGCCATGTCATATTGGAAATAGTTATAGTTAGGACCACCAACATAAGCCTTAACATATCCGGTCACAGGGTCCATCGACATAAATCCGGCACGCAAATAGAATTGATAATATTTGATACTATCAAGAGGAGTCATCACGGTATCTTTCTCCCCATGCCAGGTAAATACAGACATTGGTTCTGGAGTATGAAATGCTTTTTTGATTTGTTCTTCCGAACATCCGGCTGCTTTCATATCATGGTATCGCCCACTTTGCTTAATATACCTACTCAGTATGTTATTTACCTGCTGTTTGGAAAGCTGGTTTGTAAATGGAGCCGTCGGGCGTCCACTCTTTTCTTTAAAGAACAACGGTTGCAAGTAATGCCCCAAATGTTCTTCCACAGCTTCTTCAGCATATTTCTGCATATGCGAATTAATCGTGGTATATATTTTCAGACCATCCGTATATATATTGTAGTTAGTTCCATCCGATTTTTTATTCTTATCGCACCAACCATAGAGCGGATTGGTTTCCCAAGCCAACGAATCTTCATAATATTTTTGGTGGTCGTAGAACGGATAATCACTTCTGGAAGGTTTATGAGCCGTCATCATAATGCGCAGATATTCTCTGAAATAAGTGGCAAGACCTTCTTTATGATCAACCCGATGATAATGAAGTGTCAGAGGTAGAGCCTGCAAAGAATCACATTCGGCATCCGAAAGATAGCCAGCTTTACGCATTTGGTCGAGCACCACATTGCGGCGTTGGCGGGTGCGCTCGTTATATCTTACAGGATTAAAGTAAGATGAATTTTTGCACATACCGATAAGTGTCGCCGATTCTTCGGTTTTCAAATCTTTAGGCAGGCATCCAAAATAAGTATATGCAGCAGTTTTTATGCCGACAGCATTATTTAAGAAATCGAATTTATTGAGATACATCGTCAAGATTTCCTCTTTCGTATAATATCTTTCAAGCCGCACAGCAATAACCCATTCGATAGGTTTCTGAAAAAGACGTTGCATAGAGCTTGTTGCCTGTTCTTCTGTAAAAAGCTGCTTGGCAAGTTGTTGTGTAATAGTACTACCTCCACCGGCATTTTTACGTTGGAATATACCACGTTTCACTACTGCACGCATCAATGCCTTGGCATCAATACCCGAATGTTCTCTGAAACGAATATCTTCGGTAGCTATCAATGCATTAATTAAACTGGCAGGTAGTTCTCTATAAGAACTGTAGACTCTATTTTCTTTATTTAGTGACCACGTACCGAGCACCGTGCCATCATCCGAAAATATTTCTGTAGCAAATTTATAATTCGGATTTTCCAGCTCTTCGATGTCGGGCATATAACCTATCCATCCATGAGCGATAGCAAAAAAGAGGATAAAAGTTGATAAAGCGATAATACCTAAAAATATCCAAAGCCCTTTTATTATTTTCTTAACCATAAGATGCCTAATATATTCAAAATGCAAATGTAGACATAAAACTTTATTTTTGGAAAAGATTCATCAAATAGTTGTTTGTTTGATAAATATTAATTAGTAATTTTACGACGCAAAAAGATGAAAACAAAATATGCAAAACATGGAAAATAGGAGTTTAGTAACCATTGCTGACTATAGTAAAGAAAAAATACTCTACATGCTACAGATGGCAGCAGAATTTGAAAAGAACCCCAACCGCAACTTACTGAAAAGCAAAGTTGTAGCAACTCTTTTCTTCGAACCATCTACCCGTACACGTTTGAGTTTCGAAACAGCAGCCAATCGACTTCAGGCTCGAGTTATCGGTTTTAGTGACCCGAAAGCAACCAGTTCTTCCAAAGGTGAATCATTGAAAGACACCATTATGATGGTAAGCAACTATGCCGATGTCATCGTAATGCGCCATTATTTGGAAGGTGCAGCGAGATACGCCAGCGAGATAGCTCCCGTTCCCGTAGTCAATGCAGGCGACGGAGCCAATCAGCATCCATCCCAGACAATGCTCGACTTATATTCCATATACAAGACTCAGGGGACATTGGAGAATCTCAACATCTTCTTGGTGGGAGACCTGAAATATGGGCGCACCGTCCATTCGCTCATTCAAGCAATGCGCCACTTCAACCCGACATTTCATTTTGTTGCTCCACAAGAGCTTAGAATGCCCGAGGAATACAAACTATATTGCAAAGAATATCAGATAAAATACGAAGAGCATTCAGAATTTACCGCAGAGACTATTCAAGATGCCGACATCCTCTACATGACAAGGGTACAACGCGAACGTTTCACCGACTTAATGGAATACGAACGAGTAAAGAATATCTTCATCTTGCGCAACTCGATGTTGGCAAATACTCGACCCAACCTAAAGATTCTTCATCCACTTCCAAGAGTGAATGAAATTTCTTATGATGTAGATGAAAGTCCTAAAGCATACTATTATCAACAAGCACATAACGGACTATTTGCCCGCCAGGCTATACTTTGCGATGTACTAGGCATTACGTTAGACGAAATCAAAAAAGAACAATGAGAAATATTATCAATAAACGAGAATTACAAGTAGCAGCCATCGAAAACGGCACTGTTATCGACCACATACCCGCCGACAAACTATTCTCGGTGGTATCCTTGCTTGGGCTGCAACACATGAGTAACAAGATCACTATCGGCTTCAATTTTGATAGTGAAAAGCTAGGCAAAAAAGGCCTCATAAAAATAGCAGATAAGTTTCTCTCCGACGATGAATTAAATCGTCTTTCGGTGGTTGCTCCGCATGTAGTTATGAGTATCATACGCGACTTTGAAGTCGTCGAAAAACATAACGTCGAAATGCCTTCACTTTTGCGTGGCATCGTAAAATGCACCAATCCAAAATGTATCACCAACAATGAACCGATGCAAACAGTCTTTCATGTGGTAGACAAGGACAATTGCGTCATTCGGTGTCACTACTGCGAAAAAGAACAGCAACGTAACGAAATACAAATTTTATAACGCACCTATGAGACAAGATTTCAAACCGGGGACTATGATCTATCCCCTACCGGCCGTACTTGTCAGTTGTGGCAACGATGAATCGGAGTATAATGTTTTCACAGTGGCATGGACAGGTACGATTTGTTCCAATCCGCCCATGTGTTATATTTCGGTCCGTCCGTCGCGTCATTCGTATCCCATTATTAAGAAGAACATGGAATTCGTCATCAATCTGACAACGGCCGAAATGGCACGAGCTACAGATTGGTGTGGAGTTCGTTCGGGAAACGACTACAACAAATTCAAAGAAATGAATCTCACTCCCGGCAAATGCTCCATTGTCCAAGCTCCATTGATAGAAGAATCGCCACTTTGCATCGAATGTAGAGTAAAAGAAATCATGTCACTCGGTTCTCACGACATGTTCATTGCAGACGTTGTCAATATTCGAATAGATGACAAGTACATGCAGGAAGATGGACGATTCGATCTGGCTTCTTCTGGATTAATGGCTTATGTACATGGCGGATACTTCAATCTAGGTAATAAAATAGGAAAGTTTGGATGGTCGGTCGAAAAGAAAAAATAATTTTTCTACTAAGTGCAGCAGTTATATTATGCCTGTTAAGGCCAACGATTGCTACAGCACAAAGTTTGGAGCGTGGCAAAAAAGAAATTGCCACACGCCAAATGAAGTATAATAAAAAAATCAATTTCGGTTTAAAAGCAGGTTTCCGATCGACCAATTATATTGTATCAGACTTCCTAATTGACGGAAAAAGAATCGAAGACCCGCAAAAGAATTATCTGCTCGGCTATTATGCATCCGCTTTCACTCGACTCAATTTCAATCACCGATTCGTGCAAGCCGAAATATCATACAATATCGATCGTGCCGAAGTGCTTCTAAATAAAGATATACCGGCAACTAGCACTGCACCTATATCTACCGTCACAAGCAATATACAAACAATCAGTTTTCCACTCATGTATGGATTTTATATCGTGAGACAAGGTCCATATACACTATCCGTCTTTTTAGGCCCTAAAGCCGAATACATTGTAAAATCCAACATCGATTACGAAAGCTTCGAACAACAAAATATCAAAGAAAAATTACACCCGCTCAATCTTGCCATCGTCAGTGGTATTTCTGTGAGCATATCAAAGGTTTTTTTCGATTTTCGCTACGAACAAGAGACTCTAAATATATCCAAATCCATAAGTTACGAATCGCTATCGACAGAAAATAGTACAGGAGCGGGAAATATCAAATTTCACAGACGAGGCAGTTCGTTAAGTTTTTCGTTCGGTGTACTTTTTTAGTAGAAATATTCTTAGCGTTTTACTTGCGGTCTGATTATTTTTGCCTAATTTTGCAACATAATGAAAGAATAATATAGTAAATAGCTAATTAATCTTTACCTATTTTTAAACATAATGAAAAGAGACGATTTAATTTTCAACATCATTGAAAAAGAGCATCAGCGTCAGTTGAAAGGCATTGAGTTAATCGCTTCAGAAAACTTTGTAAGCGATGAAGTTATGCAGGCAATGGGATCTTGCCTTACTAATAAATATGCAGAAGGCTATCCCGGTAAACGTTATTACGGAGGTTGCGAAGTTGTAGACGAAAGCGAAACATTGGCTATCGAACGCATCAAACAACTTTTTGATGCCGAATATGCTAACGTACAACCCCACTCAGGCGCTCAAGCCAATGCTGCAGTATTTCTTGCAGTACTCAATCCTGGAGATAAATTCATGGGATTAAATCTGGCACACGGCGGACATTTGTCTCATGGCTCCTTAGTTAATACTTCAGGTATTATCTACGAACCACACGAATACAATCTGAATCGCGAAACAGGACGTGTAGACTACGACGAAATGGAGCAAATCGCTCTTCGTGAACGTCCAAAAATGATTATTGGTGGAGGCTCTGCCTACTCTCGCGAATGGGATTATAAAAGAATGCGCGAGATTGCCGATAAGATAGGCGCTATTTTGATGATTGATATGGCTCATCCTGCAGGTCTTATTGCAGCCGGGCTACTCGACAACCCATTGAAATATGCCCACATCGTTACTTCTACTACCCACAAGACATTGCGTGGACCTCGTGGAGGTATCATCCTGATGGGAAAAGATTTCGACAATCCATGGGGCAAAACAACACCTAAAGGCGAAATCAAGAAGATGTCGGCATTACTCAATTCTGCTGTATTCCCTGGTATCCAAGGTGGCCCACTCGAGCACGTCATTGCAGCAAAAGCCGTTGCATTCGGTGAAGCTTTGCAGCCATCATTCAAAGAATACCAACAGCAAGTGAAGAAAAATGCTGCCGTATTGGCTCAAGAGTTAATAAATCGTGGATTCGATATTGTATCTGGAGGCACAGACAACCACTCTATGCTGGTTGACTTACGCACCAAATATCCGGATTTGACGGGCAAAGTTGCCGAAAAAGCTCTAGTCTCTGCCGACATCACGGTCAACAAAAACATGGTTCCATTCGATACTCGCTCTGCATTCCAAACATCTGGTATACGTCTAGGTACTCCAGCCATCACAACCCGGGGTGCAAAAGAAGAATTGATGGGCGAGATTGCAGAAATGATAGAAACCGTTCTATCAAATGTTGAAAACGAAGCCGTTATTGCAAAAGTACGTGCACACGTCAACGAAATGATGGTAAAATATCCGATATTCGCATATTAAAGAAATCGATTATTCGGCATTCCTATAATAGTATTAAAAAGCGAAAGCTGTACTAGCAAGTACAGCTTTCGTTTTTTTAATGTCGCATACTGCCATTTTCCATAAAAAGCACTACACTATTTGCTTTGAGCCTTTTATAAAGGTCAATTTGAATTTGGAAGAAATCAAGATCTAAACGATCCTTTAAAAGAACTTCTTTTGCACTACTCTTTCAATAAGAAAAAGCAAACGCGAAGTCTACTCTTTGCTCTTATCTTAATCAGTTTATCTCATTATTTTTTTGCAGAAACTTTTAATAAAGTGTACCGACAATATAATGCATTTACCGGAGACTCTACTCAAATAATTAAAATTATTTATCATGGAGTACTTTCAATATTTTACAGTCTCTCTTACGTATTTCAATACGAGCTACACCTCCACAATTTTCTTTAGCAGAAGTACCTTCCACAATCCAAAGAGAATCTCCTATTAGTGTTGCCTTGTATGGTTTTTCTTTTACTACAGACTGTCCATATATGGAAACCCATATTGTTTCTGCTATTTTTTTAGCAATCTCATCATTCGATACCAATCCATTCTTTTGAATATTTATATTCTGTTCGCTTTTCTGATCGTTCCTTGTACATTGCCAGAATGATAAGAAAATAATAACAAAACAGAATAAATACCGTGCTATTTTCATATTATATTTTTTGATTATTTGAGCTCCTAAAAAGATTAATATTCTTTCTTATTCATTATTCTCTAACGATTTATAATTAGCATCTCTATTTATGACAAATGTCCTTCATCTCTTCTATTGAGCCATAATTGTTCAATTCCACACCTTTTTTCAAATAATCCATAACTATTTTTCGGGTCTTACCATCTATCTTTTCATCACGGAAATGGATATTATATATACCGGTCCAATCTGCATATACGAAATAATATCCATCCGGAACATTAAATTTATTCGCCATAATTAACGAATACAACAAAAACTCTTGCTGGTAATAACGTATATCCATATATTCTTCATATAAATCAGAGCAGACATCTTCATCGCCTTTCCCTTTCAAAACAAGGTTTTTCAATGTATCTATATAACAGGTGTCATCCACAATGATACTTTTCGATTGTTTTACATTCTTATCCGAATGATGATCAATTGATTCATACCAATCACATGCAAATCCCAGAATGAATCCACACGACAGAAAAATGACAATATACAACAAAATTTTCTTCATTTCTTGTTAAATGGATCTTTAAATAGTAAATAATAGCTTTATAAATAACAAATATAGCAAAAACATACATTAAAAGAAAGTCTCCTCATTGCTTTCATTGTATCCTTATATTATTAAAAAAATGTTCGTAATACATCAATTTACGTTCTTCAACGTTTTCATAGACAACAGTAATGCCATATTTAAAATATAGGTATAGGCGCTTAAGTCGCACTATGCAACTTATTGGTTTGCAGCCTAAGAGGTTCTAAGTTGACCATCCGTCTGATAAGCACATCGAATATTGTATCCATGTTATTGCGTCTGTTGTATCGAAA
>JAYRGW010000013.1:0-71727 GCA_041907665.1 Bacteroidaceae bacterium
TTTCTTGCAGGTTCAATACTTTTGTTATATATTGCCACTCGGTTTCCGTTAAATCAGTTTGATACATCTTTCTTTTGGTTTAGTCACTTCAAAGAAAGGAACTATCCGACTGATACGGAAACCTCTTTTAAAAAACATTTCAACTAATTTTAAACAGGCTCTAAGCATAGAAGTACTATCTTTGTATATACAAATTCAAAAACGACGATTGATATATAAATCATGAACCAAATTAAAATTAATATAATTCCCAAACTTCTGCATTTTAAGCAACCGGCAGGAACATCAAGAGGTATTTACAACACTCGCAAAGTATGGTACATCGAATGCTATGACAGCAAAGAACCTATGCACAAAGGCGTGGGCGAATGCGCTCCCTTACCAAAACTAAGTTGTGACGATGTTCCCAATTACACAGATATACTCCGAACAGCCTGCAGAACGGTAGAAGAAAACAATGGTGAGATTGATAAAGAAGCGCTTCGCCCCTACCCCTCTATTCTATTCGGATTGGAGACCACAATGCGGCACTACGAGATGGAGAGTACGGCATTGTGGAATACTTCTTTCTCGCGTGGAGAGACAGGCATTCCCATCAACGGGCTGATTTGGATGGGCAATTATCGAGAGATGCTACAACGTATAGAAGCCAAAATGGAAGCAGGTTTCAGATGCATCAAACTAAAAATAGGTGCAATCAATTTCGACGAAGAGCTATCGCTATTGAAATATATAAGACAACATTTCTCGGCTAAAGAAATAGAATTGAGAGTAGATGCCAATGGAGCATTCTCCCCCGGAAATGCATTGGACAAGTTAAAACGTCTTGCAGAATTGGATCTACATTCCATCGAACAACCCATACGAGCCGGACAATGGGAAGAAATGGCCCAACTCTGCGAAAAAACACCGTTGCCAATAGCACTAGACGAAGAACTTATAGGATGCAATACTGTTGAAATGAAACAAAGGCTACTAAAAAATATTCATCCGCAGTATATTATACTAAAGCCGTCGCTACATGGCGGAATGATGGGTGGCGAAGAATGGATTCGGGAAGCAGAAAAAAGCCAGATAGGCTGGTGGATCACTTCGGCACTCGAATCAAATATAGGACTGAATGCAGTAGCACAATGGTGCGCCACATTCAACAATCCATTGCCGCAAGGTCTTGGCACAGGCATGCTATTCACAGACAATATAGAAATGCCGCTCGAAATACGAAAAGATTGTTTATGGTATATACCCGAGAATAAATGATATTCGACAGAGACAAACAAACACTTATACTTGATGGCAGGACGTTGACAGCTCAAGATATAGCAGCCATTAAGAACACTGGCGTAGAAATGCCGTTGTACGATCTCTTCGACTTTCTACAAAGATGGTTCGACAAGTCGGATTACATTGCCGTACACACCTCGGGCTCTACCGGCACGCCGAAAACACTTCTAGTTGAAAAAAGCAAGATGATGCAAAGCGCACGCCTCACCTGCGAATACCTCGGGCTAAAAGAAGGTGACTCCGCACTACTTTGTATGAACCTACGATATATCGGAGCCATGATGGTGGTAGTACGCTCCTTAGTATGTGGACTCAATTTGATAGTGAGACAGCCTTCTGGGCATCCATTAGATAATGTTGAAACACCTCCAACATTTGCAGCAATGGTGCCGATGCAAGTATACAATACGCTAGAGAACGGTGCAGAGAGAGAAATATTGGAAAAGATAAAAACACTCATCATAGGCGGTGGATCTATTGATCCTGAATTGGGAAAAAAAATAAAAAATCTTCAGGGCAACATATACTCCACTTATGGAATGACAGAAACACTCTCGCACATTGCACTAAGGCGCCTGAATGGCGAAAAAGCCTCTTTACACTATGTGCCTTTCGAGACAGTACATCTCTCGGTAACAAACGATGACACACTCGTAATAAATGCTCCCCTGATTTGCGACCAACCGCTATATACCAATGATATTGTGCAGCTACATCCCGATGGCAGCTTTGTAGTTTTGGGACGTAAAGACAATACAATAAACAGCGGAGGCATAAAAATTCAACCCGAAGAAGACGAACGGCTATTGCAATCGATCATCGACGTACCGTTTGCTATAACCTCTGTCTCGGATGAAAAATTAGGAGAAGCTGCCGTCCTATTAATCGAACCGGTATCTGAAAAGAAACTGGATGATATAAAGACAGCAATGAGACGTATACTACCACCATATCACATACCGCACACAATCATCACAATACAAAAACTTCCTTTAACGGGAAATGGCAAGATAAACCGAAAAGAATGCAGGAAAATAGCAACAGAATCAATTTAGATGAGACAGAGGTACAACAAATTGAAACGATATGAATATTTTTCAAAATGAAAGTGTAACTTTGCATCCTCAAACAAAATAATCTATTCAATGAATATATTTAAGAATTATGCCTTTACAATATGCCTGATTACAGGAATTGTGATAGGTGGCATTTGTGGATTGGTATTCGGAGACAAGGCATCAATAGTAAAACCTATCGGCGATTTATTCTTAAACATGATGTTTGTCATGATCGTACCGCTGGTATTTCTTAGCGTATCGTCTGCTATCTACAATATGAAAAAGATGAATATGATAGGCAAAATACTCGGTAACATCGTATTGGTATTCTTAGGATCGGCAATCATAGCTGCCGCAACTGCATATATTCTTACTCTTTTTTATAACCCGCTGGCAAATGTAGACAAATCTTTATTGTTGGCTCACATGCCGGCTCATGCCGAACTAAAGGGACTGACAGGTGGCGAAATATTCGTGAATACATTCACCGTACCTGACTTTCTGCAACTATTCACCAAATCAAATTTATTGCCACTTATACTCTTTTCGGTATTATTCGGACTGGCAACTGCCTATTCTAAAGAGCACGGAAAAGTAATATCCGATCTGCTCAATGCCGGTATGGCTATCACACTACGTATGATGAGAATCATTATGTTCATGGCACCAATAGGACTAGGTTGCTATTTTGCCGATACAATCGGTGTAGTGGGCGGACAGATATTGAACGGTTATCTTAATGCTTTTCTACTTTATCTGGTACTTGCCGGTTTCTGCTATTTCATTCTTAATACCATCTATGTATGGTTTGCAGGAGGAAGCAAAGGAGTGAAAACTTTTTGGAAGCATATACTGACCCCTTCTCTCACAGCTATTGCCACTTCGTCGAGCGCCGCTTGTATTCCTATTAATATAGAGACTGCCGAAAAGATTGGAGTACCACGAAGCATCGCCGAAACAGTGATTCCTCTAGGAACCAATATGCACAAAGACGGTTCGGTAATGGGTGGCGTTATCAAAATAGTCTTTATACTCACCATCTTTGGACAAAACACACAACCATCTGGCAACGGATTGTTTATCATTGCCGTCGCCATACTTGTAGGGGCAGTAATGGGAGCTATACCAAGTGGCGGCATGACAGGCGAATTGCTTATCTGCTCCGTTTTCGGCTTCTCTCCACAACTTGCCGGAACACTAATGGTGATAAGCACTATTATAGATATACCCGCAACATTACTCAACTCTACAGGCAATATTGTGAGTTCGATATTGGTAGCGAAATTGAGCCGAAAGAAACAATAATACCTCAAATAGGTATACCATAAGTATGCTTTATCTCGTCCATCACAAAAATACTTTGCAGTGAAGCAAGACAATCGATAGTCCCTAGTCGGTTAAGAACAAAATTGCGATATACCGCCATATCTGTGACATGGATCTTCAGCAGATAATCAAATTCTCCTGAAGTATTGTAGCATTCAACCACTTCGGCCATGCCATCGACAGCTTCGGTAAATTCTCTTGCAATTTGAGCATTTACCTGCTTTAACTTAACCTGACAAAATACCATAAAGCCATAGTGTAGCTTTTCGGCATCGAGTATAGCAATGTACCTCTTTATATAACCTTCGTTCTGTAACCGCCGCAACCGTTCGAAAACAGGAGTTGTACTAAGATGAGCACGCTCGGCAAGTTCTTTCGTAGTCAAGTTGGAATTGTTTTGCAATGCACGCAAAATCTTCAAATCCGTTTCGTCTAATCTATCCATAGAATATTTTTCTTTTCAGCCCATAATAGGCATTCGTTTGTTTAATGCTTTTTCTGCTAAATCTGCAAATATAGAATTATTTTCTCAATTTATCGCAAGTATTTGACATTATTTTCTAAATACATACCTTTGCAACAGAAAATAATTCCGATAATTAACAAACTAAAATAATAAGATTATGGCAACAAAGAAATTACATTTTGAGACATTACAGCTTCATGTAGGACAAGAACAGGCCGACCCGGCAACCGATTCACGTGCCGTGCCCATTTATCAGACAACATCGTATGTTTTTCATAATTCAGCTCATGCGGCAGCTCGTTTCGGACTGCAAGACCCGGGGAATATATATGGAAGGCTTACTAACTCTACACAAGGAGTATTCGAAGAACGTGTAGCAGCTCTCGAAGGAGGTGTTGCCGGACTCGCCGTTGCATCGGGTGCAGCAGCAGTAACCTACTCTATTATTAATATTGCCGGACAAGGTGATCATATAGTAGCTGCAAAGACTATTTATGGCGGTTCCTTCAATCTCTTGGAACATACACTCGAGAATTACGGCATACATACTACTTTCGTTGATCCGGACGATCCTCAAAATTTTGAAAAAGCAATTCAGGATAATACTAAAGCACTATTTATTGAGACGCTGGGCAACCCGAACTCGAATATCACCGATATTGAGGCAACATCTGCTATTGCTCACAAACATGGCATTCCGTTGATCATCGACAATACTTTCGGTACTCCTTATTTAATCCGCCCGATTGAACACGGAGCTGATATTGTGGTTCATAGTGCTACAAAGTTTATTGGCGGACACGGATCGTCACTCGGTGGTGTCATTGTAGACTCAGGCAAATTCGATTGGGCCAAATCAGGAAAATTTCCTAAACTCTCTGAGCCGGAGGCCAGCTATCACGGTGTGCGTTTTGTCGATGCAGCAGGAGAAGCAGCTTATGTTACTCGCATTCGGGCGGTACTACTACGCGATACCGGTGCTACGATCAGCCCATTCAATGCATTCTTGCTATTACAAGGACTCGAAACATTGTCTTTGCGTGTAGAGCGCCATGTAGCAAATGCACTCAAAGTAGTTGAATATCTAAAGAACAATCCTAAAGTTGCAAAAGTCAATCATCCCGCTCTGAGCGAACACCCCAATCACGAACTTTACAAACGCTACTTCCCTAATGGAGCGGGCTCTATATTTACCTTTGATATTAAAGGTGGAACTGAAGAAGCACAAACATTTATCGATCATTTGAAAATATTCTCTTTGCTAGCCAATGTTGCCGATGTAAAGAGTCTGGTGATTCATCCCGCCAGTACAACACACAGCCAGCTTAGCGCAGACGAACTTGAAGATCAAGGCATACATCAGAGCACAATCCGACTAAGCATCGGAACAGAACACATCGACGATATAATCGATGATCTCGAACAAGCATTCCAAGCCATTTAGTTCATAATATTTATATTGAGAGAGAAAGTTTTTAAACCCAAACTGATGAGGCATTCCTAATGGAGTGCCTTTTTGTTTATATACTCACGATAGACACGAGAAAAACTTTAACCAACTTTCCATACCTATTGAACAACACATAAGATAATATAAGTAATGGGGCTAGATTGCAAAAAGAAGTGAATGAATTTGTTATTACACCCTTCTTTTTTTATTTTTGTAGAACATAATAATCAACCCAAAACAATGAAATATTCGATAAACGGATTTCTTGATGCGAAACGTACGCTGAAATTACTTTTTTTGTTCTGCCTGATAGCTTGTATCAGTTGCACTAATCGTACCCGCTCACAGAAATCGGCAGAGAAAGATAGTATCGGGCAACAAGATTCTACAACAGCAATCGTCAATATACCTAAGTGGTTAATCGGAACATGGAAAGGGCATTTCACCGAAGCACAATACGGAATGGATATTCAGTTTGTGGTTATTATTAAAGCAGACGGCAGTATCAGCCAAACATCTACCGTACCAGGTGAAGAAGACGAAGTACTTAATGGAAAATGTATATCGGTTGATGAAGGTATACTTTCTGTCGGATTTGAAAACCAAGAAGACTATACACAATACTATTTGGATAAGAAAAACAACAAGCTTGGCATTAGCAGCTATAACTGGTTAACGAAAAAGTAAATGAAAAGAATAATACTCATTATCAGCTGCTGGTGTATTGCAATGGTATCTTTCGCACAACAGCGCATCGTTATAGGACTCACTGGAGATATTACTATCGGGTCTAACAACACGCTATCAAAATCTTTGCAAACGTTGCCAACTGTTACAGAAGAATGGTTTAAAGATGCTGCACCGGTCTTACAAGATGCCGATCTGACGATAGGAAGTCTACAAGGCAGTTTCTTGGATGAAATAACAAAAAACAAAAAGAATGCTTCGAGATTCTCATCTTATATGATACCCACCCGATATGCAAAAGCATTAAAAGAAGCAGGATTTGATGTACTTACTGTGGCAGGCAAACATACGATGGATTTCGGAGAAGAAGGACGTTCGTCTACTATCAAAGCCATGCATGAGTCGGGCCTTTCGTTGGCAGGATTTGACAATGGGTACGAATTTGCATCGTTCCAAAGTAATGGAATTTCTATTGCCATTTGTGCATTTGGACATATAAAAGGTGTTCCTTCTATTAATGAGATAGACAAAGCCACTACTCTGATCAAACGTTTAAAGCAATCTTATGATATAGTAATCGTCTCTTTTCATGGTGGTGCAACAGGACTTCCTTACAGCCATGTTCCTTTTAGAGAGGAACGCGTAGGACATGAAAAGCGAGGTGATGTATACAAATTTGCTCATGCCTGTATAGATGCAGGAGCGTCGTTGGTAGTAGGACATGGTACTCAAGTACCTCGAGCAATGGAACTCTATAACAACCGCCTCATCGCTTATAGCCTAGGAAGTTTTTGTACCCCTTATAGAAACTCAATGAGAAAAGCATTGACCTATGCTCCACTTCTCAAAATAGAATTGGGCAAGAATGGTGAACTTATTTCGGGCAAAATATATTCGTTTCTCCAGAAATATAAAAGTGGTCCGACAATAGATCCTCAGAATACTGTAGTAAAAGAGATTAAACGACTCACAACTATCGATTTTCCTAAAACCCCACTTGTGATAGAAAAAGAAGGTTGGCTTTCTAAAACAATAACAAAGAAAGTGATTGTACCAACCAAATCGGGAAACAAGGAAGAAACAATTGTAGACACCAATCCTGAAGACTACAACCCGATAAGCACATTGCTCAATTATTCTAAGAAGTTACTTGGTAGTCGTTATGCCAGAGGGCATAGTGGCAACGGTGTTTACGATTGCTCTGGACTAATGAAAGCAATATATGCAAAAATAGGCTACAAACTGAATCCATCTTCAAGAGCACAATACACACAAGGACGCCCTATCTCGACAGACAATCTACGTCCCGGAGATTTAGTATTCTGGAAAGGCTCACGAAAAGGAGGTATCGGACACGTAGGTATGGTAGTAGAAGTGACAGGTACCAAGTCTTTCAAATTTATTCATGCTGCAAACACTTCGCGCGGAGTCGTTATCGACAATTATCCCGACAAATACTACTTCACCGCAAGATATGTAGGAGCTCGTAGAATATTGCCTTAACCTCATTCAATAAGGATAAAAATAGATAAAAGGAACAGTGCATATAAATAAATCATATAAAAGATGGCAGATAATTTTTTAGAAAAACATTATAGCGACTATCAATCTCGGAAAAAAGAATGGGAAAAGAAGAGACAACTGAATAAGATAAAAAAATATTATCAGCAAGTCAATAAGAAGGAAGCCGAACCTACAAACGCTACAGAGGTAGAAATAAAAGATTAAGAATAAACAAGTAGAACCCGGCATAAGAAAAATGTAAGAAATATTCAACAAGTTAGCGATCACATTCTATTAGCATTGTTAATGTAGAAATCAAGCATTTTTACGACGCGAATAAACTAACGTATGCCACTGCCATAACTAACGGAAGTTACCGCGGTAACTAACAGAAGTTATCGTAACAACTAACGTTAGTTTCGTCAACAACATACGTTACTTACCGCAGTAACATACGGTTGATTTTCCGAATGCTAAAAAAGAGCAAAAATAAGGCTATAATAAACACAATAGCCAGGTAAAAGCACAAAAGCAGGATCTTGTAAATCGTATATATATTTTTTATTTTACCCAAACATTTGTAATAATAAAAGAACAAGTGATTTCATTTAATTCTACGGTTCATCGCAAATTGAAGTATAAAACGGAATAGGTTTATATCAGTCCTTACACATGCGGCACCATTTTGGAGGAAGAAATAATATGAGACAAGCGATGATAAACATAAATGTATGCCGGAACAAGAAATAGATCGGCCGCTATCCAAGCTGTAACATCACCGAAACAAATAGCCGAAAAGCCCAAAAGAGGTACGGCATAAATACTGATAAGCGTCCTTGCCAACATCTCTTGGACACCCGAGAACATGGCAAAACCTGTATATCCGACTCCCTGAATTATGCTACGCAAAATGCATAAAACACCTAATACTAAGAAGAAAGAAGAGTTGGCAAATAAAAACTGTTGAGCATGTTGGATAATCGCTGTTTCATTAGAATTTACAAACAACAAAAGTACCCATTTGGAACACAACAGTAAGAATAGTAATGAGGTGACAGCATAAATAGCCATCATAAGAAAGGATGCCCATATACCTTGATTGATGCGTTTCAATTTCCCCGCGCCGTAGTTTTGACCGGCATATGTTGCCATGGCCATACCTAAAGTATCGAATGGACATATAAAAAACATTTTAAGACGAATTCCAGCCGAATAGGCTGCAATACAAACGGTTCCCAGTGCATTGTTTGCACTTTGAAGCATGATGATACCAATAGCCGTGATAGAGAATTGCAGTCCCATAGGTACACCTGTGTATAACATATTGCGGACATATTTCATTTTCAAACGGCGTTCCTGACGATTGCCTCTCAATATTTCATAGCGACGACGCATATAAAAAGCACAAAGCAATACAGAAACTGCTTGTGACAAGAGCGTAGCAAAAGCAGCTCCCCCAACTCCCCATCCGAAACATATAATAAAGAGCAAATCTAAGATGACATTGAGTATAGACGAAAACAGCAAAAACCAAAAAGGAGTAGTACTATCGCCCAAAGCCCGAATAACATACGACAATAAGTTATAAAAAAAAGTGAAGGGGATGCCTATAAAAGTAATGAGTAAAAAAAGATATGCCCCATGGAATATATTCTGAGGAGTATGTATCCAATGCAGAATATCAGAACAATACAAGGACGTAAGTACAGCAAGCGAAATGGACAAGATGAAAGAGATTTGTAGACCGACATAAAAGAAACGGCGCATCATACTGTAATCACGAGCACCAAACTTCTGCGCAACAGGTATACTAAAACCTGCACAACAGCCAGTACAAAAGCCTAAAATGAGAAATATCACAGAACTACTTGCTCCTACTGAAGCAAAGGCATTAATTCCCAAATACTTTCCAACAATGGCGGCATCAACCAACGAATATGTCTGCTGAAGTAGATTTCCTACCAAAAAAGGCAAACTAAATCTGAAGATCAATTTAAGCGGAGAGCCCGATGTTAATTCTTTTATTGCCGACATTATATATCCTTCTGAAAACAAATACACCCGAAGATTAGACTTCGGGTGCAAAAGTAATATATTTTATAATACGATTATCGTTTATTCAAGCCGTTTTTATTTTTTCACCACCTCGGTAGGAATCAAATATCGATCGCCCGTTTGCTTGACATATTCTTTAAGAAACTCAGCAGGATACCCCGGACGTTTTACGGGAAGAGCCATACCCCACTTATCCTTCAAAAACTTTCCATTGCGTTCTTGACGTACAACTCCATCACAATATTTCACGACCAGGAATTCGCCTAATTTACGCCAGGCATCATGAGTACTTTGAGCACACGCTACTGTATAATTGGTAAGCATCTTCTTTGCTGCAGAGGGATCCGTTTTGTATAAAGCCATTGCAGCAGCTTCAATACTATCCTGATTGTGATTAAAGCGATTTTCTATTTCAGATTGTAAAGCTTTCAAATCTCCCACCATCAAATCGTAACGAGGATATATCATATTGGCTACCCAATTGAACACCCAAAAAGAGGAGTCCCAATTAAAAGTAACATAATCGGCAATATGAGAATAGCAATGAGGTATCGTATCGGTACAACAATATACAGGAGTAAATACTGTACAATTGGCATCATCAGTACCGAACCACAACACACCACCTACGGCATCAGGCATATCGGCACGCATTTGAGATACAAATACGAAACCGGTTTGAAATGTACTTACCGGACGCTCGTTGAAATACTTCTTCCCGTCAACTGTAAAATCTAATGGAGACAATCTATATGGAGAATGGTAAGGGCCGGCACCCATATCTTTGCTAATATCAAGCGGAGTATTCTCATAATGATCGCGCATGGCATTCTTTATATCCTGAACACTTATCTTACGATTCGGCTTTACATAGAGTGGCATTGGAACATCACTTTTACCCAACACATACGGCAAATACTCATTTCCTTTATCGGTAAAACGATTGTAAAAGCTCCATACGCGGGCTTCACAATAACGACGAGCACTAAAATCCAAAGGAGCATAGGCATCGGCAAAACTAAAATCTTTATTGACACCATTGAAATATCCTTTAGAACGGGCAAAAGAAATAACATCTGCCGAATATATACAATTCTTAGGGTCATTGAGAGGGAACTGATGTATACGGCTCTGATTGGCATGAGCAGCAATACAATCATCTGGAATACGCACAGCAACCCAAACGGCTCCACGCATTCCCGGACCCTTACCTACCATCTCGAGCATCCATACTTCGTTGGGGTCGGCAACAGTAAATGTTTCTCCTTCGCTACAATAGCCATATTCGGCAACTAAGGTTGTCATCACTTTTATAGCTTCGGCGGCCGAACGCGAACGTTGGAGTGCAATATAGATTAAACTGCCATAATCGACAATACCCAAACTATCTACTAACTCTGGACGTCCACCAAAAGTGGTTTCACCAATCGTCACTTGATACTCGTTGGTATTTCCGATAACATTATATGTCTGATGAGCCTCTTTAATCTGCCCATGAAAACGCCCGGTATCCCAATCGTATATATCTCGCAACGCACCATCAGGATGAATGGCAGCAGGAAAATGATACAACTCACCGAAAAGGCCATAGCTGTCGGCTGCATAAGACACAATAGTGGAACCATCGGTCGAAGCCGATTTGCCCACAATAAAATTAGTACATGCTGTAGAATAAGAATAACCTAGCAACAACAATAACAGAGGAAAATATCTTTTTCTCATATCAAAAGTTCATGTTTTGTGCAAAGATACGGCTTTTATTGAACATCTCCATCACCGGCCAAAGATTCTTTTGCCAATTTAGCCTTCATTTCTCGATGCTTTTTGATGGTACGCAAACGACTCATCAGAATCTGTCCCCTATAGACGAAGCACGTCGTAACAAAATAAATACCAGTCTGTAACCACAAGGCATGATACTCAAACTTTACATCGGCCAGATCTGCAGACAGATTGTTAATTCTGACAAAACCATTGATTCCAAAAGTAGAAGGAAACAGATAGGATACATATTTCCAAAAGACAGGAATGCCTGATCCTGGCCATGAAATACCACTCAAAAATAACATAGGGACAGAAAAGAATGCAAACAGAATCATCGGCTTTTCACGATTGCGCACAAAGACCGAAACCGTCATAGCAAAGAAAATGCATGAAAGGAGATAAGCCAATGAAAATAAAGACAATGTCGCTGGATGATCAAGCTGATTAAGAGAAAAGAGGTGCGGTACAACCAATAACACCCACGTTGCGGTAAGCATGTATATCATCAGATAGCACAATGCTTTGCCGAAAACGATTCGAATAGTGCCGTTGTAGTGTCGGTTAATTGGTACGAGATTTCTAAAACGATTTGTCTCAACAGCTGTCCCAGCCGACAGACCGATACCAAACACCAATGTTTGTTGAAGAATAAGCATTAGCACGGCAGGAATTAAGAAACAAGCATAACCGCTCTGCGGATTGAAAAGAGCTACATTGCTATATTCTATGGGATAAGTGCTTACTTCTTCTTCTCGATTCGTAGTGGTATTCCCCATACGCTGTATCTTAATCTTTCTATTCATTTCCAACGATACATCAGTACATGCCGAATAGAGAGATTTATAGTAAAACATACTGCCCATATCGCAATAAGCTTGGACATGCGCCTGCTCCCAGAAATTAATATTATTAATCTTTTTACTGAAATCAGAAGGAATACGAAGTATACCGTAAGCTTTATGTTCCTTCATTGCCTGCTCAGCATCTGTCATATCATTGGAATAACCGAGAATTTGAACATCGGGAGAAGCACCCACTTTACGAATAAACTCACGGCTTAAAAAAGAATGATCTTCATCGACTGCAACAACCGGAACTTTGTGTACAACTTCTTCATTGTATATAAAAGCATAAAGCATGGGATAGCCAAGTGGTACAAGAATAAAAAAGATCAATACCCCCTGATCCTTGAAGCACTTGATCATCTCTCTTTTCCAAATATAAAAGATATCTTCCGTGCCCTCTATAATAATATCTAAAAGACTTTTCGATTTCTTCATTATGGTATATAGTTATAATAGATGAGAGCTTTCTTTAATCGATGTATAAGAAAATATGGCACCAACAGAAACAACAGCAATGCCAAATAACTCGTCCAAGAGTAGACCATAGGGTATCCGTTAAGAGCTTGATCGACATATATCAGATAATAATGCCGCAAAGGAAAAAGATTAGCCAAAGCTCTAAGCATCGGATTCATTGCTATTTCGGGAAAACTGAATCCCGATATAGAAAACGATACGACTCCCCACAAAGTAGCAAGACTTAATCCAAATCGCAATGTGGGAAAAGCACTAATAAATATAACGCCTACGCTTTGACTTGCCAATACGAGACATAGCATAGCAACCAACATAGGAAAGATACCACTATTACAAGGGTAATGCAAATATCCATATAAGTAAACATTGTAAAGCACCCCCATCAAAGTAAATATGATCGTCTGAGGTAAGAGCTTTGCATAAATGGAAATAAAAATAGAGTCATTTCCCAAATGCAACCATTCTCGGGCTGTTCTATCTTTTATCTCGACCCCAATAGCATAAGCAGTTATCAGAAATATCATCATCATCATGATACCAGGCAACAATATATTATTTAGATAAATAGCATAATTTATCCACGGATTACCTATGGGATGAGCATCAATCACGATCGGCTGTAGATAAGCCAGACTTTGCTTTTCGGTCATACCATGTCCATAAAGCACTTGACGTTGTGCTGCAGCAGAACTTAACTCACCCATCATTCTAAAATCCTTATACATCAAAGAACCTGCAAGCATTATAGAATTGTTAGTATAAAAAGATACTCGTGGTTGACGCTGTGCATTGACATCTTTAGACATGTGGCGAGGGATGAAAAAGAAGCCGTAAATTTTACCTCGCTGCATATCTCTTGTAGCCGATACGATATCCGGATAATGAGCAACGACATTCGTTTCACCAAAAGCATTCAGATTGCGTACTATTTGGCGAGCCGTTTTACTATTGTCTTCCAACACAACTCCAGCAGGAAACTTTTTCGGAGACCCAGAATACATCAATGTGGTAAAAAGGACATAGCAAAATACTGGAGCTATGAACATCGCAAACAGATAAATAGGATCTTTAAGATACCTCTTGCATTCACGCAAGAATACCTGCTTGAAAGCTACAAACTTAATATATCGTTTTGCGTCACTGTTCACTTTACTTTATTTCCTTTTTTAATATAACAGACATTCCGGGGCGTAAGCCATCAATATATTCGGTAGGACGAGCTTTAACTTCAAAGGTTTTCAAGTCGTACTGTCCAGTCGTTTTAGTCGCTTTCCATGCAGCGTACGTACCCAAATCTTTCATATAATAGACTTTCAGGCTGACTTTTTTATTGCCTAACGCAGGGACAAAAGCTTCGATAGAAGCCCCCATTTTAATATCCGTCAATAAATCTTCGCGCACATTGAATGTAACCCATTTGGATTTCATTATGGCAATACTCATTATTGGAGCCCCTGTACCGACTAACTCTCCTACTTGCGGATAGGTTTCCGTTACTTCTCCGTCACAAGGTGCTATCAGATAAGTTTCTTTGATATAAGAATTAACTTCGGCAACAGCTCCTTTAGCGCGTTGAACCAATGCCGCAGCAGCTTCTTTATCTTCACGTTGAGCACCGTTCACAGCCATCGTATATTGAGAATGAGCAGCCTTTTCGGTAGCAACAGCAGCATCACGTTGTGCTATTGCTTCGTCCAGCTTTTGCGCAGGAAGAACTCCCTCTGCATTCAAATTCTTTACTCTAGCATATGTTTTTTGAGCAATTTGTACTCCGGCCTTAGCCTTTTGCCACATATCGTATGCCCCTTGAATTTGTTCTTGGCGAGTACCCCTTATAGCCTTCATGTTTTGGGCCTGCGCAGCACTTTCTGCTGCCTGAGCTTGAGCTAGTTTAGCCTCAACATCAGGAGCTACCATTACAGCTAAGGTATCACCTACATGTACTGTATCACCTTCTTGCTTACAGAGCTTCATAACGCGAGCAGGAACTTTACTCGAAACCCTAAACTCATCTACATCGACTTCTCCTTGAACAATTTCAGGTCCCTTGCGAAGCATAAAGAAACCAACAACAGCAACGACCAAAATGATCCCCGTTAATGTAAGAAATGCCAATAGCAAATCTTTGTTTTCTCTTTTAAATTGTGATGCCATATTGTAATATTCTTATTTTTCCTGTTCTATATCAAATAAAAAAGATATAAAATAATAACGATTATCTTAAAGTACCCAAAGCTTTCTTTAAACAAATATCGGTTAGCTTAATATCTACCTCCGAATCTATTTTTTCAGACTGAGCCTGTATCCATGCAGTATGTGCTTCGAGCACATTACTAGCGGGAATAACGCCTTCTTTAAAACCGACATTTGCATAACGAAGATTTTCCTCCGCCTTTTCCATATTCTTTTTTGCCATAGCATAGCGCTTCAAAGCTTCGTTTACCTTGTAAGCCGATTGATTCACTTGCAATTCTATTTTCTCACGGGCGTCACTCAATTGATAACGAGTAATATTGGCCTCTGCCTTGGCCTGGCGAATTTTATTTGTTCCCTCTCCCCAATTCCATACAGGAACTTTCAACGTAATGCCAACACTCCACATACCCTTGAATTTCTTTTCAAAACCATTATAAATACTAGGATTGGTAACAAGATAATTACCCACAAACGAAACTTGAGGTAAATAATCGGCACGAGCTATATTGATTTTCTCATCATATATTTTTGTAGCAAGTTCCAGACTCTTCAACTCGGGACGATTATCATAAGCAGTTTTCATCTCAAATTGAGCCTTTAGTGGATCGATCGATAAATTATCAATATCTTCATCGGCCAAACGAATCGGCGAATCTAAACGAATACCACATACCTGACAAAGCAACATCTTTGATAAACTCAAACCATCGTCCACTTTTGTCAATGTCATTTCAGCCTCATTTACCTTTACCTTGACAGATAGACCATCCGCTTTTGTAGCAAATCCGTTAACGATCATTTGCTGAATATCATGATCCAGCACATTCAGCAGATTCAGATAACTTTCTGCCAACTTTTTCTTATTAACCAGCGATATAACTTGCCAATAAGCCTGATCAACATTCATTATGACTTCCTGCATTCCTGTTTCATGCTGCTGAGAAGCCAATTGTTCGGCATAATTTGTTATACGATCATAAGCTCTAATTTTACCACCCATAAAGACAGGTTGAACCAGAGTCAAAGCACCGGTATAAATATTTCTCGTATCTGTCCGAAAAGCGTCAACTATAGAAGAACCGGCTCCGTTCAAACCGGATACCAAAGTAGGAATATAGGTAGAGCCCAACGACGAGATCATTGGAGCTAAATCAGGGAATTTCGTAGCCAAATCCGTAGCGAATTCTTTCGCAGTAGTTCCCACCTTATTGCCCATGTTCTCTAATGCGCTTTTTTGGTCTTTATTCAAAATAGAAGCCTCGCGCTGGTTATGCAAATAACCACCCTCCGCATACAACTTCGGAAGATAATTGGTTTTTGCCACTTCATGTTGATAACGAGCTACATTGATTTTTTCACCTGAAATTCTAAGTTCCTTATTGTTTGCTATAGCCAATGCTCTACAACTATCAAGCGTCAAAGTTTGCGCTTCAACACCCGAAACTATAGCCAAAATAAAGAAAATAGAGTATAATCTTTTTATCATATTTACTTTATTTAAATACGCCACACTACCCTTTGGAGTAGTATTGCAAAGATAAAAAAAGGTTATAAAATTTAATCATTCGATTTCTATTTTTTAACACTATTGTCGGTTGAAGAACAGAAATCAAGAACAAAAGACTAATTAGTGAACAATCACACGCTGTGTCGGAGCCTGTTCAACATTTCGTTTGTCCACTTGACGCACCATCGATGCGGCAAGCGATAAAAACGCCTGCCCCGTAATTGTTTTCTCATTCAAAGCTACAGGTTCACCATTATCCCCCGATTCGCAAATACTCTGAACAATGGGAATTTGTCCCAACAACGGTACATTCATTTCATCAGCAAGCTTTTTACACCCTTCCTTTCCAAAAAGATAATACTTATTTTCGGGCAGTTCGGCTGGTGTAAACCATGACATATTTTCCACTAATCCCAAAATAGGTACATTTACCTTATCATTGGTAAACATATTAATACCCTTTCTTGCATCGGCAAGAGCTACAGCCTGCGGTGTGCTTACTACAATAGCACCCGTCAAAGCCAATGTTTGTACAATAGTAAGATGAATATCACTCGTCCCGGGTGGCAAATCTATAAGAAAATAATCCAATGGTCCCCAATCGGCATCAGCAATAAGTTGCTTCAATGCATTACTGGCCATACCACCACGCCATACCGTAGCTTGTTCAGGATTGACAAAGAAACCAATAGAAAGTACCTTGACCCCATATTTTTCAACAGGTACAACCAGATCTCGTCCATCTTTCTGAATGCCATAAGGACGAGCGTCTTCTATATGAAACATTTTGGGTATAGATGGACCAAAAATATCCGCGTCAAGTAATCCCACCCGATAACCCAATTTTACCAAAGAGACGGCAAGATTGGAAGCGACCGTAGATTTACCTACGCCACCTTTACCAGAAGAGATACCAATAATATTCGTGACTTGCGACAAAAATTTTTCAGGTTCAGGACGAGCAGCCTTGATGGTCTTAACATCAATATTACCTTCAATCTCTACATCCTTATCTATATAATTTTTAATTGCCGCTTCAGCCGATTTTACAACAGATTTCAAGAATGGATCTGTAGGCTTCTCAAAAATAAGCGAGAAAGAAACTTTCATTCCATCAATACGAATATTATCATCGACCATTCCGGCTTCAACAATATTCTTTCCTGTACCGGGATAGCGCACATGAGTCAACGCATCTAATATCAATTTGGGATATAAAGTAATCATCATATATATTTGTTTTATTATTTTCTATTTTGCTGATTCAAGCCCACTTCTTTTACTACGATTATAACTTCGATAGCTATCAAGCGGTATTTCTACATCCGGCTCTATCAGATTTTGAGTTTTCGGTAAGCAGAAGCGTATATATTTGGTAGGTATACCGCGCTGCAACCATTGTTGTTCATAATATGTTTTAATGTTCAATGCATCATCTGTCAAATCGGTATGATACAAATCATCTGTCAACACTTGCAAAGGCAAATTATTCTTTTCAATCAATGCTTTGGTATAACTGAAAAGAAATGGACTATCCGTCTTGAGGTGGATAAGTCCACCATCTTTTAAGAACTTACGATAGCGTTCCAAGAAAAAAGTCGAAGTCAGGCGCTTGGTTAGCGACTTCATTTGAGGATCAGGAAAAGTCAGCCATATTTCATCTACCTCATCTTTATCAAAAAAGCGATCGATAATCTCTATATTCGTACGCAAGAAAGCTACATTTTTCATCCCTTCCTGAAGAGATTCGGTTGCTCCAGTCCACATTCTGGCACCTTTTATATCTACTGCAATAAAGTTTTTATCAGAACATAACCGGCCTAGCCCAACAGTATATTCAGCTCTCCCACATCCCAGTTCCAAGACAAGAGGATGTTCATTGCCAAAAAACTTTTCGTGCCAATGCCCTTTCATATCAAACGGAACATTTTCCAATAACGCATACGGATATTGAAAGACGTGAGGATATGACTCCATATCAGCAAACTTTTGCAATTTATTCTTTCCCATAAAATCATAAATATGTAACGAAGAAAGAGGGCACATTGATTGCTCATATACCCTCTTTTCTTTTAATAACTATTATTATTCAGCAGCGGCAGTATTTGCCGTTTCCATCTTTGCTTCAAAATCGGCTTTTACATCTTCGTAGAAGGCTGCATTGCATGTTGTCACGTAAGGTCCCAACCATAAGAAACCTATACCGAGAGTCAAGACACAAAGAATATTTAAAGGGTTAAATTAATCCAATACCGTAACCCATCCATAAGGATCCGACTCGTCGCCATACTGAATGGCACGAAGCTTATTGTATAACTTCGTCGACCAGGGACCGGGTTTACCGTCTTTAGAAATAACATACGACCTCTTATTTTCCAGATCATCAATCTTACTGATAGGACTGATAACAGCTGCAGTACCGCAAGCGCCGGCTTCTTCAAAAGTAGCCAATTCTTCTTCGGCCACTGGACGCCGTTCTACTTTCAACCCCATATCTTCAGCCAACTGAATCAAACTTTTATTCGTGATAGAAGGGAGAATAGAGGTAGATTTTGGAGTTATATATGTATTATCTTTGATACCGAAGAAATTGGCAGCACCACATTCATCAATATACTTTTTCTCTTTAGCATCCAAATAAAATTCACAAGAATAACCCAAATCGTGAGCCATTTTGTTTGCACGCAAACTGGCAGCATAATTACCACCCACTTTATAAATACCGGTTCCAAGAGGAGCAGAACGGTCGAACTCACGAATAATGACATAAGGATTGGTACTGAAACCTCCCTTGAAATAAGGACCAACTGGAGTAACGAAAATGATGAACATATACTCTGTCGCCGGATGAACGCCCACCTGAGCAGACATTCCTATTAATAGAGGACGAATATATAATGTGGCACCGGATTCATAAGGTGGAATAAAACGTTCGTTCAACTTCACTACTTTCAGTACTGCTTCACGGAATCTTTCCGTAGGCAGTTCGGGCATTAAGATTCCCTGACATGTTGATTGCAAACGCTCTGCATTGGCTTCCAAACGAAACACACGAATTTTACCGTCTTTACCACGGTAGGCCTTTAAACCTTCAAAAGCTTCCTGACCATAATGCAGACAAGTAGCAGCCATGTGCATATTTATTTCTTCGCTACTGCTGACTTCCAACTCGCCCCACACGCCGTTACGATAGTTAATTCTAACGTTATAATCGGTTCTTTGATAACCAAACGAAAGATTTTTCCAATCGATCTCTTTCATAATATTTACTTTTTGAATTAGTTATTTAAATTACTTCTTTTGCAAAAATAGACTTTATTATTCATATTTTCACTTGTTCTGCAATATTTTTTTTACTTCATCTTCCGTTTGAGTCAATTTCTTCTGGCATTTTGCTATTATTTGATTGGCCTCTTTAAGCTTTCCTCCCAACTGATCAAGTTCCATGTTACCCGACTCTATTTCGTTAATTATTTCCTCCAAACGCTTTACAGATTCCGAATAATTTATTTTTTCCATATCTCACTATTTTTAGTTTTTATTTTTTACAACATTAGATACGATAGTACCACGATACAATTGTGTCGCCAACTCATCTCCATCCTTGCACTTCGATGCATCTTTCAAGACCTTTCCTCCACTCGTCGTTATACTATACCCTTTCGCCAATATTTTTTGAGGCGAAGCATCCGACACTTTCGATGCGTAAAGTGCTAACCGATGGCGCTCAGACAAAAGGTATCGATCGACTGCCGAGCAAAGATCCTTAGAATCTGATATCAAATTCGAGTGGCTTTCACCAAGTTGCCTGATTGCTGCCGCGGGTATCCTACTGCGAAACATCAACAACGTCTGCGCTTCACTATTAAGTCTTTCCACTACAAGATGGTGCAAATTGTCCGCCAAATTCCACAAACGACCTGCAGCAATTGCCATTCTATCTATAAGAAATGCAGCTGCTGCCGTGGGAGTTTTAACTCGAGTATGAGCGACTTTATCCAAAACGGTTTCATCTCGTTCATGTCCTATACCCGTAATCACAGGCAATCTAAATTGGGCTACTGCCGCTGCCAGCAAATAGCTATCGAAGCAAGCAAGGTCCGAAGTTGCTCCCCCACCCCGAATAATCACTAGGACATCAAAGTCATCTATATGCGAGTCTATCTGCTGCATCGCATCAAGCACCGACTGCTCTGCCTGATTGCCCTGCATCAAGGCTTGAAAAAGTTCTACATGAAAAGCGAACCCTTGTTCATTCAGCTTCAGTTGGTTTGCAAAATCACCATATCCTGCCGCCATATTGGAAGAGATCACAGCTATACGCTGCGGTAATTCGGGCATATCAAGCTCCTTATTAAGATGTATGATGCCGTCTTCTTCCAGTTGTTTCAATATCTGTTGCCGACGCAATGCCATATCGCCCATCGTATAGGCAGGATCTATCTGATGCACGATCAGGCTGTAGCCAAAAATCTCATGAAAGCTGACACTTACTTGTACCCTCACCTTTATACCTGCCCCAAATGTTTGTCCGGTGGTATCCTCAAAGAAAGACTTCAACAGACCAAATGTTTGTTGCCAAATAATGCCCCGTGCCTTAGCTACCTGTTTTCTACGATATTCATCGTTTTGAACAAATTCCACATAACAATGGCCACCATTGATATGTACTTCACTCAATTCGGCTTCAATCCAATATTCGTCAGGCATGCATTGCTCCAAGCTACGCCTCACCAGCGAATTGAGTTCCAAAAGAGTTAGCGACTGTTCCATCTTCTACATTCACCCTTTCTATTTAGTATTGGTATATCCGGCAGATTTGAGTAAAGCGATTACTTGTTCCCTATGTTCGCCCTGGATGATAATTTCACCTTCTTTAGCGCTACCTCCAACACCGCACTTCACTTTCAACATTTTGCCCAGTACCTGCAAGTCGCTTTCTGCTCCGACAAAACCTTCGACAAGTGTTACCACTTTGCCGCCTCTATTCCGTTTATCAATCTTGACTCTCAATTTCTGCCGATTAGCAGGAACCGTACTTTGTTCCACCTCTTGAGCATCATCATACTTAAAATCGGGATTTGTAGAATACACGACATTCAGATGACTTTTCCAATCATTATCCTTCATTATTTTCTTATTTTTATCGTTATACGGTTTCAAAAATACAAAATTGTTTGAAAGTAATTCGGTATTTTAGTACTTTTGTCGTTCATTATTATCATAATTTTATCCGAAAGATGCGCATCAGACTATTGTTGTTCCTTCTTTGCATACCTTTTATATCTACCGAAGCACAAAAGTTTCGAGGATTAGTGATAGACAACAATAGCAAGCCTATACCTTATGCATCACTCTACATTAAAGAGCTCAGATCGGGTATTATGACCGATGCCTATGGTTCCTTTTTTATGTATCTCCCCCCTGGAGATTATTCATGCGAAACGTCTTGCTCCGGATATGACAGCACAGATTGGAAATTGCATCAAACTAAAACTACAGTTATAAAAAACATCGTATTGCAAAGACGCCATTATACGCTACCGAAAGAAAACGACCAAAACGAAAATCCCGCCATTAACATTATACGATCTGCCATCCAGGCAGCTCCTCATTATCTCAATATCATATCGGGATACAAGGCAGATGTTTATACTAAAAACCGTGAAAAATTGGTAAAAGTACCGGGCATTCAGAAAATGTCGAAAACAGTAAGATACCTCGCCAAAAATTATCAAGGCAAGTTAGTGGTAAGCGAAGAACACAAAAAGATAAACTACCGTAATCCGAACATATACCAGATACGAACACTGAATAAGACAACAATTCTGCCAAAAGAGTTGGATATACCCATAGACATCAGTACCACAAACATTTACGAGAGAATGATATTGAACAAGTTATCACCTATCGCTCCCGAGGCTATGCGCTACTATCGATATATCTTGATATGCACAACAAAAGAATCCGGACATACCATTTATAAAATCCAAGTCATACCGAAGCATCTACAATCGGTATTGGTTAGCGGATACATTTATATTGTAGATAAACTATGGTGTGTCTCGGCATTCGACTTACTGACATACGACAGTCATATCATAGCCAACATAAAAGTGGCGTATAAAGAAATCGTGCCGCGCGGCTTTCTACCCGTAACTATTCAGGCCGGCATTAACTATCACAATACAGGTTTTCAAGCTCTTTCGTACAACATTCATAGTATACGCTATGACAGCGTTATTGTCAACAACAACACCCGGATTTTATTCAATCAACATCGCACGAAAAAAGGACACCGATTCGAAAGACTTTTGCCCAAAGATCTGATTTCGATAAAAGAAGATACCATGGCATTGGATAGAGATTCCATGATGTGGGATTCCATTCGGCGTGTCCCATTACTACCCGAAGAAGCAGAAAGCTATCAATTAATAAAGCCCGAACAAAAGAAAAAGACATTCCACTTCAGCATGAAAGATTGGACGGACATGCGTACTTGGTGGAACTTAATAATCAGAGGCGACCGTTTCATGACGCCAAACAAAAAACAATGGATGGACTGCTACAACATACAGTCCATGGTTCCCGAATACAATTTTGTAGACGGCCTATGGATCGGCTATAAATTGGGATTGGGCTGGCGAATTTCTCATGCCAATACTTTCGAATTCAATCCGGCAGCCTATTATGCCACGGCACGCCACAAATGGATTGCTTTCGGCGACTTTTCATTCACGTATGCTCCCAGAGCCAGAGGTCGAATATCACTCAAAGGGGGGTCGCTCACCCAAGATTATAATGAAGAAAGCGGCGAATCAAGACTGTTCAACTCCGTATCGGCACTCATTTATGCCGACAACTACGTGAAGCTGTTCAACAAACAGTATATTACCATCAGTAACCAAGTAGAGCCTTTCAACGGCATGTTATTCTCATCTTCTCTCAGTTGGGAGCGCCGCCGTAAAATAGACAATCATGTACATCATAGTTTGCTGGGGCAAGATGCAGAGTCCAATAACCCTTTCAAAGACAATTCGTATACGATGCCGGCAAATCGACTACTTAAAATGTCTTTGGCACTCGAATATACACCGAATCATTATTATTGCATGAAAAATGATCAAAAGATCTATGAAGAGACCGAAAATCCGACGTTCAATTTTTCCTATACACAAGCCTTTAGTATCGGAGAGGTCGAGTCCTCTCCACATTATAGCAAGATACAGACGGGAATTAAACAAACCATCAACGTCGGACTTTTCAATCGATTCATCTGGCTTGCCGATGCAGGATGTTTCTTCAATCGCAAAAGCATGGAATTTCCGGATTATCACCATTTTCCAACAGTAAAGAACACCTCTACGACACGCTCCTTCAGTTACGGATTTTTCTTGCCCAACTGCTACACGTTTAGCACACCAGATCGTTGGTTAATGATCAATGCGACATGGAATACACCCTATTTGTTAATAAAATACTTACCCATATTCCAACACAAGAAGTTCGATGAAGCTATTCATTTTCGTTTACTTGCCACTCCCGAAGAACATCCCTATATGGAGTTATCCTACTCTACAGGCGTAGAGGATATTTCGCGAGTCGGATTTTGCATCGGTTTCGACCGTAGCGGCTATCGATCTGTAGGTATCTCCCTGAGCTTTGCAATGTGACGCATCCGGGCCTATTGCCTTTAAAGGATAATGCCGATCGGACAATGATCGGCCCCGTCAATCTCATTCAGAATAAACGCATCTTTGAGAGAAGGCAACAATGATTGGCTTATAAGAAAATAATCTATACGCCACCCTATATTCTTTTCACGAGCTCCGAATCGATAGCTCCACCACGAATACGAATCTTTTTTATCCGGATAGAAATGGCGATAAGTATCAACAAAGCCATTGGCAATAAACCGATCCATTCCATCTATTTCTTTTTGCGTATATCCGGCCGACTTATTATAATTATCTTTGGGACGAGCAATATCTATAGGTTCATGAGCAACATTGAAATCTCCGCATATCACAACAGGTTTCTTCTGCTCCAACCGCTTCATATAGGCAAGCAAAGCCTTATCCCACTCTGCACGATAATCAAGCCTTACCAGTTCGGCCCCCGAATTGGGCACATAAACATTGATTAAATAGAAATGCTGAAATTCGACAGTAATGACACGTCCTTCTTGATCGTGTTCTTCTATCCCAATACCATTAGTCACTCCGACAGGTTCTACCCTACTCAGCACTGCTGTACCAGAATATCCTTTCCGAACAGCCGAGTTGGAACAAACCCGATAGCCCTGCAATTCGGCAAGTGCCTCTTTCACCTGGTCATCTTGAGCCTTCGTCTCTTGGATACAAAACACATCCGCATCCATTTTCTCTATTTTAGAAAGAAAATCTTTCTTCACAACAGCCCTAAGGCCATTTACATTCCATGATATAAGTTTCATAACGACAAATATGGCAATTCTCTCATTATTCTGCAAATAATCGGGTACATTTTTACGACCTGACTTTCTAAAGCATCACAACAAAGTGCAGTTCAAAATATCAATCAGCATGATATAAGATTAACATTGATTTCTTAAAAAAAAGAGGATGAAATAGCTTTAATAAAAAATCAAAACAACTCCTAAGACAAAAAGCATTCTTTCAATGATAATTTTTGGTAATTTTTTGCAGTACACAAACTCTTGATACAATAAAATACTTATCTTTGGCAAACGATAAAAAGACTCATTCACGAGAGTCTAGACAAGTACTAAAATTTTTATAAGACAATTTGTATGTTTTTAGAGAACTTCTTTGAAGATTCAGCTCGCCAATATCCCGATAATATCGCCATTGAAGAAGGCGAAAAAAGATATTCGTATGCTGAAACCGAACGTACAGCCAATAAGCTGGCAAACTATTTACAAAAATTACCTGTAGGACCAGAAGATAAGGTTGTCATTCTATTACCGCGAAGAGCGGAAGTTACTATCGTAATGTTGGGTATACTCAAAACAGGTGCAGCTTATATTCCTCTGGATCCCGAAATTCCTGCCGATCGAGTAAATTTTATCATGGAAGATGCAAATGCAAAAATGCTGATTACTTCCGATGAGATAATGAAAAACATAGGTTCCCAATTCAACTCCTTTCCCATATACAATATAGACAAGTCTTGGAAAGAATTGGAGTCTTATTCCGATACCAAACCGACTGTCGAAGGACGTAGTGAAGATAATCTATGCTACATGATTTATACATCAGGCACAACAGGCAAACCCAAAGGAGTTTTGTTGATGCACAAGAATGCCGCAACTTATATTCACGGAGCACAAAAAATATATCCGATAGATCAAAGCGACAGAGCCTTGCAAGGCTTTTCAGTTTCATTTGATGCATCGGTAGAAGAAATTTGGGTACCACTCTCCGTTGGAGCTACATTGGTAGTAGGTACTTTCGACATCATGCGTTCCGGAGATCAGTTTTCGTCCAAACTAAGAACTCTGAACATAACCTTTTTATCGTGTGCACCCACTCTTCTCTCTATGGTGAAAGAAGATATTCCGTGTCTCAAGATATTGATTTTCGGCGGTGAAGTATGCTCCAAAGATATAGCCAACCGTTGGTGCAAAGCAGGAAGGACCGTTTATAATACGTACGGACCCACCGAAGCTACCGTGATTGCCACTTATTCGATTCTGAAACCGGGAGAAGAAGTAACGATAGGCAAAGCACTCGACAAATACGAAGTGCTTCTCATAGATGAAGAGTTAAATCCCGTGACAGAAATAGATAAAGAAGGTGAAATTCTTATTGGAGGTGAATGTATCGCTAGAGGATACCTGAACCGTGAAGATCTGACAGCCAAGAAATTTATCGAGACAGATCGCTACTGCGGAGAGATGAAACGCTACTACCGTACAGGCGATTTGGCAAAATACAATGAAGAGAAAGAATTTGTGTTTATCGGCAGAGCCGACGCACAAGTTAAAGTGCGCGGTTTTCGTGTAGAGCTGGCCGAAATAGAAGGCCTGTTGATGCAAAACGAGGCCGTACAAACAGCAGCAGTAACTCTCGATAAGGACACTCAACAGCTGGCCGCTTTCGTTGTGTTGCGCAAGGGAAAGAAAATAGATCGCGAAGCGGTGGCCAAACAATTCCGGCAATTGTTGCCCTATTACATGATTCCTTCTACACTCGACGAAATAGACGAACTGCCTATGACGACAAGCCAGAAAATAGATCGCAAACGCTTGCCTACACCCAAAACGCCATTGAGTTTCTCAACAAACAAACAAATCATTGCTCCTTCTACCCCACTCGAAAAAGCGATGGTAAAAATCATCGCTCAAAATATAAATAGAGAAGACATCTCGATGGACGATCATTTTTTCAATGATTTGGGAGGGCATTCATTGCTTGCCGCTATTGTCGTATCTCAGATGCGAGAGCTGAAGATATTCGAGAATATGTCTGTAGCCGATGTCTACAAATATCCGATATTGACAGATTTGGCGCGCGAATTGGAAAAGAAACGCCCGAAAGAAAATCAGAAAGAAGAAGTGAGAGAGATCTATAAAGTTCCTACATGGAAATATTATTTATGCTCTATCTGCCAAGGTATATCGCTTATTTTTCTCACCCTTCTCTTCGGTTTGGAATGGCTCGGTCCGTTTTTCGTTTATTCTTATTATTATGTGGCCGACTTCGGCGTGTGGAGTTCCATCGTATTAAGCCTCTTTGCCTATTTCTCAATATTACCGGTATTTACAGTTTTTTCGATTATTTTCAAATGGCTGGTAATAGGCCGTATCAAACCAGGGAAATACAAACTATGGGGAAGCTACTACTTCCGTTTCTGGCTCGTCGGCAAAGTCACTGCCATCTGCCCAATCATTTATTTCAGCGGTACGGCAATCATGAATTGGTTTTTGCGATTGATGGGAGCCAAAATCGGCAAGAACTGTTATATCAATACTTCGGCTATCGATGTATTTGACTTAGTAACCATGGGCGATAATGTCAGTATCTGTACGGATACACATCTCAGAGGATATACCATCGAAGACGGTTGGCTAAAAATAGGAACTATAGACCTGGGCGATAATGCCTTTGTAGGTACACGATGCTGCCTGGCGCAGAATTCTAAGATGGGTAACAATAGCTCGATAGAGGATCTCACACTCATACCCGACGGTGGAATCATTCCGGAGAATGAAAATTGGGGCGGATCGCCCGCACAACCCATAGGAAAGAACATACAGGAAAATACCATTCCGCTTTGGTCATTCAAGTTCATTCTATTATCATTGATTTGTGTTTTTATTATTCCATTGATAACAATGGTGGCCTTCTTCCCCGGCATGATATTGGTTGCACACATCAATTACGTATCCGACATTTGGAGTTTCTCATGGGTCACCCTATTCATCGGTGTCTCGTTTGTATTGCTACTTACCGTAATCATAGCCATATTCAAATGGCTGTTACTAGGCAATATTAAAGAAGGCAAATACAAAGTAAATAGTCTGTTCTATTACAAGAAATGGTTCTTCGACCAACTCATGAAGCTCAGCTTGCAGGTCATTGGAACTTTATATACGACACTTTATCTGCAGAAATGGTTCAAACTGTTAGGCGTCAAAATGGGCAAACGCGTCGAAATTTCGACGGTAGAGTTTATTTCGCCGGATTTATTGGTAACTGGAGACGAATGCTTCTTGGCCGACTCGGTTTCCGTAGGAGCATCGTATGTCAGAGGTGGCTATATCGAAATAGCCAAAACCTATATCGGCAATAGAACTTTTGTAGGAAACAGTGCGGTCTTGAGCCCCAAGACCAGAGTAGGCAATGATGTATTGGTCGGTGTGCTTTCTAAAATGAAAGAAGAAGATCTTCCCGTAAAAGATGGAACGAACTGGTTCGGTTCTCCGGCAGTGTTCTTACCACGAAGGGACGTTAATCAAGACTTCTCGATGGAACGCACATATAAACCATCCAAAAAATTATTCTGCTACCGATATTTTATTGAATTCTTCCGCGTGGTACTGCCTTCAACTCTTTTTATACTCATGGCAGGTTTCATCACCGAAGCAGCATCGTATTTACAAATAGATAAAGATCTGGGTGAACTTTTGTTGTGGTTCCCTCTGTTATACATTGGAGCAGCTATCTTTGGAACAGTCATCATGGCGATACTCAAATGGATTGTCATAGGCAAATACGTTCCGCAAAACAAGCCACTCTGGAGCGGCTTTGTATGGCGCAGCGAATTGATAACGGGACTTTACGAAAACTTCCTGGTACTATTCTTTTTGAATATACTCACAGGTACGCCGTTTATCAAATATCCACTCAGGTTGCTGGGATGTAAAATAGGCAAACGAACGTGCTTGTTTACAACCCAAATTACAGAATTCGATTTGATACATATTGACGATTATGCCGCCCTTAACGACAACTGCACCATGCAGACTCATCTTTTCGAAGACCGAGTCATGAAAATGTCGTACGTCACATTGGAAGAAAATGCCAGCGTGGGAGGAATGTCCGTTGTATTATACGATTCCAAAATGGAAAAAAATGCCATACTCGATCCATTGTCGGTATTAATGAAAAATGAAACGCTACCTGCAGACAACCGATTTATCGGTGCACCTGCCGAAAAAGCATAACGACGTTTAAAGTCAACAACATAAAAGCAACCGATAGAGATTTAAAGGTACTCTATCGGTTGCTTTTTATAGATCGCTTACATCAGAGAGGTGAAGTAACCCACTTGAATACTCGCCATTTTTTCGTTTAGCAAAAACAAGAGACAACAGGTACCAAACAAAAAACGCAACAATATTATTCAATAATATATTACATAATTTTCTTTTTTCAATAAAAATAAATTATATTTGTGAAGTGTAATACAATACAAATCCATATAACCGACCTTAATTGCACAGAACTAAAAAACGTTATTTATGAGAAAAAGAATTTTATCGGTAGGGATATTATTGTTTTTTGCAATAAGTTCCTTCACGTTCGCCGGAGTTCTTCCGACGTATCAGACGGTGCCGAACGACCCGATGCATTCGAGAATTTACACACTGTCAAATGGTTTGAAAGTTTATCTTTCTGTAAACAAACTGCAACCTCGCATTCAGACGTATATTGCCGTTCATGTGGGGAGCAAAAACGATCCGTCCGAAACGACCGGATTGTCACACTACTTGGAACATTTGCTATTTAAAGGAACGACTCACTTCGGCACCAGCAACTATACTGCCGAAAAGCCTCTGCTCGATCAAATACGCCAACTATATGAAGTATATCGCCATACTACAGATACAGTCCAGCGCAAAGCCATCTATCACCAGATAGACAGCATTTCGCACGAAGCATCCAAATATTCTATCGCCAACGAATACGACAAATTGATGACAAGTATCGGTTCGCAGGAAAGCAATGCATTCACATCAGAAGACTGCACCGTTTACCAAGAAAATATACCCGGCAATCAAGTAGAGAATTGGGCAAAGGTAGAAGCCGATCGTTTCAACGACGCCGTAATCCGTGGCTTCCACACAGAGCTCGAAGCTGTATACGAGGAATACAATATTGATTTAACACAAGATATGAGAAAGGTCTTTGATGCCATTAATCAGGGATTATTTCCAAATCACCCTTACGGTCAGCAGACAGTAATAGGAACTCAAGCGCACCTTAAAAACCCTTCTATCGTAAATATCGACAATCATTACCACACATATTATGTTCCCAATAATATGGCCATTTGCATGTCAGGGGACTTTGATCCGGATCAAACAATTGCCATCATCGACAAATATTTCAGTGTACTTAAGCCAAATCCTTCGCTGCCCAAAATACAAATAAAGCCTGAACAACCCATCACTTCTCCAATCATCAAAAAAGTCTTTGGACCGGAAGCTAAACAGTTGGCATTAGGTTGGCGTTTTCCGGCACAAAGTTCAGCCGTTTGTGATACATTGCAAGTACTCGATATGGTATTGGCCAATGGTAGTGCCGGATTAATAGACGAAGATATCGTTCAGAAACAAACCATGTTAAAGGCGGGTTCATATCCAAATATGATGGGAGATTATTCTGTATATATGATGCAGGGAACTCCAAAGGAAGGACAGACACTGGATAACGTAAAAGCTTTGTTTTTGAAAGAATTAGACAAACTCAAAAAAGGAGAATTCAGCGAGGAGCTTTTAAAAGGCTCGATCAATCAATTCAAATTGCGCCAGATGCAAACATTAGAAGACAATGAAGCTCGTGCCAGCATGTTTGTCGAGTCGTTCACTAAGGATATTCCCTGGAAAGACGAAGTAACGAAGGTAGACCGCTTATCTAAAATAACAAAAGCAGATGTAGTGGCTTTTGCCAACCGTTACTTTGGCAACAATTATGTAGCGATATACAAGGAAAAAGGGCAAGACCCGAACGAAAAGAAAATAGACAAACCGACCATTTCTCCGATTTTAACCAACAGAGATAAGTCCAGCGATTTTTTAAGAGAGATTCAAAATAGTCCGGTCAAACCTATCGAACCCGTATTTGCTGATTTCAAAAAAGACCTGTCGCAAGCTAAAGTTAAAAACGGCATTCAATTGTTGTATAAAAACAATACGTTAAACGACATTTTCAGCATCATTTATCTACTCGACCGAGGTAGTAACAATGACAAATATCTAAATTTCGCAGCCGGCTATCTCAATCTTCTCGGTACAGCAAAGATGTCCAATTCGGCTTTCAACAAAAAGATGTACAATTTGGGATGCAGCTTTAGTGTAAGTGCAACGGAGGAGCAGACTTATATTGAAATATACGGATTGAGTGAAAACATGAAACCCGCGATGAAATTAGTCGAAGATTTATTAGCCCATGCCATTGTAGACAAAGCGACCTACAAGACTTATGTTCAGAACAATATCAAAGAACGTTCGGATCAAAAACTCAATCAACAATACAACTTCTCAAATTTAGTAGATTATATCACTTACGGCGGACAACATCAAAAGAATAGACTATCCAATGAACAGATGCAGCAGCTCAACCCACAAACCCTAATTGACAAGATCCATCATTTGTTCAGTTATCAACACCGCATACTATATTACGGACCGACGTCAGAGGCAGAAACTATTCAAGCCATCAACCAAATACATCAAGTGCCAAAGGTCCTGAAAAATTTGCCGCAAGAAATAATATGCAAGAAAGTTCCAACCATCGACAACAAAGTTTATATCGCTCCGTACGATGCCAAAAACATCTATGTTAACAAAATATCCGTTTCAAGCACTCACCGTTTCTCCGTAGAGACCGAACCACTTAGGATATTATATAATTCTTATTTCGGCGGATCGATGAACAGTATTGTTTTTCAAGAACTTCGAGAATCGAGAGCTTTAGCCTATAGTGCCTACGCCTATTCCAGAAGTGGACATCGCAAGAATGAAACTTATTCAATGAATGCAGTTATTATTACCCAAAACGATAAAGCAAAAGACGCACTGGATGCATATCAAGATATACTGGACAACATGCCACTGACTCAAGCCAATTTTGATTTATCAAAACAAAATGTGATCTCACAATTCCGTACCAACCGCACAATCGGCATGAACATTATTTGGACCTATTTAGGTGCTCAAAAGCTGGGTTTGAATTACGATCTAAACAAAGAAATATTTGACAAGTTACAAGGCATGACAATGAATGACGTCGCCCAGTTCCAGAAGTCATACATAAAAGGAATCAAATACAATACGGCCATTCTGGGCAACGAAAAAGAATTGGATATGAAGAGTATTGCCAAATATGGCACTATCGTTAGACTGACACAAAAGCAAATTTTTGGATATTAGTCGACTAAGTGACCAGTATAGAATAAAAAGAGCGAGAGAATTAATTTCCCCGCTCTTTTTATTCTATACTCTCATTTAATCTCAATATAGAGACCAAAAGAATTCGAAACAGTTTCACACTATTATTTTTCTAAAAAATCAAAACAGCTTCTTAGTTTATTTGAAGAAAAAAAATTATATTTGCTAGTAAATACACCAACAGTACTTTAATAGTTACTCTTAAAATCTATATACCTACTGATACCAAGATTGTTAAATCTTTTATTCAGTGTTGCCATTTAGGTCCATATATTTTTCATCGTATTACTTATTTATCGTCATAATGGCCCAAAGTCGAAATGACAAATACCGTCACTATATCTTCATCAACGGTATATCTAAGGCGGTTCTTTTTGTCGATCCGCCTCGACCATATTTGAGGAAGCCCCCTTAAAGGCTCCGGTTTTCCTGTTCCTGAATATGGATGCTGTTCAAGTTCCCCGATGATCTTCTCAAACTTCTTGTATGCCTGTGGCATACTCTTCCGTATTTTCAAAAGTTCTTCCAAAGCCTCTTTTGAAAAAGTAACTTTATACATTTGCTTCCATTCTGTTTAGCAACATGTCCAACGTTTCTCCCGATTTCATCTCATATGTGCGTCCGGCCTTAATGTCCTCAAGCCCCCTTTGAATCGACGACAATTCTTCTTTCGAAAGCAAGTCATCCTCTTCAGCAACCTTGATGATGATAGGGCGTCCGTTTCTACGAGACACAAACACTGTTTCTTTCTCCGCCATATCAAAATACTTTTTTTGATTGGCCCTAAATTCTCTTGATGTTATTATCCGCATAGTTCAATAGGTTTTATTACGAAGCAAAGATAAATATTTTTTTTCAAACCAACGATTTTTAGTGTGCTTATTTGTGTACACTATATATTTTTATTAATAAAAAATAATCACCTGCATACTCTGCAACTATTATTTTTCTAAAAAATCAGAACAACTTCTAAAACAGCAACATTTTTTTACGTATATTTGTCCGTGTCTTTAGGTGGAATATGATTGTGCTATTAGTGACTTATTATTTATTCAAATGATAAAAAGCAGAAGAAATATCCTCATATACATAGCCATATTCGGCTTGCTAATCGAAATCGACTTAAGACATGGAATAGACTTACATAAGTCTAGTGTAGATGAGACTAAAAAAAAGTCAACCAACTTGCCCTCATATCTTAGCGTATACTTCAAAAAAGATGTATGACATTCGATCCAATCATACTTATCGCACACAGAGTAATCTAATGAGGTTCAGGTGGTATACCGATATCAATCTATCCGTCTAAGGTTTAAATCATACAAAATTATATAGCTATCATGAAAGCAATTACCAAATATTTACATCAGTTACCTACATTACTAAGCCTGTTTTTCTTTTGTTCGTTCACCACACCTACAGCTTCGATCGTTGGCATGCGGTGCGAATACAATACCAATCCTATCAATATAGACATTTCAATGCCGCGCTTCGTTTGGAATTACTCGGCGAACAATGCATTTCAACAATACAAATATAAAATATGTATAGCTACAGACAGACACTCCCTAAATGAGGGTAGTCATACAAATGGATTTTATTGGACCTCGGGCATCATAAACTCAAATCGATCTAGTGCACAATACGATGGAAAAATAAAGTTGACTTCTTTCACAAAATATTATTGGCAAATTACCGCATGGGACAAAAGCGGAAAACAAAAAGTGATATCTCCCGTAAGCTATTTTGAAACAGCGATGATGAATCAGAAAGACTGGCATGCGCAATGGATTACAGACGAATATGATAAAGATTACAACCCGGCTCCAATGCTGCGCAAATCGTTCAGAGTAAATCAAAGCATGATTGACAAAGCTCGCTTGTATGTCAGTGCAGCAGCCTATTGCGTCATGAAGTTGAATGGCAAGTCCGTATCAAATTCGTTGTTAAATCCGGGGGACACTCATTACGATAAACGAAATTTATACAGTGTATCCGATGTGACCTCCCTCATTAAATCGGGAGAGAATGTCCTATCGGCTGTTTTGGGAAACGGTTTCTATAACGAAATAGCCCCCGTGGGACCATGGGATTTTGATAAAGCACGTTGGCGCAATCGAGCCAGAATGATATGCGAACTGCATATCATTCATTCCGACGGAACAACACAGATTATCGGTTCAGACGCTTCGTGGAAAACAAATACCGGTCCATATCTTCAAAACAACATTTATGCCGGAGACACTTATGATGCCCGTTTGGAAATCGCGGGTTGGGACAAACCGGGGTTCGACGATTCCTCTTGGAAGAATGCAAAACAAGTAGAAGCCCCATCCCCCTTATTGATAGCACAATGTATGCCTCCAATAAAAACAGATCGCGAAATCAATGCTGTAAATTTCGTCTCTTTCGGCGACAGCCTATTCGTGTATGATTTCGGTGTGAACATGTCCGGATTTTGCCGCCTGACTATACAGGGAGAGAAAGGCACTAAAGTCACACTCAGGCATGGCGAAATACAAAAGGCTGATGGACGATTGGAAACCGGCAATATTGATATTTATTTCAAACCGCAGCCGAATATGGCTTTCCAAACAGATACATATATATTGGACGGTAAAAATGATAGTCTCACCCCGAATTTCAACTATCATGGATTTCGATATGTAGAAATACGTGCCGACCATCCGGTCAAGTTAACGAAAGAGAGCCTGAAAGCAGAATTCTTCCACACGGCAGTGAAACCGACAGGCAACTTCAGCTGCTCCAACATGCTGCTTAACAAAATAGAAAAAGCCGTCAATCAATCCTACCTATCCAATCTGATGAGTATTCCCACCGATTGCCCTCAGCGCGAAAAGAATGGCTGGACAGCAGATGCCCACATCAGTATGGATGCCGGATTATTGAACTTCGACGGCATCACCCTTTATAAAAAGTGGATAAACGATATGATCGACAACCAGACTCCCCAAGGACGCGTATCAGGTATCATTCCCAGTTCGGGCTGGGGATACGACGATTGGATAGGTCCCGTATGGGATGCAGCCATATTTATCGTTCCGATGAATTTATATCGCTATTATGGCGATGTCAGCGGAATTCAAAAGATATGGCCCACATGTCAAAAATATCTCGCATACCTGGGTTCACGTGAAGATCGAAACGGAACAGTAACCTACGGCATAGGCGATTGGGTCTTCTATAAGACACAAACTCCGACCGATTACACCACTACGTGCTATTATTATATGGACAACATGTACATGGCAGAATTTGCAAAACTGCTCGGAAAAGACGGTACAAAGTATGCACGAAAGGCCGAAAAGTTGAAGTCGCTCATCAACCGTATCTATTTCGATCCGAAAACGAGCCTTTATTCAAACGGTTCGCAGGCAGCTCAAGGAGTCGCCCTGTACTTGGGTATAGTACCTAAAGAATATGAACAACAAGTAGCAGATAAACTGAGCCGGATGATTAAAGACAACAACAACTCTCTTGATTTCGGAATGCTAGGAAGCAAAACGGTTTTGAGAATGTTATCAAAATACGGATATGCAGACCAAGCCTACGAACTTGCCACCAAAGAAGATTCTCCATCATGGGGCAATTGGATTAAAAGAGGACTTACGGCACTTCCAGAAACGTGGAAGCTTTCTCCCACATTCAAAGATGCGTCTCTCAATCACGTGTTTCTGGGAGACATCAATGCATGGATGTATAATGTCTTGGCAGGGATCAACTACGACGAACAACATCCCGGATTTAAACATATACTGATACGCCCGCATTTTGTGAAAGGGCTCGATTGGGTAAAAGCGGAATATCGCTCGACGTACGGACTCATAAAATCTGGATGGAGACGATCCGGCACTAAAGTTATCCTAAACATCACAATTCCGACCAACACCAATGCAACAGTAGAAGTCGGAGCCAAAAAGAAGGAACTTGGTAGCGGAACTTATCAGCTCATCTATTAAGAAGTAGCTTCTAAAAAACACATAAGACCAAAATAATCATTACTTTTGCTCACCAAATAACAAAAAGAGATAATGATAAGATTAGGTATTAGAAATAGACACAGATTGTTACCTGCAATTTGCGCCATCATGCTATTCGCCATCGTACACGCGAAACCTCAAAGTACAACCTTTTTGCCCAAGAGCACAAACACGTACGGTAAAGATAGTATAACATCCTTTCGGCAAAACACAGACTCAGTCTTCAAATGCGATGATTCGAACAAGTATAAATTCAACATTAAACAACTGATACTCCCTACTACGATGATTGCTATTGGCGTAGTAGGAGTATACAGTGACTGGCTTGAATCAAAAAATTATCAGATAAAAGATGAATTAAGAGAAAACATCGACAAGAAAATTTCTATTGATGACTTTTCCCAATATGCTCCGATGGCTGCCGTTTACGGTCTAAACATCGCGGGACTAAAAGGTTATCACAACTTTCAGGACCGTACCATCATTTTAGCGACCTCTTATCTCATAATGAGTATTACGGTAGAATCGTTGAAGAGAACGATAAAAGAAGAACGCCCCGATAGATCAAACAACCAGTCCTTTCCTTCAGGACATACGGCCACAGCTTTTATGGGAGCAGAATTTCTATGGAGAGAATACAAAGACGTTTCGCCCTGGATTGGTATCACCGGATATGCGGTAGCTGCCGGTACGGGATTCTTCAGAATGTACAACAACAAACATTGGCTCACAGATGTTATTGCCGGCGCCGGCTTTGGTATATTAAGCACTAAAATAGGTTACTGGCTTTATCCGACAATTAAAAACAAGCTATTTAAAAGCAAACATCTGAAAAACGTCGTTGCCCTCCCCTATTATAATATCAAAGGAGCAGGGGTATGCTGCATAATCAATTTATAATTCGTACTATACAAATTATTGCTGTTTGGCAAAATTTTCGTGGATTCATCTTTTCCTGCCATCTCGACTTCAGTTTCGCTCCCTGTTGGACGTGTCTCGCCAAAAATTAATTCATTCAGTCCAATTCACCACAATCACACCATTGGCTCTTTCTAATATTATCAATCACCTTATTTTCAATGTGTTTAATTTCCATAAATATCGAATTTTGTCGCAAAAACACAAAGAGTTTACGACAAAATCAAAAGACTTGGCAATAATCATCTAAATTTTCTCTTATATGTTTGGCTGAGTACGACTAAAATATTACTTTTAAATGAAAATACTAATAATAGCACGGCCGTAAATACTAACATTAAATCAACGAAATATACTTGCAATTGTAAAAACTATTAATGAAGCAACATTATATTCCCAGATGCTATCTTCCTTTTTTGTAGACTATGAATTATTCAGGTTAGTAAGAATAGTTGTAAGCGTCTCCGCGATTACGTGCAGCGCAAATAAAAATTAAGTTTCGCAGACATATCCGTCACATCAACCATCTATCAATCAGTATATTATAAAGACACGAGGCTAAAATGGGACACGAAAAATGAATTATTGAGCTGTTACACAGTAATTTATGAAAGTTGAGTGTCGCGGTTGTCACTATTTTTCCGGATAACCATCATATCCGAATGACCGAATATACGGAGCCGGAACGACTGTGTCTGCTTTTTACGCCGATAATTGCCATCACTGCAGTAGGATCATGCTGTCCCAAAGGCATCCAAGATGTCCCCAGCTAATAGTCATCGTATTTGCCTGTCGCTTATTACTTGCAAAAGTTCATTCCTAGAGTTTAAAGTATTTCTCGGCCATCGCTTTTAGCTGCTCAGCTGTGAGATTAGTTAAACCTGTCTTTTCTATCAGGGAGAATTCTTCCTTGTTCTTGCCAATGGCAAACTTGCGTTCCTTGCCATCAACATCCACATACAAGTGGTAATTACCTTTGTATGTCTGTTCTATACGCATATTCTCGACAGTATGTCCATTGATATCCATTGCAGATACATTGGCATCTTTCTTCCACTCCCCCCAAATTTTCAGATGGTCGACAATAGTAGCTTCTACCCTACCAATCCACTGCTCAGTTACACCATACTTAGTAGCGATAGTACGGAATTGTTTCAATGCTCCAACCACGTCACGGATAATAGCATCCGGTCTGCGTATACCATTGTCACGAGCAAATTGAATTACGTCATCACGGGTGATTCCACGAAGTTTTCCACGTACAAACATGCAGTGCTCCTCATTTGGCAGGAAGCCGCCCCTATCTATAATGTAGGTCATATCATAGGCTGGAGACAGACGCCATGAACCGTTTTCACTCATGATAAACGAGAAGTTCTTATTGTGATCATCCGTGTTGTTGGACAAAATATTAAAGACCATCCTTCGGAATACCTCCTGACAATCAGCTTCTGAAAGATGGAGTTTACGACAAACAGTTATCAACTGCTCATAGCTGTCTGCATCTGGGTAGATAGCGGCCAACGTCTGCGTATGTACCTTCTTCTCGCCATCACGGTCAAATCGTTTGGTCATGAAATGATTGTTTCCCTCAACTGGATATAGTCCTGACGGCATCATTCTGATTCCTGAAGCTATAGCCAACTCATAGTAAGTCATTTCTAACTCTGCCGAACTATACTCGGAATTACCAAATTTCAACAGATAGTAGTCATAACCATCTAACCCTGGTATCTGACCACTACGTATCTCGGCACTCTTTCGATTGATGGCTATAATAGCCTTTGGCTGTCGACCACCTGCAGATGTACCAACCGTCAACAACGACTGCATGGTGAGGGACTCTTCTGGCAAGATACGGGCATTCTCCCTTTCTGTGAAGAGACGTTCAGCCAAGTCAGCCAACGACTTCATGTCTACCTTCTCCGCCCTTCGCTCCCTGGATGTCTCAGGCAAGAATTCCAATGCACCCATTCCCCGTCGGCCGATGAATGATAACTTGTCGAGCGGAGTGATGTCAGCCTCAGCCAAATGTTTTTGCTGACGCCAGAGGTTAAACAATTGATTACCCCAGGCATCAGGCAGTGAATCTGCAACAAAGGCAGGAAGCTTCTGATAGATCTTTGCATCCTCACCCCAAACAGGTGCGAGTCCTCTAATTCCATCAACAGGTGCTACAAGAGGAGAAACATTCAGTCCTTTCTTGATGAACTCAGAATTATACACAAAATACGACAACCTGCGTCGCTCATCCCATGCCAGTCTTCCAATCTCTTCATCCCAAAGGATAACTCTTATGGACTTAATCATATTAGTATCTTATTTGGAGTGACGAATACGTTGAACTTTCTTCTCATCCTTACGCATGAGATAAGGTGACTCTGGCAACTCAGGCAGCAGGTCATCCAGAACATTGATCTGACCTACAACCTTCAGCAAAAGAATAAATGTAGACAGTGAAAGATTGCCCGCAGTACCATTTTCAAACTTATGGATCGTCGTCAGTCCAATACCCGACTGCTCAGCAATCTCTTTCTGGGTAAGATTACATCGCATTCTGTATTCCTTGAAGCGTGTGCCAAGCAAACGAACAAGTTCAGGTGTAGAATACTCATATAGATCTGCCATGATTTTATATTTTAACTATCATTTAAGTGATACTAATTACAATATTTCCTATATTATATTCATTTTATTGAAGCTTAATTATGCAAATATACTCTATTTTTTGAAACGAACAAGTTTTATCGGGTAAATATACGATTCCTAGCTCGATTTTTAACAATATGAGCCAGTATACGATCTGATACCAAATCCTAATGGATGAAGACTGAAGCTGAATATCGGTGTGGTTCTTCAAGTAACTCCATGATACGGTATAAAACAAGATGAAGCAAAAAAGTTAATTACTCAATGCAAAACCATCGTTACTGGTTGGAGAGAATGTGCAGCGCAAATAAAAATTAAGTTTCGCAGACATATCTGTCACATCAACCATCTATCAATCAGCATATTATAAAGACACGAGGCTAAAATGGGACACGAAAAACGCATGATTGAGCTGTTACACAGTGATTTATGAAAGTTGAGTGCCGCGGTTGTCACTATTTTTCCGGACAACCATCATAACCGAATGACCGAATATACGGAGCCGGAACGACTGTGTCTGCTTTTTACGCCGATAATTGCCAAATGACGGGCGAACGTATTAATCGAAATGTCGCGCATCGTAGCCGGACTGACCTTGCGCATGTTCTCATACAAGAGATGAATGCTCTGTTCCTCTGCCCGTTCACCATTATGGGGAAGGCGGAACAGACTGAAGAAAAGTCCTTCTTCGTGCGGACGACGGTAAAAGCGTTTATTGCGTTCCGTAATCAATGCCTCTTCGTAAGGCGTATACCAATAACGGGCTCCACCGCGCAGTTCCGCCTTGAGTTGCGCATACAATTGTTTGTACGATATTCGGAATCTACCGATACGCTCTTCCAGCTCGATCGGGAAAAAGCGGCGACTTCCCGTCGGATCGGTAAGGATATCCGCATGGTTGGAAGTACCGATAAACGAAGCCATCCGCTCCAAATGTTGATAACCGCCACGATAAGGCCTGGCCAAATTTATTTGAGGAAGTTGAATCAAACTTTTCAACCTCTCCATTTGTGACAAAGAATACTTGCGAATCTCGTCCAAGTTGACAAGAGCGAATTTCGACATCACTTTCGAAGCTGATCTGGATTCGGTGTTGAACTCTTCTATAAAGTAAGAACGAAGCGAAGGCGGAAGCAGCATACGACAAAAAGACGATTTCTTCGTCCCGTGGCGTCTATGTATCAGCACAGGCACCATACTGTTACCGAATTGGGTACACCTTTGCATCCATTGGGCCACCATGCCCAATAGCCACCGACGAAATACCATAGCCCACAACTTGTCGGCGCTTATCCGCCCCGCCAGTTCTTCAATCCGATCCCTGCCGTCCCATGGCGGGAGGACGTTGATGTACTCCTGTATGGGATTATAGGAGGTAGTGAATGAAGATTCGATGATACGCATCACATCCCGATCGATACAGTCCACACCAGCCTCCAAGGCCGATAAAACAATATCGTTGCGAACGCGACGGTCCACTTCAACGAAATGAAGTTTCGATTGATGCCTTCTACATTCGTACGTCTCCGCCACGGTGTTGTAACGGAAGTCGTAGTGCTCCGCCAAAAATACTTTTAAACGTTCCATGATACCTTTTAGAAAAGGTTCTTTTACCCCATCGGCAGCAATGCCGTTTTGTGTGTTTAATTTCATAATGCAATTTTTTTAATCAATTTTCGGCAAATATATAACACAATAAAGGGGATTTCCAAATAACTGTAAGCAGCCACCAGAGGTCTGTGAGACATACGGATGAAAGTTCGTTCATGTCAGGAAGATTTTGTATCTTTGTCCTTACAAGGATGTCGTTCCACCTATATGAGTTGACCGAATCACCTAGGTGAGTTGATCGTTTCACCTAGGTGAGTTAACCGAATCACCCAGGTGGAACGACAAACTCTTAATGAACCGACAGAAATACCTTAAATACGATAACCATGATTCAATACGATGTGTACAAAAGCCCATCTTCGAAGGAAGAAGAGCCCGACCGCTACCATGCGCGGGCAGTAAGTAAGGGAGTGATTACCTACGACCAATTAAAGAACGATTTGGAATATGCTTCATCGGCAACGCCGGGTGACGTGTCGCTCATTATGGACGGAATCGTTTCGCAAATCAAACGCCATCTGGGTGAAGGCGAAAGTGTGCAACTGGGCGATCTCGGTACTTTTTCGGTAGGAATATCGGGACCGAAGACGACAAAGAGGAAAGCCATAAACGCGACCAACCTCGAAGTGACCGATGTCTATTTCAGACCCCGCAAGAAACTGATTCGCGACATCAACCGAGTGGCGAAATTCGAAAGCACTCGCCTCAAGCACCATTCGATAGAATATTCGGGCATTGAGATTGAAGCATTGCTGACCGATTTTTTCAAAGACCATGCTTACATCACTCGTCGGGAGTTCGAGAGCCTGTGCGGACTGACGCGTCCAACCGCCGTGCGGCGCATCAAGGAGTTGTGCAGCGGAACATATCCTTTACTCTCACGCGAGGGTCCGCGCAACAGCAGCATTTATGTTCCCACGTCTGGGAGCTTCCACACGGCGCACACACGGCACATACCGAGTGAGGATCCAATAGGGTGATGTGCGAAGCGGGCGGCTCACGTTTCATAACGCACTAACAATGAGCAAGATAACACCATTTTAGTGTCCCAAAAATAAGCCATCACAGTATATATTGCTCATATACAATAAGATACGGTGACAGAAGCTGCCGAGAAAATAAAAAACGGTAGAATCATAAACCGGAATAATTCATCTTGAGTTCGGGATAAGAAATCAAAAAAAGCGAGTTGATTTGTCTTAAAGATTTCATATCCGTTGAGAGCTTTTAGCTTATTGTCAAAGAAAGAGTATGCCGTAATGGCTGAAACAAGATTTATGATGAAGTTGTTTATAGAATGGTGTCTGGAATGTGCGAGCTGTGCTGTATTTTTTAGCATATCATTGAATGTATTAATGAATGATAGCGTATTAAATTAATTGAGTAGACTCTAATTAACATTATATCTACTTACTATATCGTAGTGACATGATGTATGGATTCGATTTATAGAAACTTGTATTTGCACCTAAATTTTCTTCTGCTTTTCGGTGATCTCTTGTGTGATTAGATGTTGTCAGTTCTAAATTATTTCATTCTATATTTACGCTCCTTTATTAACTGAATAAAGCTATCTGCCATATATTCAGTTAAAAAGCTTTTACGAATAAACTCTTCCCACTGATCTGTAACTTTAATGAATCGGGAGAAGATGGTATCGCAGACTTTTGCATCAAGTCCTGATTGTATCATGGCTTCTTCGAAATGCTGACGAGTGAGTTTGCGTTTCTTTCCGCAGAGTGTCAAGGCTAACTCTTCTGTGTCTTTTGGCATTACCAAAGCTGTGGACAAAAGGTCGTAGCAGAACAAACATCTTCTACACATTATTCATCCTCCTTGTTTTTTAAAGGCTGAACACTCACTGCACCGATACAATCTTTGCAGCAGGCCAACAGTAGAGACATTCGATCGTGATTGTCTATCTTCCAATTCCGTTCAGCAATATCGAGCAACCAACTTCGGGAATTAAACCATCAAAGAATGGTATCATTACATTGCTTTGATAGGGTGTTTCGCACAAAGGAAGGGTAAGACTTACGGCACGAGCATTATCAGACGACAAATACTCCTTATTGTACACAAAGGTGTATCCATCGGCATCTTCAGTCAGTACTCCGGCCTTTTCTATTCTGATAAAAGATTGCGGCTTGCTTCATACATCATCCTCCTGAGTTCGCTTGATGGGTACCGGACCGCACTCTGAGCCAAAAAGGCTCAGTACTTGATTTACTTTATCAATACGAAGTGTAGGCTTTCCTTGTTCCAGTTCGCGTACAAAGCGTAAGCCTACTCCCGATTTCTCGGATAGGTCAACTTGCGTAAGATTGTATCTCTTGCGCATCTCTTTAACGTATTTAGACAAGATGGTCTGTTCCATAATATATGATATTGCACCTTTTCGGGTACAAATATATATATAATATTTGTAATTACACCTTTTCGGGGATAAAACGTATGCGTTTCTATTGTATTATACCCTTTAGGTAATACTGAACGTGACAAAAGAAATATTAGAAACTTAAAATGTTACAATACGTTTCGTTTTATTTTTCTTACAACATAGAAGAGCTCGTTTAAATTTTACTCAATAATAATCTTATCGCGACAATTTTGACCTGATATATAGTAAATATAGTTATAATTTGAACAGAAAAATATATTATATATCTTTATCTGTTCAAATTATAGCTATTCATCATAAACGTGTTTAACCTTGTTGTGAAGTAATTCCCCGAAAAATACTACCTTTGTATTCAACAAGTGTTCTGTAATATAAATGCGAAAATACTCTATCTTTTGTATCTGATAGCGGATATTTCATAAAATGGTTGAAAGAAAGTGCTTGATAAATTACATGATATATATTATGGCTAAATATTGATTATCATATAATAAATTATTAATATTGTCTTTTAAGTAGGATGCTCGATAGTTCTCAAAATCTTATATTGATAAATGGAGTCAATAAAACGGCCCAGCTTGATTTATTTCAGTTAGGGGCTAACGGACTGTATCGTATAAAGTTTAAAAATGCGCACAAGTTATATTCATACAGTTCTGAAAGAATCGTTTGGTTGAAAAATCCCGAAGTTATCGATCTCGCAAATTGTAGGGCGTTTGCGAATGGCAAAGAATTGACAGATTTGGCAGCAATATTTGCTTTTCATTATAAGAATAAAATATATTGGCATGTGAAACGTGCAAATGGTTACGAACAAGATTTTGTCGATGATCAGCTTTGTATCATAAGATCTTGTTTGGGTGATAGGAAATCTAAAGATATATTTGATTATCTTAAGCGTGTGGCCAATATCAATGATCTTAAAAATAAGGAAGGAGAAAAGATTCTAGCAAAACAGTATGATGGCATAACATTTATTGATGATAACATGGCTATTGCCCCTTATCTAAATCCGTTAAAAAGGATTAGGCACTGCAAGGCCGATTCATTAATTTTCCCCTTTGGGTGTAATGCGAGTCAGAAAAAGGCTGTCGCAAATACTTTTGAAAATCAAATCAGTATTATTCAAGGGCCTCCAGGGACAGGCAAAACACAAACTATTCTGAATATCATAGCTAATATTATTCTTCAAGGAAAAACAGTATTGGTCGTATCGAACAATAATTCGGCTACTGCGAATGTATTGGAAAAACTCATAAAGTACGACATGGGCTTTATTGTTGCGTCTTTGGGTAACAGCGAAAACAAGAAGTCTTTTATAGATGAGCAGTCTATTTATCCGCAAAAAATTAGTAGTTGGTCATATAAGATAGGTGATAAGATTCGAATGCAACATGATGTAGCGGAATCATTAGTTCAATTGGATGGTATTTTTAAGCTGCAGGAAGACTTGGCATCCTCGAGGCAAGAACTGCAGGCAATAAAACTTGAATGGGAGCATTTTAAAATAGGGAATAATATAAGTGAGACGACCTATTCTATAAAGTATAATATTAGATCGTCTTCTCTTATGAAACTCTGGTTGCAATATCAAACATATACTGAAAGTGATGATATTATTTCTTTATGGGCAATAGGACGTTTGTTAAACTCGTTAAGATTGATATGGATAAATTTTATTATTAAGCATGTATTACGATTAAAATCTATGCATAATAGTAAAAGCGTTGTTTCTGTCATTATAGAACTACAGGCTTTATTCTATACTAAGAGAATTGTAGAGCTGGAAGAAAAAATAGAGAGTCTGCAATCAAAACTTAAACGGCAAGATTCAAATGCTATTTTTGAAAGGTTGGTTGACTCTTCAATGGGAGTGTTTCAATCTGCACTATACGATAAATACAGCACGAAAATATGGGAGAAGTTTAGCTCTGATGATTTGTGGAAACGTCCTGATGATATATTAAAACAATATCCTGTAGTATTAAGTACAACATTCTCTTCAAGATCAAGTTTGTCCAGCAAAACCACCTATGATTATATTATCATGGACGAAGCATCTCAGGTATCTATTGAGACCGGTGCATTGGCTTTATCATGCGCAAGGAATGCCGTGATTGTTGGTGATACTTTACAATTGCCCAATGTGATAACTTCTGAATACAAACAAAAGTTGGACGAAGCGGTCGATGAATTTGATATTCCAGCCGGCTACAACTGTTCTAAAAACAGCTTTCTTCAATCTGTTTGTGATATTGTCTCCGATGCTCCACAAGTCTTGTTAAGAGAACATTATCGTTGCCATCCTCGAATTATCAATTTCTGTAATCAGAAGTTTTATGGAGGAAATTTGTTAATCATGACACAAGATAATGGTGAGTCCGATACGATATGTGCTTTCAAGACAATGGCTGGCAATCATGTTCGTGGTCATTATAATCAGCGAGAGATTGATGTAATTCAGAAGGAAGTGTTATCTGTATTGGATGATAGGAAGGATTTGGGTATTATAACACCATATAACGACCAAGTAGAACAACTGGTCCATCAATTGCCACATATAGAGTCTGCTACTGTTCATAGATTTCAGGGACGTGAGAAAAATTCTATTATCATGAGTGTGGTAGATGATCAGATAACTCAGTTTAGTGACGATCCAAACCTTCTAAATGTTGCAATATCGAGAGCTAAAAAGAAATTTTGTCTTGTCGTCTCTGGAAACACACAAAAAATTAAAGGTAATATTTGTGAATTGATTTCTTATATTGAATATAACAACTGTACTGTTACAAATAGTAAAGTCTGCTCTATATTCGATTATCTCTATAGTCAATACACAGAAAAGCGTATGGCTTTTATTGATACTCATACCAAAATTTCTAAATACGATTCTGAGAATTTGACGTTCGCTTTAATTCAAAAGATACTGAAGAATGATCAAAGGTTTAATTGTTTGGGTGTATTGTGCCACGTTCCTCTTCGCAATATTATTAAAGAGACTTCTTTGTTAAGTGCTGAAGAATTGCAATATGCAGCCAATTATAATACTCATGTCGACTTTTTGATTATCAGTCACGTCAGTAAAATGCCTGTGTTGGTTATAGAGACAGATGGTTATTCTTTTCATAAAGCAGAGACAGAACAACATCGGCGTGACCTAAAGAAAAATCATATATTAGCTCTTTATAATATTCCTCTTTTGCGACTTTCCACAACCGGTAGCAGCGAGGAAGAAAAAATAGTTGCGGCGTTATCAAGGTCTAATTCAGTAAATTCGTATTGATATGACAACTTCTGTTTGTTATGGCTGCGACTACCGTTCGTCTTTTGCTAAAGAGAATATTCGAGATCTTGCTGTAATAATAAACTTAAATTGTAGTGTACCGAACGAATTGATATAAAACGTATTCGGTGCACTACAATAATAAAGTGTCGAAATTTCGAGCAACCTATGGTTTACTTGCGAAACTTGAAGAGTTTGTCTGCCGGTATAATCTGTTTGGGGATGCCCGGTCCTTGATAGAATGCATCAATCCAGAAACCACCTCCGGCATTGAAAAACTCTACGGTCAACGCATGTCTTCCTTTTGTGAGTTCTACCGATCCTTCTCTTTCGATTAATCCGTGTGCCCCGTCGTCGTCGACAACTTTTGAGCCGTCTATATAGAGCTTACTTCCATCGTCCGATTGTAGAAAGAAGTGGTATGTACCGGGTTCGTCAATTTGGATAAAGGTAGAGTATACCAAGCCGAATATTGAATTGCCGGGTCGCAACAGTCCTGCAATCTGTTTGTTATCTACATGTATTTCGTCGGCAGTCCATCGGCTTTCGCTCTTTTCGTCTTTGAAAGATGGAAGACTGTTCCAGTTTCCTCCTTGATAAAAGGCTACGTTTACGCCGTTTTTAGGATTCTTGTGTATGATACGGAAATAACCATTCGATACGACACTTTGGTCGCCGCTGGCGCTATACGCTTTGGCTTTCACAACGGTCGACTTGTCTAGTTTAAAAGGAGCCTGATAAAGAGAAGATTGTTGAGTAGGCACAGAACCGTCTGTGGTGAAATAAACTTTGTCTCCTCTGTGATACGGTTCGATAGTCACAACAGCTTCTTTGTCGACAAACAATCCTCCGGCTTGCTCGAACAAGTGACGTCCTCCATTGATACGTGGACCATAAGATTGTTTCCTGAATACGATGGGGTCCGTTTTTATTTTAACCCCCTCGAAGGCCGAACGCATTGGGCGTCCGTACCAAGCGCATGGGGTATCTATTCCCAGTGCATAAGCAATAGTAGGAGCTACATCGAACATATACGTTTGCTGTTGTATCTCAAAGCCTTTTTTGATGTTCCTTCCGTAAAGGATAAAAGGAACAGTCATCTCTTCCCACGATTCTCCTCCATGACTATAGCCTACACCTCCATGGTCGGCAACAATTATGACAAGCGATTCGTCTTCTATGCCTGCATCTTTCACTGCTTTGAGTACCATACCCACACACTGGTCGGCATCTTCGATAGCCTTCAGATATTTTTCTGTCATGTGTCCGTAGGTGTGTCCGCAATGATCTACATCATCCAATTGAGTGAATGTGAACGTTGGCTTTTCCGTACGAATGTATTCGGCTAGAGCTTCTGCCGTTTTGATCTCCGTCTCGTACGATTTGTCGACATTGGCTACTCCTTTTTCGAATAAATTACCGAAACCGCTCCACTGGTATATCATACCTATTTTGTCTGTAGGCAACTGCTTGCGAACAACATCGACAATGGTAGGAAACAATCCGTATTCATTGACACCTACCGGCTGTATGGAATAGTTTCCCGGCCTCCAATCGTTGGATGTCACTCCATGGGCTTCGACACCTGCTCCGGTAAGCATGGAACTCCAGTTGGGCGAACTGCTTGAAGGTATTACAGTGCGTACGCTTCGGCAGATTGATCCATTTTTTATCATGTAGTCCATATTGGGAGTATTGGCTTTCTCCATACCTTGTGTACTCATTGCATCTATGCCGACTACAAATACGTGTTTAATTCCGGCCGGAGCTTTTTCTGTTTCTTGTGCATAGGCTCCATTGATGCAAAAGAGCAAGCATATATAAAATAGTAAATTTGTTTTCTTTATATTGTTCATGATATTGTTTAATTTATTTGTTCCACCATACCCTTGTCAATAAATTGTCTGCGCCTTGTCTGGCAACAGCAATATTGTATTGATCTTCATTATAAACGACTTCGTTTTGTGGGTATGGAATGCGTCTGGGCCATTCCGTTATATTGCTTGCCGAAGGCAGACCACGTGGCGGTGTAACCGATATTTCTTTTGGGAAACCGGTGCGACGCCATTCGGACCATCCCTCGATGCCGCAGAAGAAGAGTGAAATCCATTTTTGGACACCGATCTTCTCCAATTTCTCTGCTTGAGTTCCGGTATAAGCTACAGTAGACTGATCGTAATAACTCGAAGGAGGAATGACATCGGATGCTTCTAGTGCTTCGGTAGGAGGGAAGGCCATAGCAGACTTCATGTCTTTGAAATTAGATGGAATGCGACTTGCCCAATAAGCAAAATTGGCAGCGATACCATTTTTATAGTAAGTCTCTGCATCGCCAACGGTGATTAATCCTTTTTCGCGAGCTTCGGCTAAATTGAACATTACCTCCGAGTATGAAAGCAACACGGACTGTGCAGCCGTAGGAGATGCATATTTTGCATCTAGTTTGAGAGGTGCAAAGATATATCCCTTGCGCGAGTTGTAACTATCCCCTCCGTTGTAATTGGCTTCGTCGGCATCGCGTATGCAGTTGGGCACACCGGCATAGATGTATTTGCCATTCTCTACTCCATTGACTGTCGGAGAGAAGAGTACTTTTATACGTGGGTCGTTCATTGCTTTGAGGTGGTTTTCGATGGTGACAGACATGAATTCTGTACCATTGAACTTCTCTATCGTTGCATTATATAGAGGGCACCAATGCGATGATTGATCATCCAAATACGTAATAGCCGCATTGTCGTTGATACTTGACATCAATGGATATTTATCTGGATTAGAGACCATTTCGCTTATATCTTTACTGACATCTTTCTTTCCAGAGATACGCATCAGTAAACGCAACTTGAGGCTGTTGGCAAATTTTCTCCATTTTAATACGTCTCCATTGTAAAGGCAGTCATAGCTTCCGATTTCCTCTGCACTGTTTTGTGAGAGCAATTCATTGGCCGACTCCAGTTGCTTTAGCAAATCGTTGTAGATATCTTCTTGAGTATCGTATTTGGCAGTGAAAATCCCATCAGTCTTTCCTTTGAGTGATTCAGAATAGGGGAAATCTCCATAAGCATCTGTCATCTGTTGAAACATCAGCGATTTGATGATCATTCCCATTGCTTGTATGTGAGGTAGTTTATACTTCTCGGCCAAATTGATCATGTCTTGTACATTACGCCCATTGTAGTATAGCTGCCCTGTCTGGGTATTGTTGAATGCATCATTGAACATACTGACAAATTGGTCTACCGAATAATCGCCTAATACGGCACCATAATACCTTATATCTCCAAGGTTGTCAAGTCCCCGGATTACACCGCTTAATAATAATCTAGGCTGGTCTATACGGTCTGGTTGATTGGGGTTGGTATTTGTTTTTTCGAAATCGTTGGTACATCCCAAGCATGAAAACAAACCGAAGATCATCAGCATTAATTTATATTTGATTTTCATATCTATATCCATTTTAATGATTAGAAACTTACATTAATTTGAAATCCAAAACTCTTTGATGCAGGTACTGAAAAGGCATCAACACCTAAGTTGAAGTCGCTCATACCTCCACTTTCGGGATCAACATGTTTATTCTTAGTCCACAAGAATAAGTCTCGGCCGAATAGGGCTATATTGATATTTTGCGCATATACTTTTCTAGCCCAATCTGCTGGGAATGTATAGCCGAGGCGAAGTTCTCTTAGTTTGACGAAAGAAGCATTCGTCAGCTGTGCTTCGGTGATATGATCATATTTTGTTTTGATAAAGCGGCGTACATCGTTACCGGCAATACCCTTGCTGTATGTACCGTCGAATATCTGAAGATTTTGTTGCCAAGCTCCGTTGACCAGAATGGCACCTTTACTGTAGTACAAATCGTCGTATTCTTTGCCCGGTTGTCTAGCACCACGTCCTTCTAGCGATTCGATGGTTTGTCCGGCTCCTACAAATTTGTTCAATGTCCTTGAAATGAAGTATCCACCTTGACGTACATCGAACAATACATTCAGATCGAATCCTTTGTAGGAAAGAGAAGAACCGATACCTGCTGTCCAGTCGGGATTGACATTGCCCAGATAAACGTTGCTATCGGAAACATATTGTCCTGCACTGTTTAGAACGGGTTCTCCTTTCAATGGACCATCTTTTATCCTTTGGTAGGCAGTTCCGAATATTTGTCCCATTCTCTTTCCCGGTTGGGCTACGATTTTGGCATCCTCCAATCCCGATGTCGTCAGAATTAACTCGTCCAATCCTTTTGCCAAGTATATGACTTTAGTTCTGGAACGGCTGAAGTTGAGGTTGATATCCCATTTCAATCCATTGGATAATAAAATAGGCGTAGCACTTACAACTAGCTCGATACCCGAATTGGCTGTCTTACCCGAATTGATCAGTCGGTTATCATATCCTGAGGTATTGGCTATCTGTAAGCTGATGATCTGATCTTTTGTAATTGTATGATAATAACTGAAGTCGAAATTCAATCTATTTTTGAATAAGTTCAATTCAGCTCCAACTTCCCATGTTTCGGATCTGGCTGGTTTTAAGTTATTGTTTAGTAGATTGCCCGGACTGGTCAAAGTAGGTACACCATTCCAATAATCACTTAATGAATAAGTGTTGTATAGACTGTATGGGCCTGTATCGTTACCTACAGATGCATAACTACCTCTGACTTTGGCATAGCTGATAACAGATGGTAATCGTAACATTTCGCTAAGAAGTCCACTCAATGTAACCGAAGGATAGAAATATGAATTTGTAGATGATGGCAGCGTACTGGACCAATCGTTACGGCCCGTAACCTCGGCATATATCATACGCTTGTAATCCATCAGGACACTACCATATAAACTGTTTACCACTTTTTTTGATCTGTAGTCTGAAACGGTAGGCTTCTCTTTTGAATTATCAAAAGAATATATGTTCGGAACAATCAAACTATTGGTATATGACTGAATTTCTTTATAGAAAGATTCTGCTCTATTTCCTCCGAAGTGGGCACTTAGTCCAAAATCTTCTCCTAGCTTTGGAGTATAATTGATCATGAAATCGTAGTTATTGTTGTGCGTCTGGAATTGGTTATCGCTGTAATATCCGTTTCCACCGTTTTTGTAATAACTTTCTTCTCTATTATCCGTTTCCCATGAATTGTCTGTACCTCCACGCAACATAATCGATAATTCGCTCATAGGTTTAATAGTAACATCCAGTTTTCCGAAGAAACGGTGCGTTTCGGAAAGACTATTCATTTGATACATCACAAAATATGGATTATTGTACGAGGCCATGTTTTGGAACTGACGTGTACCTTCCAAACCACCTCGTTGCCAATATTCTTTCAGACTGTTGATGTTGTGACTTTGTGGGAACCAACAGAAGAAATACATAGGCGAAACGCCACCATAACCCAATATAGGCACGTTAGTTCTGTTGGTTTTTGTATAGTTTACAACAGCATCGGCACTCATCCATTTGTTTAATTCCACCGTATTATTTAAATTGAAAGAGTGTCTTGTTATGTTATTGTTGGGTGTCAAACCGTTCTGTTTGGTATTGGTATAACCAATTCGAAGGTCTCTTCCTTGAGAGCTATTGCTCAGGGCTATACTGTTGATATAAGTATTTCCGTGGTCGAAGAAATCTCTTATGTTATTGGGGTGTCCTACCCATTCGGATGGGATAGCTTCACCGCGTATATCTGGTGGCAAATAGGTATCTCCGGCGCGGTAGCCTTTTGTTGTAGGTGAGTCGAACTGCACCATTTTTTGACCCATAAAGCGTGGTCCCCAACTTTCATCGTAGTTATCATTCTGTCCAGAAGGATAGTATCCGCTTGAACTACCGAAATTGCTACCTACATACACACCATTCTTACCTTGTCCGAATTCGTTTTGAAGTTTGGGTAAGATCAACGGTTTCTCTAGCGAGAATGTACCGCTGTATGAAATACCGAATCCTTTTGTCTGTCTCCCTTTTTTGGTAGTGACGATAATGGCACCATTGGCGGCTGCCGATCCATATAGAGCCGAAGCTGCTGCTCCTTTCAGAACATTGATGCTTTCGATATCATTGGGGCTGATTTCATTAATTTCGGAACTACTTGTTTGAGATCCTGCTCCAGAACCGATAGGTATGCCATCGATGACGAATAGGGGAGAAGAAGGACCTGCGCTCAAAGCTCTTTCTCCTCGAATAGAAATACGGCTACCTGCTCCAACAACAGCTCCTGAACTGATGTTTACGCCTGCAACTTTACCGCTTAACATACTAACTAAGTTAGAGTTTCTATTCTCCAATTCTCCGGCTTTAATTTCTTGAGTTGCATAACCCAACCCTTTTTTCTCGCGTGTGATACCAAGGGCGGTTACAACGACTTCGGATAAAATTTTAGAAGTTTCTGTCAAAACAACTCGGTAATTCGTTTCGTTGCCTACTTGAAAAACTTTGTTCTGATAACCAATATAAGAAACTTGAATGATTGCACCTACTGGGGCTTCTAAAGTAAATACGCCTTGGAGATTTGTCATCGCTCCGTGCGAAGTCCCCTTGATCGTTATACTTGCTCCAATAATGGGGTCTCCCTTTTCATCCTTTACAACACCTGTTATTCTGTGTTTTTGTTGTGACACATTAGATGATGAAGTGGATTTCGTTGGTGTTTTGTTTATTGATAATAAAATATATGATCCGTCGATGGTATATTTTACATCTGTCCCTTTAAATAAGTCTTTCAAAGTCTCTTGTAAAGAGGCTTTCTTTAGATGAACAGATACTTTTCGATTAACATCCACATGGTTGTTGTATACAAAAAGAAAACCTGTTTGTCTTTCTACTTCATTCAATACCCTTTCCAGCTGTGTTTGGTTACTTCTTATCGTAACATTGATATTCTGAGAATTGGAATTTTCTGCATTGGCGCATAGAATGAATACAAATAATAAAAAGGTACTAATCTTCATAATTCTAAAAAAATGTTTTTGCCGATACCTTTTTTGCAAGATGGTATCTAAGAAAGATTTTTTATCCATATCTTTGTATGTGTTTGATTAATAAATGTAATTGAACAACTCGTTTGTTTTTATTGCCGATAAATGTTCCAGCATTTGTCGGCATTTCTTTTGGCTGTTATAGTGTTTTTATATCATAGGCTTGGTGTTTTAATGGTTTTATTTAATATATATGGTGGTATTGTTTTCATCCCTTTCAAATTTGTATTTCGCATCTTTCTGTATTATCCTCAACGCGTTGTCTATTCCGTCGGATATTCGAAATTTGCCACTGCAAACATAGTTATTCATTTTTTCGTTTAAGACAATCACATGAATTCCATAGCATTTTTCGAAACGTATCATTAGCTGTTCGAAAGTCAGATCTTTGAAGCAGATTAACCCTTCACGCCAGCGAAACAAATCATAATCTTTTATCTCATTTGTTTCTTTTAAATGCCCGTTTTCCATGGAGACTTGATGCCCAGGTTTTAAAATGATTCGAGATGATGGATTGATCTGTTCGGAGACTTCTACAGAACCTTGCATTAAAGAGGTGCAAAAGTTATTTGAATCTTCGTATGCGTCTACATCAAATTTCGTTCCCAAAGCTTTGATATTGAAATCCTTTGTTTGTACGATAAAGGGCTGATTTTTATTGTGCGCTACTTCGAAATAGGCTTCACCCTTGAGTTTGACTTTGCGTACCGAGTCGGTGAATATTCCCGGATATTGTATTTCTGAACATGCGTTGAGCCATACTTTTGTGCCATCGGGTAATACAACATTGGCACGCTCTCCGGCAGGAGCAGTCACTGTATTCATACCAAGTGCCGCTTGTTTCAACTTCGATTGGTAAAAATAGCAGGCACATGCTAATACAATCGCTACAATGGCAACTATCTTTATTGATTCGTATAATATCGATTTTAAGAGTGGACGTCTTACTACTTTTTCCTCTTCTTCTTTTGGCTCTTGACAGCTTTTTTCGGACAGTATGACTGCATCAAAAAACTCTCTTTCTTTGAAAAGTTCCTTTTTGTGTTCTTCGGAATCTTTCAACCATGATCGAATTTCTTCTTTCTCTTCTATTGAAGCATATCCATCAAAAAATTTATATAGTATTTTCTTATCCATATTTTCCTTTTTCTATAATATAAGCAAACAAGAAAGGTAGATCCCTAACGAAAACTTAAACTTTTTTCTGTCTTTATTTATATTTTTTCTTTAGGCCTATCACAATCATGCAATACCGACACTCTTCTGTTTGTTTTGACAGAGAAGTTTACATCGTTACAGATTATATAAATTGTGTTGCTGATGATATTAGAGCTTGTTTGAATGGAGAAACAGAATAATTATGATCGATTTTTTATTACCCTATTTGTTCTGTTTTTTATATTTCGATTCAAAATTCATCTTTTCTTGTTACAATACTGTTTCGAGCTTGTTACTATTGTGTATAATAATAGCTTTATTAGTATATGTGTGGGAAAAAGAAGAGTATTGGAAAGTAATCTTTCAGGGCAATGCGCAAAACTTTTAGTGCTTTGGTAAGATGAAATTCTACGCTCTTAGTTGATATATTTAGCGATTCGGCAATTTCTTTGTGGCTTTGATTATTGTAACGGCTTCTGATGAATATTTCGCGCGTCTGGGACGGTAGCTTTTGTAACGTCTCTTCTACGATCTTTTGAATCTCATCGCAAAAAATCCGTTCCGGATTACATGCTTCAAGAGTTGATATTCGTAGGTCTAATTTCCAATCACTGCAATCTTTCAAATATTTGGTTACTTTTTCGGTGGTACGCAAATGTTGCAGGTAGTTCAGGCATTTGTGCTTGATGACCGTTAGTATATATGCTGGGATATTCGAATCGGCGTGTAGCGAATTGCGATTTTCCCAATAATCTATGATGCTGTCAATAGCAATATCTTCGGCCATGGCTATGTCGTTAACGTAGGTTCTGGCAAAATGGACAAATTTTCCTTTGTGGTTTGCAAAAAGTTGATTGAATGTTTCTATACTGTATTTTTTTTCTTCCATAATAGTGGTGTAAAAGCTTCATCAAACAACCCAATGCTTTCGAAAATAAGCACGATGATATTTTATTACTTTATTTTTTATTTCTTATATTTCGATGCAAAATTCATCTTTTCTTGTTACGATACCGTTTCAGACTCGTTACTATTGTGTATAATAACCGTGTCATTGCGATTACAGGCACTGAAAATTGTCATATGTTAGTTTTTTTGGTGACGTCCTTAAGTTTTTCTGAAAACGTATGGACGAAAATATTTTTAGGGGCATATGTCGTTCTGCTATGGACATAGTCTCTGCTTGATACAAATATGTATCTACATACTGAAGTCTTTTATGAGCTTTGCCCGTATTATCTCGCAATTATATCTTATAGGTATTCGTCTTATTTGTATATGTGTGGGAAAAGGAAAAATAGAGGGAAGTAGTCTTTCAAGGCAACTCGCAAAACTTTTAGTGCTTTGGTAAGATGAAATTCTACACTTTTTGTGGATATTTTTAGTGATTCGGCGATTTCTTTGTGAGTCTGATTATTGTAGCGGCTTCGGATAAATATTTCGCGAGTTTGTAACGGCAGTTTTTGTAGTGTCTCTTTTACAATCTTCTGAATCTCATCGCAAAAAATACGTTCCGGATTACATGCTTCCAAAGTTGATATTCGTAGGTCTAATTCCCAATCACTGCAATCTTTTAAATATTTGGCTACTTTTTCGGTGGTACGCAAATGTTGCAGATAATTGAGGCATTTGTGTTTGATGACGGTTAATATATATGCTGGAATATTGGAATCGGTTGGTAGCGAATTGCGGTTTTCCCAATAATCTATCATGCTCTCAATAGTAATATCTTCGGCAATAGCTATGTCGTTAACGTAAGTTTTGGCAAAATGGACAAATTTCCTCTTGTAGTTTGTAAAAAGATGATTGAATATTTCTATACAGTGTTTTTCTTCTTCCATAATATTGGTCCAAAAGTTTCATCAAACAACCAAGTGCTTTCGAAAATAAGCAAAATGATATATTTGCAATCTCGAAACAAATGTATGCAAATTTGAATTTATCACCAATTCTTTCTGTAAATATTTACTGATTAAAAAAATATTATAGCTGATAGAGGTCCTTAAGGAAATAATGCTCATTCTTTTGGCAAGTTATTCGCATTTTAATAATTTATTATATCTTTGCAATGAAAATAAACTATGAACTATACTTAAATAATACCATGAGGAATAATTGGAAGATATATCGAAAGGTCTATAATGATACTGAAATATGTCATGTTTTGCTTCAGCCTGATCAAGGAGGTACATTTGATATTCAACTAGATTCGTTGAAGTCGCGGTTACGTGAACTGATGAGTTTGAAATATCTTGATGAGCAATCTTTAATATATACTAAAATTTTTGTTACTGATTATATTAATAATAAAGATAAGATAGAGGCCGCTTTGGTTCAATCTTCTGAATTCTCTCGTTCGGCTATTTCTATAGTCGAACAGCCCCCACTCAATGGCAGTAAGATTGCGTTTTTATTGCTCTTTATCAAATCTGAAGGATTGAAGTTGACAAAAGAAAAAGGAATTAGCCAACTAGAATTGCACGGGCTTACACACATGTTTCAGTCCGTTGAAGTTCCTGTAAAACGCGGTGACAGACTTGATGTGCTTACAACTGCTGCATTTGCCGAACACCAAAAGTTATTGGATAGCAAACAGATAAGTATAGCTGGTAGTTGCATGCGTACCTGGTTGTATGTAAGGGATATAGATAGCGACTATAAAGATGTTGTGAAGGGGCGTAATGATTATTTTAATGCGCATGGGCTTACTATAGATACTCACTTTATTGCTTCGACAGGGATTGGAGGCAGCGGTTGTTCTGCTGATGTGAAGCTGCTTGTGGATTTTTATTCTGTCAGGGGAATTCGATCCGAACAGGTTCAATATCTCTCGGCAACATCTTATCTTAATTCGACTGCCGAATATGGTGTGGCTTTCGAAAGAGGGGTGAAGATTGCTTTTGAAAGTCTTAATTTGATATTCATATCGGGTACAGCCAGTATTGATAAGAGAGGACAGTGCCTTTATCGAGGCGATGTACTGAAGCAAGCCGAACGTATTGTTGTAAATATAGAGCAATTGTTGAAAAATGGTGATGCAAATTTGAAAGATATTGCTCAAATCATAGTTTATCTTCGTGATGTATCTGATGCGGAAATGGTGAGCCGTTTTATGCAGAATCATTTTGAGAATGTACCTTATATCATCACGTTGGCTAAAGTCTGTCGCCCTGAATGGCTCATAGAAATGGAGTGCGTGGCTATGACAGAGAGAAAATAAAACGTTCGGCCCTGTATTTATGGGCCGAACGAAAATAACTATTTGTAGTTGATGTCGTGTGATTGAATGTTGTTTTAGCAGCTCATCTCTCCACCATTTTTCATGGTAGAAAGTAGGGTATAAGAACCTTTTAAGACTATATCATTGGTGTTGATATCGAGTCCTTTTGGTAAAATGACTTCAGTGTATCCCTGTTCTGAAACTCCTTTTGAAACAGGTACCATGCGGTATTCACAGACCTTTTTGCCATGCTCTGTCTTATTCTTTTCGAAAACGAAAATATAACTTTTCCCTTCAAAATTCACAATCGATTCGTCGGGTAGCGTATATGCCTTATGAGTCTTGGATGTGATTTGTGCATTGACGTACATGCCGGGCAAAATATTGAAGCATTTGCTTTGGATAGCTGCGTATATCTTGTATGTTTTGTCTGCATCGATACACTTGGCTGTTTGGTAGACAATTGCTTTGTGAGCTTCCGATTCATCATTGATAAAAAACTTTATAGGTTGCCCCTTTGAGACTTTGGCAATGTCTTTTTCGAATATAGTCAATTTGATGAATAAGTTGTTGAGATTGACAATATCGAAAAGTACGTCCGATGGTTCGACAGTTTTGCCGATACTTGTGTTTACTGTATTTATATAACCTGATATTGGGGCTTTGACAGCTACCGTTCGGGTAATATTGTTATTGTTGAGGCGATGAGGATTGATGCCAATAATGAGCAGCTTTTGTTCGAGTGCTTTGATTTGTGTCCGTAAGGCTTTGTATTCAGAAGTCGTAAGCTGTAAGTTCTTACTTGATGTGGCACTGTTGTGAAAAAGAGCTTTTTGCCGATGATAATCGGCACTCATGTATTCTATTTTGCTTTTTGCCTCTAGATAATTTTGTTGAATGTCGACAAACTCTGTATTTTCTATCAATGCCAAGGTTTGTCCTTTTTTTACTGCACTTCCGGGAATTAGTTCTACTTTAACAATTCGTCCACCCATCGGAGATGATACGGTAGCCATGTTTTGTGGCAGTGATGCAATTTCGCCGTTTACTTTGAGAGTTGTACCGATGGGGCGTATTTCTATGCTCCCTAGTTTAACATCAGCCGTCTTGATTTGTTCTTCATTGAGTTCGACGATGTCTGTAGGAAGTTCCTCGTGATGTTCTTCGGCTTTTTTCGCTTTCCCACAGGAAATTAGTGCTATGCAGCAACTTGCTATAATAAAGTATAAAATGGAAATTCTTTTCATAAGTTTGTAAATTAAAAGATTTGACCTGTAATAGATTCTAATGAAATAACTGTTTGGTTATTATTGTTCAGGGCATCGATATAATTTTGTTTAATATCAAGTGCTCTACTAACGTTGATTATATATTCGGCATAACTGATTTCGCCTTCACGATAACTTTGTATGGCTTGTCGAATGATGAGTTCCGCTTCGGGTACGGCTTGCTTTTCGTAGAAGTTGATATTGGCCTGTTGTTTGCCGTATTCCGAAAGTAATGAATGGTATTCGCTCGATAAGTTATTCGATATACCCGCATGCTCGGTAATGGCAATCTGTTCTCTAAGCTTTGCCGCTTTGATTTTAGACTTGAACGAAGAGTAGAACAGTGGAAGCGAAACCCCAATTTGAATACTATTAAAACGATACCCGCTACCAAAATAGCGAGATGTTCCGTTTACATTTTGTTCACCTCTTATGGTCATACTGGATAGGCCTATGCTCAAATCGGGCAGCATCATACTTTTTTCTAGTTTCTTCTCCATCCTTGATGTCTCTATGCGTTGGCGTGCCTGACCTGTCAGCGGGTTATTGCTAATGGCACTGTTGTCGTATGTGGCAGTATTGAACGATAACTGCTTGAGTATGTCGTCGGCCGGGAGAATAGATTGCTTGCAGTTGAGTAATGTCTGCAACCGTCGGACGCATATTTGAATATCCGATTCTATTTGGGCAAGACGATTATGAGCTTCGAGATATTGTGACTTTGCCGACATGGTCTCGAGTTGTTTTGACTCCCCAGTCTTTGCCCGTGCTTCTGCGGTTTTGAGTAGTTCTGAATACAGACTATCTTGATAGGTAAGCAATTGCTGTCTGGACCTTAAGAACACTAGTTGCCAATAGAGGCGTTTGGCCTGAGTAGCTATTTCTAGTTTCGTATTTTCTAACGACCATTGGCTGTCTTTGACGTTGGCTTCTGCCAATTTGTAGCGATTGGCATAGACCGTAGGGAAGGCGAATGATTGGCTTACCCCAATACTGTTGTCGTTGGTGTAAGAATTTAGCTTACCATATCCTGTAGTAAATTCTGTTTTGGGTAGATCAAAAGAACTTCCTTTTAGTGTCTTGTTCATCTGCACATTGTACAGTTGCGACCGTACGGCATAGTTGCTGTCTAACGCCAATTGAATGACATCGTGGAGTTGAATGCGTTGTTGAGCACTGATCCTACCGGCACTTATTCCGAGAACGAATAACAATATGGTGAGTACTTTAGGAGAACGAGATCTGAATACCTTTTTGAAGGAAAAAGTTGAAAAATACATATAGAATATAGGTAATACAATAAGGGTTAGTAGCGTTGCCGAAATAAGTCCGCCAATGACTACTGTGGCAAGAGGCTTTTGTACTTCGGCTCCAGCTGATGTTGATATAGCCATAGGAAAGAAGCCTAGTGACGCTGCGGATGCTGTGATGAGAACTGGACGTAGGCGAGTCTTTAGACCGGTGAGTACCCGTTGACGGATATCTTTCATTCCTCCCTTTTCTAATTGATTGAATTCGGATATCAACACGATACCATTAAGTACTGCAATACCAAATAGAGCGATAAAACCTATACCTGCAGAAATCGAGAAGTTCATTCCTCTAATCCAAAGAGCCAGAATACCCCCGATGACTGACATCGGTACGGCTGTATATATCAGAAGCGCTTCCTTAACCGAACGGAAAGCAAAATAGAGCAATATAAAAATAAGTATTAATGCTATAGGCACGGCAATGCCCAAACGCGATTTCGCTTCCTGTAGGTTTTGGAATTGTCCGCCATAAGATACATAATATCCTGTAGGCATTTTAACTTTGGAATCAATGCGGTTTTGAACCTCGTTAATAACACTTTCTACGTCATTATTTCGAACGTTGAATCCAATAGTGATACGTCGGCGCGTATTTTCTCTTGATATTTGTGCAGGACCTTCTTTAATGGCTACCGATGCCACTTGTTCGATAGGCAATTGTCCTCCTCGTGGCAATGGAATGGTTAGGTTGCGGATATCGTCCAAATTCGAACGATAGTCTTTGGCTAACCTTACAACAAGTCCGAAGCGCTTTTCTCCATCGTACACGATACCTGCTTGGCTACCTGCGAAAGCTGTACGGAGCACTTCACTGACATCATTTACAGATAGTCCATATTGAGCTAAACGCTCTCTGTTATAGTTTATCTCAATTTGCTCAAGCCCTGTAACTTTCTCAATATTGATGTCTTCGATTCCCTGAATATTCTGAATGAGTCGCTTTACTTCATTTGCTTTATCCGTCAGTGTAACTAAATCATCCCCGAATATTTTGACGGCTATATCTTGTTTGGAACCCGATATTAGTTCATTTTGACGCATTTGTATGGGTTGTTGAAATTCGAACTGCACACCGGCAATAGGTTGTAGTGCTTCTTCCATCTTTTCGATGAGCTCTTCGCGGGTATGGGCTGTTGTCCATTGGCTTTTATCTTTTAAAGTAATAATATAGTCGCCTGTTTCGAGTGGGGTAGGGTCGGTCGGAATCTCGCCGGCGCCCACTTTGCATACTACGTGCTTTACTTCGGGAAACTTCAACAAAATGCTATTTGCTTTTTTGACTTCATCTATTGTATTGGAAAGTGAACCGCCTTGTAAGGTTACAACACCTGCCGCCAAATCACCTTCTTCGAGTTGAGGAACAAATTCGCCTCCGAAGCGGCCGAATAAGATCAAACTTCCTATAAATAGTGCAACAGCCGTCAATGTGACACTTAATTTGTGTCTTAGTGCGTATAGGATAATTGGATTGAATCCTTTGTTGATCCCTTTCATCAAATTTGCAGATATTTTTGACTTATGCGATTCTGTCTTTTTAAGACATAAGGCTGACATCATGGGAACATACGTGAGCGAGAGGATAGCTGCTCCGATGAGAGCGAAAGTTACTACCTGTGCCATTGGGCGAAACATCTTTCCTTCAATACCTGCTAAGGTCATGATGGGTATGTATACAATAAGGATGATGATTTGTCCAAAAGTCGCAGAACTCATCATTCGTTTGGCCGATTGGAATACTGTTTCGTCCATTTGCAATTGACTAATGCGGGAAGTCCCGGTATTTGTCTTTAGCCGTTCTGATATATGAGCTACCGCATTTTCGACTATAATGACGGCTCCATCCACTATTAACCCAAAGTCAATAGCTCCTAAACTCATCAGATTGCCTGAAATGCCAAATAAACTCATCATCGATACTGCGAATAGCATAGCAAGTGGTATAACGGATGCTACAATTAATCCGGCCCTCATATTGCCTAAAAAAAGGACTAATATAAAAATAACGATAAGAGCTCCTTCAATAAGATTTCGAGAAACAGTACCTATTGTACGGTTTACTAAGTCAGAACGGTTGAGGAATGGTTGAATAGTGACACCTTCAGGCAGTGACTTTTGAATGATCTTCATCCGATTCTCAACATTCTTAATTACTTCTTTAGCGTTTGCATTTTTCAGCATCATAACAACACCGCCTACAGCTTCATCTTTGTCTACGATAAAAGCACCGTAACGGGTTGCATTGCCGTAACGTACATCAGCCAAGTCTTTGATAAGTATCGGCATCCCCGAACTATTGTTTTGTACGACTATGTTTCCAATGTCGTCGAGTGACTTCACCAAGCCTATGCCTCGAATGAAATAGGCTGCATGGCTCTTTTCTATATATGCGCTTCCTGTATTCTCATTGTTGCGTTCCAGCGCTTTGAATATATCGTCAAGCGAGAGTCCCAAACTCTTCATTCGTTCAGGATTGACGGCGATTTCGTATTGCTTGACGAAGCCTCCATAACTGTTTATGTCGGCTACACCTGGTGTACCTAACATTTCGCGCCGTATAGTCCAATCTTGAAGTGTACGTAAATCCATTGCACTATATTTACTTTCGTATCCTTTGGAAACAGCAAGACGATATTGGTATATCTCTCCAAGTCCTGTACTGATAGGCGCTAATGAGGTTTGACAGATACCTTTTGGTATATTTTCTTCGGCTTCTTTGAGCTGTTCGCTGATTTGCTGCCTGGCCCAGTAAATGTCTACTTTATCTTTGAATACAACGGTTATGACCGATAAACCCAAACGCGAAATAGATCGTAACTCAATAATGTTTGGAATATTGGCAACGGCTACTTCAATGGGTGCAGTTATAGAACTTTCTACTTCTTGTACCGCCAACGAAGGGGCTAAAGAAATAATTTGTACCTGATTGTTGGTAATGTCTGGGGTTACATCCATTGGCAATCGCGCTACCGAATAGATACCGCAGGCAACCAATGCGATGATGAACAAACCCACGATGAATTTGTTCTTTATGGAAAAATGAATGATTCGTTCTATCATTTTATTATAATGAAATAAGATAATTGAATAATGGATTGATCACGTAGATAGCCACATTAGCTCTAAGTTCCATTGTCTCTATTCGGAGAGTATGGAATATATCACTTTTCTACTTACGTTCTAGAATGATAAATTATCTTATCTTTTTGGAGGCTGCCAAATGGGGCGATTCGAAATGGAGGTAATATCTGCCAAATAGGGGGATATATAAATGCGTATCACTTGAAAAGTGATGCTATTGTATTTAAATGATTTTATCTTAGAAATGGCCGAAGCACAGCAGTTGCAGATGCACAGTGGAGAACAACAGTCCTGGTCGGAATGGTTATCATTTTCTCCCGATTGAGAAATAGAACTATGACTTTGATAATGGTCGTCTACGCATATAGCATCTCTGCACGGTATTGCCGCGAGGAAAATGATATAAAAACTTAATAAATAGACAACCGGTCTCATTGTTTTATACAAGTGCTTTTTATTTTTTCTTTGTACAAAGATAGATAAAAAAGTAAATACTTCAAACAATATTGAAATATAATGGTTTGAAGGTTTAGTAAAAAATATGTTTTGGCTCCTTTTTTATAAAGAAACCAAAACATACGTTCGCGTTGAAGTCTAGTTAAGACGTTTGGATGCGTCTCGAATAATGTCTAGTGTACTTTTATCTGAAGAAAAGACTGAGTTGAGGCCCTGCTCTTCTTGTGCCGGATCTCCACAGTAATCGTCACCCCATTGCCAGAATATATGTTTCGGTTGAGCAAATCCGCCCCATCCCCAAAAATTGCAGCCTGCAAAATTATCTCTTTGCTTTTTGCTTGTGATGAGCATGTCGTAGATAAATTTGTAATATTCATCTCGTGCTACGGTTGTAGATTGCTTAGAGAAACTAAAACCATCGCGAGGATATCCATACTCTTCCATTACAACGGGTTTATGGAGTTGCCTGGCAACAAGAATATGTTCTTCTACATATTTTTTCGTGTTTTTTTCTGCTAATTGAAGGCTTGATTGTAATGTTGTTTTATTCACCCAACTCCAATTGTATGGCCATAGATGCATTGTCAGATAATCTATATTAGGATCGGCGTGAATATCGATGAATAATTGCATATCGTTTTCGCATCCCCATGAACCTTCGCTGCCTGTTGTTACGAGATGATTTTTATCAATCGATTTGATGAGTGATGAAACACTTCTTAACCATACTTTAAATGGTTGTTTCCCTTCCTCAGAGAAACATCTTGGTTCGTTGGATATCTGCCAAGACATGATCGTGGGATCGTCCACATATTTTAATTTTGAATAGCGGTTTGTCCGATTTAAGATAAATACAACATGTTTATTAAACAATGCTTTGGCTGAATCGTTAAAGACATATTGTTTTACGTAGTTCATGTAAGCAGGCCATCCGTCTTTGGCAGGAACAGGTGGCGTTTCATGTTTTACCCATGCTAAATATTGTGAATAACCACCTGTCCATTCCCACGCATTATTTAGATATAGCACAGCTTTCATTTTGCGCTTTCTCATTTGGACTAATAAATAATCTAGTCCATCAAGAATAGTATCGTTATATACGCCCGGTTCTGTCTGTAGAGTGGGCTTTATTCTTGTGAGGACATCATTATTACCGTCTGCTCCTATAGCGATGCGTAGATTGTTAAGGCCTAGCGCGTGTAGTGTATCTAATTCTTTATTAAGGCGTGCTCTATTGCCTCCTCGTCCTTTTGATCCTAGTATAGGACCATACCAGAAGTTGGTACCTACATAATAGTATGTTTTACCGTTGAGAATGAAATTGCCGCTTTTTGATGTTTTGACAAATTCGGACTGAGCTATAGCGCTACAGCCGATAAATAGTGATACGACTAAAGATATAAAATATTTTATCATCTTGTGGATTCTATTATTGTAGGTCACAAAGATACTTCTATTGAATCTTAAAACATGGGCTTTTAGTAGCAAAAAGTGATACTTTGCTATTTATGCAATGAAATTTTCCTATTACTTTTTTAAAAAAGGTATGAATATCTTATTTAAAATATCTAATTTTACAGCCTGAAAATACTATTGAATGAATTAAATATTAAGATAAGTAGGAAGATTATGAAAATATCGTCTTATATAAGTAAGTCAGGTTTTTTGACCTTTGCGTTGTTGATGATTGTCAGCTTGTCCGGCTGTAAAAGGTTGATCGCTAAAATTGATAAAGCCGAAACAACAGTCTATGCCTCCGGCTATACAACAGGTTCTCAAGGTAAACAAGTTGCTACTTATTGGAAAGATGACAAAGAAACAAAACTTACCACAGGGGCAGGTGATGCTGTGGCTCAGTCTATCTTTGTAGCGGGAAACGATATTTATGCGGTAGGGTATGATGAATGTACGAATGGCAATAAGGCGGCTTGTAAATGGCTGAACGGTCATATCTTAGCACTTACTGATGGCTCGACTAATGCTGTCGCCAATAAAGTGTTGATACAAAATAAAGTAGTGTATATAGCTGGCAGTTTTTTCAATGCTAATAGCAGAAACGTTGCGGCTTATTGGGCGGATAAGATAGAGACAACGCTTAGCGATGGTCTTACTCAGGCTTCGGCGTATGATATAGCTATTGGTGGACGAGAAATTTATGCTGCCGGTTTTATTGTGAAGAATGGTGGAGGTAAAAAAGTTGCAACGTTGTGGCACAATGGAGTGCCTACTCCGCTTGTTGATTGGCATAAGGAATCTGAGGCAATGGGATTGGCGCCCGATGGAGGTAATATTTATGTAGTAGGATATGTGAAAAACAAATCGGGACATCAAGTCGCTACTTTGTGGAAAAATGAATTAGCTCAAGATTTAAGCGATGGTACCACCGATGCGGTTGCTAATGCTATTGTTATATATAAGTCAAAAACGTATGTAGTAGGTACTACTGTTTCTGCATCCGGGCATAAGGTTGCTACTCTATGGAAAAATGGCAGCAAACAGGTTTTGAGTGATGAGGCTGCTGATGCAGAAGCTTTTGCGATCTTTATAAAGGATGGCGATATCTATGTAGCTGGTTATCAAAAAGCTGAAGATGGTTCTGAAATTGCTACTTATTGGCTCAATGGCAAAGCCCATTCCTTAAGTAGTGCAGGTTCCAGGGCTTATTCTGTCTTTGTTAAATAGAAGGGATTAAATCTATGATACTGAAGTTATACGATAAAGATAATGATTTTGGGGTGCTTCAGCATATTGTGGATGTGCTTAATGAGGGTAAATTAATTATTTTCCCTACTGATACCTTATATGCTATCGGTTGCCATGCTCTAAAAGAACGTTCTATCGAGACAATTTGTCGATTGAAAGGCATTGATCCTCGTAAACAGCGTTTATCTATTATTTGTTATGATCTCAGCACCATTAGTGAATATGCTAAAGTTGATAATCATATTTTCAAATTAATGAAACGCAATTTACCTGGCCCATTTACTTTTGTGCTGAATGCTAACAATCGTCTTCCGAAGATATTTCGTAATAGGAAAGAGGTTGGAATTAGAATGCCCGATAATCCTATTATAAGTGAGATCGCCCGATTATTGGAGGTTCCCATATTGACAGCCTCATTGCCATTTGCAGAAAGTGAAGAAAAAGAATATACTACTGATCCAGAATTGATAGATGAAAAATTCGGTAAGATAGTAAATCTTACAATTGATGGTGGAATAGGAGGGACTGAGCCGTCTACCATTGTAAATTGTACCTCGGGTGAACCAGAAATTGCACGTCAAGGAAAGGGCGTTTTAATCGAATAAAATAGATGTAGTACGGTTTATAAATGAATCATTGTTATGTTGGAATATATTAAAGGAGAAATTGCAGATATAACTCCTGCAACGGTTGTTATAGATTGCAATGGAGTAGGCTATCTAGCCAATATATCACTCAATACTTATTCTGCTATTCAAGGTAAGAAGGAAGTTAAACTTTATCTTTTCGAATCGATACGCGAAGATGCTTATGTGCTTTTTGGTTTTTCTAGCAAAAAGGAACGTTCTCTTTTTACTTTACTTATCTCTGTTTCGGGGATAGGAGGCAATACTGCTCGAATGATACTTTCTGCAATGACTTCTGATGAATTGATTGGCGTTATTGCCGGTGAGAATATTGCTTTATTGAAATCGGTGAAAGGTATTGGAATGAAGACCGCCCAACGTGTTATTGTCGAATTGAAAGATAAAATAAGTAATGCTGATTTTGCTTCGGCTGTCGGAATTGTTTCTGCTGCATCGGTAAACAAAGAAGTCATGAGCGAGGCTGTGTCGGCATTGAACATGTTAGGCTTTGCTAATGCTCCTTCGCAGAAAATTGTAACTCAATTGTTGAAGAATAATCCTGACGCCCCTGTTGAGAAGATTATTAAAGATGCTCTAAAGATGCTTTGATTTATATTCCAATTTAATATTCCTCCTTTTTATAGGACCTCTCGTGCCCTTGTGCAAATGTCTCTGTCTGTTTAACTTGTTGTTTATAATGTAAATAGATAAAGCGATGATGGCATGAAAATAAAAGTGTGAATCTGTTGAAAAGTAAAAAAATATCATATCTTTGCGGCGATAAATAGGGGAAAATATAAAAAAGATCAATTAGTATGAAACATTTAATTAGTCGTATAATTTGGGGCGCTTACCTATTCGCGGGTATTGGAACTGTGACTTCTTGTACTAACAAAGATTTGTTTGACCAAGATGCATGGAATGCGGAAATGAAATCTACATTTCCTGTCTCAAATATTGCTACAGATTGGCAATCTGTAGGTTCTGCAACTGCTAGCGTTTCTGTAAACAAGGATGCCGGAAGCAGTTATATTGTTAAACTGTATGATTCTGATCCTTTAGCGGGATCGGCAAACCTTTTGGCTAAGGGCACGGTGACTACAGGGTCAACTTTTAATACAACTTTTGACTATGCTTTGGCGGATAGCACCATTTATGTAGCTTGTGTTGATGCTAGTAATAGAAGAGAAGTAATTCCTGTTCATCATGTTACTAAAGGAAGCTCTTTTAATGTGACGTTTGGCAATACCACTTCAAGTAAGGCTGTTTCTCGTGCAGTAACTTCAAGAGCTTCTGTGACAATTACAGATCCTGATGCAGCAAAAGTTTTAACAACTTATTCAGAATCAGAGATTACTAGTATGATTCAGAATGCTACGGATATAACTCAGGTTCCAGGTAATGATATTGCTAATAATGGAACGAATCCTTATAATTATTATAAAATTACGGGTAATTATAATAGAAACTTTGATGCAGGTAAGCCTAAAGCGGGTACAAAAGTAATTGTAACAGGAACTTGGACCCCTAGTTGGATGCAGATTCTGGACCCTATTGAGATTATTGTTGCCAAAGGCGGTAAGATTATTTTAAATAGTACTCTCACCTCTAATACAGGTAAAGGAGCGTATGCTTTTACCGTAATGCCTGGAGGTGAAATTTCTGGTAATCAACAACTTTATAATAATAATGGTGGTTGGCTTTTTAATGCGGGAAGTATCAATGTTGGTTACATTAATTGGGCATCAGGGGGACGGATTTTTAACGCTGCGACAGGTTCGATAACGACAACTTCTTCTGATGATAATAATGGTGGTTTAAGTTTAAATACTGCTACGGACTTTGTTAATTATGGAGCGTTGAATGTAGCTAGTAGCATTAATTCACCTTCTGGGGGTTATATTATAAATGGAAATAGTGGAACGATGTACGCCAAAAGTCTTAATTTAAATACAGGAGGAACGTTGATTAATCACGGCTCTAACTGTAGATTTGGCAATGATGTAAGTAGTAGTGGTACTGTTAACTATCAAACCGATTGCAAGCTAACTTTTGATGGAACGTTCAATCCTCATACTCTTATTATTGGTGACAATGCTTCTGTGGATTGTGGCTCATTAACGATGCATGCGGCTACTGTAACAATGGGGCAAGCTTCTATTCTAAAGGCTACTTCATCTCATTTCCAATCATTTGCGGTAAATGGTCCTACGTCGGGCAATGCTGCTATTGTTGTGTGCGGAAATATTATTGATGGATATGGTCCTTCCAATGCATTCAATAATCTTGTATATGCAGATTATTCATCTGCTCCAAAAAGTGATGGTTGGTGGAATCAAACCGTATTTGCAACGGGTGGAGCTATATTGGTCGGAAATGGTGAAGCTTTTGAAACAATTCCTTCTGGAGATTGTACAGTTGGCTATATTTCTAATAAAGGACCTGTTGTCGTTGATAATAATTTCTGCACAACATATTGTTTCGAAGATAATTATCCGAATGCCGGTGATTACGATTTTAATGATGTAGTATTTGATGTTACAAGGACTATAAATAGTAATGTTGTTACTTTAGCTGTTAAATTGAGAGCTGTAGGTGCTTCTAAGCAATTGGGGGCTGGTATCAGATTGTCTGGAATTACATCTGGAATAACGTCTGTTTCTCTTGATAATGGTTTTGGCAATGCTTCTACGGGATATCAACAGGGTTTAAATAGTAGTGGTATTGTTATTCCGCTATTTACAGATGCTCATAAGGTCTTGACTGGTAGTACCAATAGAGTATTTGTTAATACGAAAAAGTCTGGTAATGATGCTGTTAACGTAGATCCTAAAACATTAACCATAACGATTACTTGTGAGTCTGCCGACGCGGCAAATAAAATTACTTCTGCTACTGTAGATCCTTATATTATAAATGGTTCTTATGAAGTACATACATATATGTGGAGAAACAGTGCCGCTCTCGGAAAAGTTGCTGATAAAGTTGAAACAGGCAAATACGTATGGGCTATCGGTGTTCCCAAATCAGCTATTACTGGAATTTTTAAGTATCCATTAGAATATGTGCCGATTACTGATGTTTATTCTAAGTTTGCTTCTTGGGCTCAGCATGCTGATAATACTGTTTGGTATGATACCTTTGATAGTTCTAAACTTTATTAATTTCTGGATAGAAGAAAGAATATAAATAGAATATTATGTGGAAGCCGAATTGTATTATTGCATATTCGGCTTTTTCTTTTATTACCGAATTTACTTATAGGAGGTTAGTAATTATTCTGCCGTTTTTGATAATTCTTATTAAGAAGCAACACATGCTATTATCACACAAAAAATCAGACGTATGTCACCACCGTAACTAACGGATGTTGTTGGAGAAACTAACGTTAGTTGTAACGATAACTTCTGTTAGTTACCGCAGTAACATCCGTTAGTTACGGTGGTGACATACGTCTGATTTTTTGCAAGGTGAGACAAGTTCACAGTCGCCGTTGTCGTATGTTAGTTTTTTCGGTGACGTCCTTAAGTTTTCGGAAAAACTAACATA
>JAYRGW010000014.1:0-71173 GCA_041907665.1 Bacteroidaceae bacterium
CTCTCATCAACAAGATTGCCCTTGCACAAATAAAAAATAGCATAAGAAAAGGTAGCTTCAAGATGAAAAGAAAACTGGCTGGATGGGATGAAAATTACATGATAGAACTTTTGGATTCTAAATGGAAGGAAAACTAAATTCTTAATGCGTCAGCCCTGTCATATTGGTGGGACGCATGTCCCACACTGGTGATACATGCGTCCCACCTTAGTGGTACACATATATCACAATAGTGAGACTATAAATACTGTCTGATGTTTTTCGAAAAACAATTTTATGTGAGAAATAATAGTGCCTTATGACACATATTTATTTTCTTTGTCTGATAGGAACTAAGATCGTGTCGTATTGTGAAACGGGCCGGAAGTAGAAAATAAATTGTATGTTTTCGATTCTCAAATATGGCAAGTAGGTTATAGGTCTATCTGTAGCACTGTCGATTAATGGCCCTTATCGTCTTTAGGTTAGTCTATCAATGAATTTTGGCAATATATCATCAGGTTGAACTTTGAGTATGGGTATTATTCTTTTCGGCAAATATTGTTTGGTGAATAGAACCTGTATAATAACAAAAAGAAAGTAATATTCATTTATTATGCAATATGAGTTGTATTTTATTTGTATAATATATCAATATCGTTGTATTATGATAAAAATATTATCAAAAAGATTTTGTTTTTATTATAATTTTATACATTTGCAACCGTATTAATATTTTTAAGAGAGAGAGATTTTTATGAGTAAAAGGTTTATGTTGCTCATCATTTGTTGGATAACAATGATGAGCGCCACAATGGCGCAAGCTCAAGTCAAGGTGAGCGGTATCGTTCTGGGTGCAGACGATGGCGAACCTATAGTAGGGGCTTCTGTCATTGTGAAAGGTTCTAAAGTGGGCGCTGCAACAGATGTAAATGGCAATTTTACACTCAAGGCGCCGAGTTACAATGTCACTCTTGTCGTTTCGTATATCGGAATGGCGACAAAAGAAGTGAAAGCTTCAAATTTTGTAAAAGTGACACTACAGAGCAATACACAAACTCTGAACGAAGTTGTTGTTACCGGTTATGGTGTAACAAAGAAAGCTGCTTTCACCGGTGCGGCTAACACTATCGGCGAAAAGCAGATAGGCAATCGAAACGATGCAAACCCTATTAAATCATTAGAAGGTGTGGTACCTGGTTTGCAGATGAATATTGGGTCTGGACAGCCTGGTGCTCCTGCTTCTATTTTCATTCGTGGTATCAATTCCATTAATTCCGGAACTCAACCGCTTTATGTAATAGATGGTGTTCCATTCGATAATGATGCGGTTGGTATCCGTGCTGACGAAGGACAGGAAACGAGTCCATTGTCAACCTTGAACTCTTCTGATATAGCATCCATTACGGTATTGAAAGACGCGACAGCTACTTCTATATATGGAGCTAGAGCAGCCAATGGTGTCATCGTAATTACGACAAAACGTGGACAGGCAGGCAAGCCCGTTATCAATGTCACTGCTAAAATGGGTTTCGACGAATTGCCTTCGTATACCAATCGATATAAATTGGTTGGCACTGCAAAAAATATTGAATTGGCTACTGAATCGTTGCTTAATGACTGTGCTGATAATGGTGATTTTTCCTATATGGGATCTGCCGGTTACGCCAATACAGCAGCAGCAGCCAAACAGTTCTATGATAATTATACCGGTGGTTGGGTAACAGCTGCCGAAAAGTATGGCTACAATACCGATTGGATGAAAGAAATTACTCGTAAGGGATTGACTCAATCGTACGGTTTTGATATTTCGGGGGGAGGAGCCAATGGTACTGCTCCTGTCTATTATGCTTCTTTCGGTTATGACAATCAGAAATCTTTGATGAAGGGTAAGGACTTGAAACGTTACTCTTTCCGTTACAATATGGATCAGGCTCCATCGAAGTTTGTGAAATATGGGTTCAATACCAATCTGTCGTATACCGAAACCAATATGGGTTCTGGTGGCGGTTACTATAATGATCCGCTTACTCAGGTTTATATGATGAATCCTATGAATCCTGTTTATAATCAAGATGGCTCATGGAACTTCAGTACACCTACGGGATACAATCCTGTAGCTCTTCGTAGTGCAGATGGTGATAAAGCGTTTGCCAAACAATACCGCGTTTTAATTAGTCCATATTTACAAATAAATTTCACTCCTGACTTATTTTTTATGAGTCGTTTTGGGGTGGATGCTTATTTGATTGACGAATTTGGATATATGTCATTCTTGGATCCTGAGGGAGCAAATTACAATGGACATGGTGAGAATGGTAATACAACTCGCACTTTACTTACTACTACCAATACATTGAATTATATTCATACCTTTAATAATGTCCATCATTTGAATTTGCTTGTTGGTCAAGAAGGTCAAAAGAGACATTTGAAAACGGCTTATTTGGAAGGTACGAATTATCCGGTAGAAGATAAGAATGATGTAGCTTTGGCTGCTGTTCCCAGTTCTGTTTCGACTTTAAACAGTGATTTGAAGTTATCGTCATTTTTCGGTAATGCCCAATACGATTATGATAACAAATATTATTTGTCGGGTAGTTATCGTTTTGATGGTTCTTCGCGTTTTGCTGCCGGGCATCGTTGGTCAGCATTCTGGTCGGTTGGTGCTAAATATAGAATATCCAGTGAGAAGTTCATGGAATCCACTAAAGATTGGTTAAGCAATTTATCATTTCGTGCCAGTTACGGTACTACCGGTAATCAAGAGGTTGGTACTGGTTGGTATGCAGCCTCCGATTTGTTTGATTACGGATACAATTATAATGGAGTGCCGGGTAGTGCTCATTCTCAGTTTGGCAATAGTAACTTGAAATGGGAGGAAACGGATAAATTCAACGTAGGGCTTGATATGACTCTTTTTGACCGTATAAACATCACTTTCGATTATTACGATCATCAAACAAAGCACATGGTATTTGCTGTACCTCTTTCGTTTACTACAGGATTAGGCTCTATTTATCAGAATGTAGGTAAGCTGTCTAATAAGGGTGTCGAACTGACAGTGAATGCCGTTATTTTGAAAGCAAAAGATCTTTCTTGGGATGTTACTTTCAATGGCTCTTATAACAAAAACAAGGTCGTTAAACTGAGTACGGACAATCCAATAGAAGGTCGTGTGCAGATTACCGAAGTTGGTCATCCGCTTAATCAATTCAAAATGAAAGAGTGGGCAGGCGTTGATCCAAAGACCGGTGATGGCTTATGGTATCTTAATGAAACCGGTAGCGAGACGACAAACAACTACAATAAAGCGGCAAAACGCTATTTGGGCTCTGCCAATCCTAAGTTTATAGGTTCTTTCTCGACCAATTTTGCGTGGAAAGGTTTTGATTTAGCACTTCAAATGAATTATTCTTTGGGAGGTAAAATATATGGAAGTAACCTTCGTTATGACGAACAGACAGGTGCTTCATTTTATAACAACTATACCAATTATGTCTATGATCATCGTTGGAAACAAGTCGGTGATATAACGAACGTCCCTCGTCTAACAGCGGCAGGAAGTACAGCAGATAACCATTCTTCTCGTTTCTTGATGGATGGTGATTATCTCAAAGTTCGTTCATTGAGCATCGGTTATACATTGCCTTCTTCATTGCTCGAAGGTACTTTCATTAATAAAGTGAGACTTTTTATGGATGCTGAAAATTTGTACACCTTTACAGCAAAGAACTATCGTGGTTTTGATCCTGCAGGAATTGGCTCCGATGGAGTACAATGGTGGAACTATCCTATTGCAAGAAGTTTTATGTTTGGTGTAAATGTTAGATTTTAATGATAGGAGGAACTAAAATGAAAAATAGATACCTATATATAATAGCTTTTGTGCTGATGATTGTCGGGCTGTCTTCGTGTAGCCTGAATGAAACGCCATACGATGCAACCGATACGACAGATTCGTATAAGACATTGACCGATGTCCGTAATGGAATGAATGGTGCTTATTATGCACTAGGACAATATGAATTTCTTGGAAACTATGCTATCTGTCTTAGCGATATGTGTGCTGGAGTATCGACTGGTAGTGCCGCTTCCGGTCACATGATTGACTATAGTAACTTTACTTTTGCCGAATCGGCTTCCGAGTTAGAGGATATGTGGAACTATGGATTCAAAGTCATAGATCGTACCACTCGTACTATACAAGGCGCTAACAAACTGATTGCCGCCGGTAGTATTTCAGACTTGGATCAGGCAAATGCTTATCTCGGTCAGTGTTATGCATTGAAAGCACTTGCCAATTACTATCTGGTGAATCTTTTTGCATTGCCCTATTCGGATGCCAATAAGACTTCCCCTGGATTGCCACTTGTAAAAGATGAACCTGTAGCAGCTTTGACCAAAGTAGCGCGTAGTACGGTTGACGAAACCTATGCTCAAATACTTTCCGATTTGGCTGCAGCCGAAAAAGCTTTTGCTAGCGCTTCTTCCGTTACATCTGCTTATTATATGGGGCCGATGGGACTGAAAGCTTTAGAGGCTCGAGTATATATGTCCATGGGGCAATATGATAAGGCAGAAGCTGCTGCTAAAGAAGCAATCTCTTTGAAAGGTAAAGGCGATGGTACTGCTACTGATGTTGCTCCGAGCAACGAAGGCTATGTTTCGATGTGGACATCAACGGCGATTAGCGATGAGGATATTTTTACCATTGTCAAATCAGATAATGATAATCTTTCATCCAACTCTTTGAATACGATCTATGATTCGTATTATTGTACAACTCAGAAAGTAGCCTTGAAGTTATTTGCAGATACGGATATTCGTAAGAATTTGTTTGTAGTGAGCTCTTCTGCCGGTGGTACTCAACCTACTAAGTTTAGAGGTACAGCGACAAATGCAGCTGTAAATAATATCCCTATTTTCCGTAAGTCTGAGATGAGTTTGATTATCGCCGAATGCGAAGCTCGTATTGGTACTGTAAGCGAAGCACAGAATTATCTGTTGTATACGGCGAAGCGCAATACAGCGATTAAATCTGTGGATGATCTACCTTCTACTTCGGCTGATTTGTTACAGTTCATCTCTCAGGAACGTATTCGTGAGTTCTTCGGAGAAGGACATCGCTTTTATGATGCTCGTCGTATGGGTGATAAAATCAATGCTGATAATTTCTCTGGCTTCGACATTCAGAAGTTCGTATTCCCGATCCCCGAATCAGAAATCAATTCAGGATTTGGTATTAAACAAAATACCGGCTGGGAGGATAATTTACCGGCAATCTAGAAATTGGATGACGTCTCTTTGTGAGATTAGATAAAAATTGGCCCCGAATAGAAAAACCATTGACGGCGATTCTGTTTGGGGCTTTTATTTTGCTCTTTTCTAATTGATGTATTTGTCAATCAGTTGATATTAGGCTTCTTGAAGTCCTAATGTTGTCTGTTGGATACATGAATTTTGAATAATAATAGTTTAATTGCATCATAAAATTAGATTAATATAGCTGTCTCTTATGTTTTATTTAGTTTTTTGATTTGTCAATCTTAATACTATTCCATATTTTTGTCTTTTGTCTAATTATCCATGTTATGAGAAAAGTAATATTTATTTTTGCGTTAATAATGTCTTTCGCTCTTTGTAGTACTATTCTACAAGCACAAGAAATAAGTGAGGCTGTTTCCGACTCGACTGCCAATCAGGTAACGATGGAGCATCTTAGCTTGCACAAACAAATCAAGCAGAAGTTTATTGAAGGATCGGCTCTCTTTATGTCGTTCGTTGCATTGGTCTTTGTTGCTGGCTTGGCATTTTGTATTGAGCGTATCATATATCTCAATATGTCGCGTTCTAATTCCGGACGTTTGCTAACCGATATAAAGGAAGCATTGGCTCGAGGTGATACAGAAACAGCAAAAAGTGTATGTCAGGGCAATCAAGGTCCTGTCGCTGCTATTTGTTACAATGGATTACAACGGATAGATCAAGGGGCCGACGTGGTGGAAAAATCTGTTGCAGCTCAAGGCAATATACAGTCGGCTTATCTTATAAAACATTGTTCATGGATCAAGCTTTTTATTCGTATGTCTCCGGCTTTAGGATTTCTGGGCACTATATTCGGAATGGTACAAGCTTTTGATAAAATTCAGCAAGTTGGCGAAATATCTCCGTCTGTTGTTGCAGGAGGTATAAAGGTCGCACTTATTACCACGATCTTTGGATTGATAAGCGCTCTTATTCTGCAAGTGTTCTATAACTATATTCTTTCCCGCATTGATAATATTACCAATGATATGGAGAATTCTTCAATTACGCTTTTAGATTTGGTTGTGAAATACAATCTGAAATATAAACGATAAAGGAGGAAAGAGTATCATGAAAAATAAAGCTTGGAAAATATCGAATATTGCACTGTGGGTAATATTGGGCGTATCGTTAATCATAGCTTTGTTGTTTTATTGTGGTGGTGAAGTTCCCGAAGCACAACGTATCGTATACGACTTACCTCAGCCGTCGTTCACCGATTTGTTTATTGGATGGGTATTTGTGCTTTTGGCTCTGGCATTTATTAGTATCATATTTTTAGAAATATATAAATACGCAATGAGCGATAAGAAAAGCTCATCTTTGCGTACGGTATCCTTTACGGGAACATGTGGCTTGGTACTTCTGCTTGTCTTGACATGGCTTGCGGGTAATGGTGATACATTGAATGTGCCTGGTTATATTGGAAGTTATAATAATCCTTTTTGGCTCAAGGCTTGTGATATGTGGTTATATTCCATATCTGCATTGATTGTTGTAGCTGCCGCACTTATAGTTTACTTTAGTTTGCGCAGTTATTTTAATGCTAAAAAGTAACAATAGGCTATGTTTCGTAGTAGAAAAATAAATTTGAAAATCCATTTTGTAGAAACTGGATATATAGCCTTTCTACTATTGGTGTCTTTTGTCATATTTGTGTCAATAAACAACTCTCACCCTCATGGACGCACAGTGATTCCTTTGAAAGATTCTGGGGTGCCCGACGTATCTACTCTTAGACCAAGAGATATTTTGAAATTGAAATTGGATAAAGATGATCGTCTGATGATAGAGGGAGAGAATATCCCCATCGATCAACTTAAGGGGGTGGCTAAAGAATTTATTAGTAATCCCAATAATGAACCTAACAAGCCATTGAAGGGAGAACGCAATATACCGTATTTTGGCCCAATGATCATTACGCTGCAACATGTTATTTATTTTGAGTACGACAGACAGTGCTCGTTTGGAGCTTATATAGGTGTGCGTAAAGAACTGAAGAAAGCTTACTTTGAATTGCGTGATGAGCTATCGAGAAGAAAATGGCAGAAAAAATATAAAACATTATTGCCTGATGAGAAGAAAGCAGTGTTGATGATTTATCCGCAACAGATTTCCGAGAAAATGTATTAACCAAAAGAGGAGAATAGTATAATGGAACGATTTAAAAATAGGAAAAAAATATCAACGTCTTCTTTGCTTAATTATACTTATGCAAACTTGGTCTTTCTATTATTATTTTTCTTTTTGTTGATGACTGATATGCACAAAGATTCCAACAAAGCACAGTTTCATAATCTCAAAACTTCGCAGCTCACCCATCTTGAACGGAAAACATTAGTAACCTATATTCGTATTCTCCCTGCGGTAGATGAAAGAGGCTGTCGCATACAAATCAATGACTCTTATGCAACAGTTGATGAAATCTATCATTATCTTGTCAAAGAGAGAGCGTCTCTTAATAACCTCGATAAAGATAAAATGATTATTTCACTTCGTATAGATAAAAATGCTCGAATGTCACTTGTCAACCAAGTGCGCGACATGCTACTGAAAGCAGGCATTACGAAAGTCGATTATCGATTGTGATAAATGATGTAGTCGCTTACAGGCCTACTAGATGAAGGCTTATTTATCATACATTTCGTTGAAAGCGAATAATTGCCAATCTTTTGTGTCGTTTGGCTATCTGTAGGTCAATCCGTTTGTTCTATTTTTGTTCCAGATATTAAAACAATATTGTCATGAGATTATTAAAACAGACTTTTACGTTATTCTTGTTGCTGCTTACCATTATTGCTTGTACAGGCAATAACAATAAACATGTTAAGAACGACGAAAGAAGTAATAGTGAATTGAAACAAAAGGAAGGAGTAAAAAATATGAAAGTGATTCATCTGACGAAAGCAGAATTTCTGGACAAAGTGTATAACTTCGAGAAAAATCCGAACGATTGGAAGTACGAAGGTGACAAACCGGCTATTGTCGATTTCTTTGCTACTTGGTGTGGCCCGTGTAATGCCTTGTCGCCTATTATGGAAGAACTGGCTGAAGAGTACGGCGGGAAAATATATATATATAAAGTTGATGTCGACCAGGAAGAGGATTTGGCTGCTGCATTTGGTATTCGTAGCATTCCCACTCTCTTGTTCGTGCCCCTGAATGGTAAACCTACCATAACTCAAGGCGCCTTACCAAAAAGTGATTTGAAAAAGATGATAGACCAACATCTACTGAAGTAATATACTGTTTGAATATTTTATTTAAAAAAGGATAGTCCGATCACTTTCGTTCTATCCTTTTTTATTTATATTTGTAAGCAGAAAACTTTTGCTTATGGAATACAAACTCAACACTCGTCTCAATGGTAGTATGATAGTGACTTCGGAGTTGCATCATAATAAATTGCTGATGCAAGACAAGTCTCTCTATAAATTCGTATGGGTTCGTAGCGGAATGATAACAATAGAGATCGATCATATTCCGATGAGGCTTGTCGCTGATGACGTCATCTCTTTATTGCCATTACATCATTTATCTTTTATCGCTGTAGAGGGCGAGTACCAGGCTTTGTTATTCAATAGTAACTTCTATTGCATTTTCAGTCACGAGAGCGATGTCTCTTGTAGTGGATTTCTATTCAATGGATCGTCTCATATTGTACTGCTCAGGCTTACACTTCCGCAAACAGAGAAACTGCAAGGCGTTTTCAATGATTTTGTTGATGAATGCCAGTTGAAAGACTACTTACAGGAAGAAATGTTGCGTATCTTGCTCGAGCGTTTTATCATTGTATGTACTCGTATCGCCCGTGAGAGTACTGCTGTTACCAAAGAAAATGATAAGAGCTTTGAAGTCGTTCGTCAATTTTATATGCTTGTCAATTCTCATTTTAAAGAGAAAAAACAGGTTCAAGATTATGCCGATCTGTTGTTTCGTTCGCCCAAAACAATATCCAATCTCTTTTCTGAGTATGGCTTGCCTTCACCTTTGCGGGTCATTCATGAACGGATTGTTGCCGAAGCCAAGCGCTTGTTGCTTTATACCAATAAGAGTGCCAAAGAAGTAGGCAATATATTAGGTTTTGAAGATATTGCAGCATTCAGTCGTTTCTTTAAGAAAGTGGTAGGCGAAAGTATTTCCGATTATCGCAAAAAGAGTAATTGTCAATAGCTGGCATTTTTAATACTTTCTATCTGCCCTTCTTTTTGTAAGGTAAAGCCAAAATAATTGATCTTAAATTTGTGTGATTATAAAATAAATACTACCTTTGCATCCGCAAATACAAGGTGCCTTAGCTCAGGTGGTAGAGCATCGGACTGAAAATCCGTGTGTCCTTGGTTCGACTCCAAGAGGCACCACCCAAAAGTAAATGCTAATAGTTTTTATTAACTGTTAGCATTTCTTTTTTTATATCCTCCAAATATGAAAAACGAGAATTTGAAAGTTATTCCAAGAGATTATTGCATTTGCCTACTCAATAATTTTCATCAAAAATCAGCTGTTTGAGAAAAAGAATGAAACGAGCTCGTTTATATCCAAATAGAACTATCAGCTATCTGTAGAGTTATGTTTAGACTGAGTCTAAATAGACCCCTACCGGAAATAACGTTCCTGCAATATGCTCTTGCGCTGATTTTGGAACCTCTTTTCGCTGGCGTTGTATATGGTATATCGTTAATATGTTGTAGGATAGCGCATAATGGTGTCATACCGAAGTGACAAAGGTTCAGAATATAATTGTTTTGCTGAAAAAAAGAATCGATGAATAGTCGCATATATGTTGTCTTATTTCCATGTAAATAATTGGACTGATCACCCCATTTCAGCAAAAGAGAGCAACGATAAAATGCTTTGAATACAATCCTTTTTCATAACAGATCTCAAAGTGAACATTCTCCGATATTCTGATACTTTCTTATCCAAACATAGGCTACAGACTATTGTAGCCCACTATTTTTGCTGTTGTTCCATCGCTCGCATGTAACTAGAATCAGAGTTGCAACATAGACACATTACATATAATCCATTGATAGACAGCGAGAAATTCATAAGGACGAAACTAAATGTTTCTAGTTACAAACTTTTAGTTTCGTCCTTATGAATTTTTATGTTCGTTATTATCATTTTTTGAAAACTAAGTGTCAATTCCGCGCATTTGAAAGTGTCACTTCGGTATGGTTAAAATAGTATCGGTTTTGCTCTTCATATTCACTTCTGAAAACGAGGTCGAAAAAAGAATTCTCACACGCCAACTTTCATCACCTCCTTGTATCGCCCATTATCAGGGCAAATTTGAGAGAAATCATAACGCATTGATTCTCTGCGAGAAGACATGCTTTTCGTGTCCCTTTTTGACGTCATGTACACGTATGGGTCTGATATACAGTCAGTAACGGTGACAGATATGTTTTCGTAACTAAAATAGAAAAAACGAGGCTTTACATATCTACACGAGGTATCTTTAAGTATCAGTAAGAACCAGCTACTTCAATAAATCTGTATTGTGTCTTTGTCCTTCCAAAACGACATATGCTCCTAAAATTGTTGTCGTATGTTAGTTTTTCCGAAAACTTAAGGACGTCACCGAAAAAACTAACATACGACAACGGCGGCTGTACACTTGTTTTGCTTTGCAAAAAATCAACCGTATGTCGCAGCGGTAACTAACGGATGTTGTTGGAGAAACTAACGTTAGTTGTTAGGATAACTTCTGTTAGTTACCGCAGTAACATCCGTTAGTTTCTGTTGCGACATACGTATGTTTTTTAAACCAAAGTTATCGGTGTATAATTGAGCTAGATTATTATAAATATTATTAATAGAAATGGAACATGCATATAAAATGCTCGTTTCTTCTTTGAAAAACAGAGTTTTACAATATTTTTTTGTAAATTGCGTACAGGTGAATTTCGTTAAATCGACAAGCGACTTTATGTGTAGGACTGGTATTGTTAATCGAATTCAATTTAAACTTAGTGATTATGAAGTTGTTTATTATATCGAATAGGTTGCCTGTAAAGGTTAGGAAAGACAAACAAAATGGTTTTAGCCTTGTAAAGAGTGAAGGAGGCTTGGCAACCGGTCTGGCTTCGCTCGATATGGATCGTGTCGAAAAGCATTGGATCGGATGGGCGGGGATAGATGTCGATAATGAGAGTGATAAAAAGAAAATTGTTTCTACGCTAGAGGCCTCTCACTACCATCCTGTGTTTTTATCGGCAAAACAAATACATCAATACTATGAGGGGTATTGTAATAGTACGCTTTGGCCTTTATTCCATTACTTTTATTCATTTGTAGAATACGATAACAGATATTGGGATACTTATAAAGAGGTCAATAGGCTGTTCTACCAAGTTGCTCAAACATTGATTTGTCCCGGTGATATTGTATGGGTGCAGGACTATCATCTGATGTTACTCCCCAAAATGTTGAGAGACGGAATTAGAGACATTCGGATAGGGTATTTTCATCATGTACCGTTTCCTTCTTATGAGTTGTTTAGGGTACTTCCCGAACGTGCTGAAATATTATATGGATTGTTGGGAGCCGATTTAATAGGATTTCATACCCATGATTATGTAAGGCATTTTGTCAGTACGGTAAGTAGGGTATTGAAACTGCCGCTCAAACTTGATTGTATTTGTATGGAACGCCACAAGTCGTATGTTAATGCTTTTCCGATGGGGATTAATTATAATTTATACCATAATGCCGCAACGGCTCCGGATGTAAAGAAATCTATAAGAAAACTGAAGAAAGATTATGGAAAAGACAATAAATTGATCTTATCAGTCGATCGATTGGATTATAGTAAAGGCATATTACATCGGATTAAAGGGTTTGCACTTTTTCTCAGAAATTATCCGGAATACAAAGAGAAAGTTTCGCTTGTTATGATTATAGTTCCTTCTCGGGATATGGTTGGTAAATATACCAAATTGAAAACAAAAATAGACGAACAGATTGGTGCTATTAATGGGAAATATTCCACTATTAATTGGACTCCGGTTCATTATTTTTATCATAGTTTTCAGTTCTACGATTTGGTCTCTATGTATGCAATGGCCGATATTGCTTTGATAACTCCTTTAAGGGATGGAATGAATCTAGTTGCTAAAGAATATATTGCTACCAAAAAGAGTGCACCGTGTGTGTTGATTCTGAGCGAAATGGCTGGGGCTGCAATAGAACTAAAAGATGCTATTATTGTCAATCCAAACGATATTAAACAGATAGAACTTGCTATTTTGCAGGCTTTGGAAATGCCTGTTAAAGAGCAAAACAGTCGATTGGAAAGAATGCAAAAAGTAGTTTCCGGTCATACTGTAGAAAAATGGGCTACCGATTTTGTGAACGAATTGATCGGGGTATATGATAAAAATGAATATTTAAATAAAAAAGTAATCAATGCTGAAATCTGTCAGCATATTAGTGAGGCATATCATAAAGCTACACACCGACTGTTGGTCTTTGATTATGATGGCACATTGGTCGGTTTCAAGGATAATCCTTCTGAAGCCTATCCGGATAATGCAGTACTGAACTTGCTTTCTCAAATGGCTAAGGATAAGTTGAACCATATTGTTATTAGTAGTGGACGGGATCAAACGACATTGGAAAAATGGTTTGGAAAGTTGCGTGTTGATATGGCTGCCGAACACGGGGTGGCTTACAAAGAAAATGGTGTATGGCACGAACTTGTGGGGCAAAAGATATGGGATAATGAAATTCTTAATATCTTACAAGCTTATACCGATAAAACTCCTGGAGCTTATATTGAAAGAAAGAAAACTGCTTTGGTATGGCATTATAGATGTGTAGACGAATGGCTTGCATCTTTCAGAGAGCAACAGCTTGTTAATGCGTTGATATCTCCTTGTAATCAACATGGTATGCAGGTAATGAGAGGAAATAAAATATTGGAAATAAAGTCTCCTTTATATTCGAAAGGAAGTGAAATGAAAAGGCTATTGGAGAAAGATAGCTATGACTTTATTTTGTCTATGGGTGATGATATAACAGATGAAGAAATGTTTAAGGTGTTGCCTGGTAGTGCATGTAGTATTAAAATAGGTAATAGTTCGGATATCGCAAGGTATAATATGCCTTTACAAGAAGATGTTGTCCCCTTCTTGTATAAAGCATTCTTAGAATAGGTTTTAGATATGTGAAAGGCTATGGACGTATAAATTTAGAGAGTTCTACCTCTTTCGAAAAAAGTAAAGCAGTATCAATAAGAGCTAAATGTGAATATGCTTGTGGAAAATTGCCTAATTGTTCTTTTGTTGTAAAGTCCAAGTCTTCACTGAAAAGTCCTAAATGATTGGAATAGGTAAGTAAATCTTCAAATAGGCGTTGGGCTTCGTCTTTGCGCCCCGTAACATAAAGCCCTCTTATCATCCAAAAAGTGCATACGGTGAATGCTGAGTTAGGAACGCCGAAATCATCGTGGTTATTATATCTAAACATTAACCCTTTATAATAAAGTTTATCGTATATGGCATTGACTGTCTTGATATAACGCTCGTCTTTAGCTGAAATGAATCCATATTTTTCCATCAGCAGGAGAGATGAGTCTAAATCGGTGTTGGAATATGTCTGAGAGAAACTTTGTACTTCTTCTTTCCAGCCATTTGAAAGCACGTCTTCTTTTATCTTTTGTGCTTCATTTCTGTAGCGTTCGGAGTATCCCTTTTTGTATAGCATACCGGCTATTTTTGCAGCTCTGTCCAACGCAACCCAACACATTACTTTAGAAGATACAAAGTGCTCTTTCTTATTTCGTAGTTCCCAAATTCCACTATCAGGAGAATGCCAGTCATGCAATACAACTCTGCATATATGCTTAACGACTTCAAACATCTCTTCTACTTCGTCGAGTGTCCCTCTAAAGTAAAGATAATATTGGTAGATTACGTTCATGAGATATCCAAATGAGTCGTTCTGTCTTTGGGTATAGGCCGCATTACCGATTCGAACAGGTTTAGAGTTTTTATAGCCGCTCAAATAAGGTAACTCTGTCTCTGTAATATCCCGTTCGTAGCGGATGCCATACATTATTTGAAGGCTATCGTATTTAGAACGTAGAATATTTTGTATGAATCCCATAAAACTTCTGGCAGCCCCACTATGTCCTGTTTTGATAAGAGTTTCTATGGACATGGAAGCATCTCGTAGCCAGCAATATCTGTAATCCCAGTTGCGAATACTACCTATGGACTCAGGTATGCTGGTGGTAAGCGCAGCCAAAACAGCTCCCGTGCGTTGATATGACATTAATTTCAGAACTAACATACTCCGCTCTATGAAGTTATTGAAATGAGCATATTGTTTGGATCGGTTTGACCAGTTCATCCAATATAACTTTGTGCGTTCATATTCTAAGCACACCCTTTCGATGTCAACTTTAATCACTTTCTGGTTATAGGAGATAAGGATAAATTCATCTTGGGTGAGTTCAAACTCTTTTTTATTGAGTATATAATCGAAATTGATGCTGGAATATAAATATATGGCATCGTGAATTGTGTCGTCCAGTCCTGATTTTATATATTCAGGCCCTGTTTTATGTTTGATGTCGCCATTGGCATAATTCAAACGTGGATCATAATTGATGACTATTTTGGGATGCCCCCTTTTAAGTCGAATATAACGATATAATTCTGCGGGGATAAAATAGTTTGTATTATCATTGATTTTGTAACGTGGCATAAAATCAATGACTTCAAAGCACCCTGATTCGGAATCAAAGGTAGTAATCAAAACATTTGTATGATCAATATATTTCTGCTTTATGTGATAATCTTTATAATTTATAAATCCTAGAGTTCCGCCGATGTTCGAATCCAGAATCCTTCCAAAAACGGAAGGGGAATCGAAATCCGGTAAACAAAACCAATCTACACTCCCTTCCAATGAAATAAGTGCTGCCGTACGGCCATTACCAACAACTCCATAATTTAGATTTTCCATTATATCAACTATTTATTGAGGTATAAAGAATAAATCACAAATATAAAAAGATTCGTTATATATGTCAACCTTTGGCAACGAATCTTTTTATATAATGTTGTAAGTTCTAGGGAATGTTTTCGGACAGGGCTTTTTATTTTCCGTTCTTTATGGAACGATTGAATGCGATACGGGCCATTACGGGATAATGATCGGATGGAGTATGGCGTTTGTATTGATATAAATCTATTTCTTGAGGAGCTGCATTCGACTTGTGTGCATCATTGGCGATGGGCGTCCAATAACAATTGGTAAGGACCGCATAGTTGTTAATAGAAAAATTCGGAGATACGAAAATGTGATCAATGCGGCTGTCTGTCTTTATATCCGAATTGAAATCATTGAATGTCCCATTTTCGGCAAAACGTTGTTTGGCATATACGTAAGAATCTTTCAAAATGCCAGACGTTGTGAAAATCGTATATATTTCGTTTTTCTGATCTACGTTAAAGTCTCCGGTCAGTACAACGGGAGCCCCTTTACATAATTCGCGGATTTTGGATACTACCAATTTGGCAGATTCGCGGCGTGCTACAATCCCCATGTGGTCCATATGAAGATTAAAATACCAGAAATGCCATTTTGTTTTGCGGTCTTCGAAATGCCCCCATGTACAAATGCGGATACAAGCTGCATCCCATCCTTTATTGGGGCGTGTAGTGTCTTCTGCCAGCCAAAAATGGCCGGAGCTTAATAACTTGAATTTGGCTGTTTTGTAAAAAATGGGAGAATATTCTCCTCCCTCTTTTCCATCGTCACGCCCTACACCAATATATGAATAGCCGTCCAGACCTTTCAACATGTCATGCAATTGCCCCACCAAAACTTCTTGAGATCCAAAGATATCGGGACCTTCAAAATTAATCATATCACAAATGACAGGACAGCGTTGCTGCCACCCGTTTCCATTTTGGACGTCATAATCATTTTGGTTACGAATATTATAAGAACCGACATATAGCGATTGGGCTCCTACGAGGATGCACACAAATGCAAATGCAATAAACAAGGTAGTACGTTTCATTATTTTATATATTTAGCTATTTTAAAAATTCACACCAAGATTAAGATAAAAGCAACCATTGTGAGAACTGTCGAATGTATCGTGACTAATGTTTGCCAAACCTATATCATAACTCATATCCATGTACATGTTTTGGAACGAAACGCCACAGCCCAAACGTAGTCCGCCGTCAAATCGTCTGAATTTACTTCCCGAAAAAGAATCTTCGGCTTCACGATCGCTATAATTTTTTATCCTGCCGCCGATGCCGTATGCAAAATAGCCGCCTGCAAAGGGTTGAATAGCTACATCGTCATTGATGAAATACTGATATTTCATGACAATTGGGAGCTCTAAATAATTTAGATTATAAGTAAACTTTTTGCTATCGTTGTATCCTTTGCCTCCTTTTTCAGTGTAATACAATCCTCCTTCAAGAAAAATCGGTGTATTGTATGCCACTTGCATTCCGGTAACAAAGCCTAAATTTAGTCCCGATTGATTGTCTCCACCGTCCAACAATTTATCATCCGAATTGATATCCGAGAGACCAAGCCCTAGGCGTAGTCCGTAATAAATCCTTAAATCATTGTTTGTCCAACGGTTAAAATTATACCGATTGGAACTGTTATTATAAGAATGACTGTTTCTACTATTTCGACTATTATTTTGTGCCGGCGTCGGTATCAAAAAAATGATACTGAGAATTGTCGCTAAAAATATTTTCTTCATATTCTTATTTTTATAGAACCTAATACCAATAAGTGCATGCCCCTTGATATTATATTCTCGGTTTAACGACTACAAATTAAGAAAACTTTCTTCATTTAAGTATTAAAAAAGAGATAAATAAATCTAATAGGTTTTGATTTGAGCGAAATAGGTGCTTAATACTATGGTGTGGTAGCAAACGCTTTATAACAGACGTTCAGAAAACCTGAACTTTTAATCCTAGTGATAGATGAATGATGTCTTTCAATTTCAAGTAACGATTGTTGAAAGCACTGGCAACATACAAATCGCTCGTTCCTAACTCATAAAAGAAAGTCACACTTTTAGAATATTTACGACGTTCGTTGGGTATGAAATAAACAAAACGTTGTCCCATCGATAAATTGAATCGAACACGCGTAGAAAAACCATAATAACCACCCGGATATTTACTCGGCTCTTTTGTCCAAAACTCGTCTCCCAAGATGGAATTGACATAAAGACTGACAGTCAAAGGGTCTATCGCTAAATGTTTTCCCAGAGGCTTATTAGTCCAAGGAATATAGTTCTGTTTAAGTGTCAACGTCAATTTATTCTCAGAGGTACTATACTTGGGTAAAAAACCGATATATATGTCCGTTTCCCATTGATGATGTTTACCATATTCCCATCCCGGGCCAAATGAAAGTAAGCCCATTGAGCCGGCAAACTGTAACTTGTAATGTCGAGGTACCAAGTTGTTCCAGAAAGAATGATATTTGACTACTCGCTCTTGATATAAACTATCATCAGCTTTGAGAGAAACGAAAGATGGGCACATGAGTAACAATAAGGTGGATATCCTAAAATTCAACCACTTCATACTTATATCCTTTTTTGTAGAGAGTAAAAACTAAATAAGAACGCTTAGCAATATTGGCACTGGCATAATACATCACACCATCGCCAAATAGATCATCGGCTTCGATTTGATGATCATGAGCAGATAGGCAAAACTGTAAGTTCGGAAAACGACAGATGTCTTTTTGAAATATCTTTGCTACGTTGTTGTTAAACTGATCGCTATAAGGGCGGGCATGCATGGCAAAAATAGTTTTGTCGTTGGGCGAAGAAAGGGAGTCTAATTGACTATCTATGAAATTAAAATCAGGAATCGGATTCGAATAGTCGTATTCAAGGGCATTTGTATTCAAACAAATGAATTTTGTATATCCCGCCTTGAAAGAGAAATTGGGGTTGCCAAATACTTTGGTAAACACTTCTTTTCCGTCTCCTAAACAATCGTGATTACCCAACAATACCACATAGGGAACTTTTAGTTCGTTCAGAATATCCCGCTGCCATAAAAATTCTTTTGTAACTCCAAAGTCACTAATGTCTCCGCCATGGAGTACAAAATCTATATCACTGCGCTTATTGAGTATACGTACAAAATCTTGAGTGTCATCGTACCAACGTTGCGTGTCGCTGATTACAGCAAAGCGAATGGTATCGCGTTTTGAACAGTTTTGTTCTATTAAAGCACTGTTTTTATTATTTATTCCAACTTCGCCTTTTACCAGTCCATCGTAAGGAGAATAGTCAAAAGCGCTGCAAGAAGTAAAAGAAAGCAATAAAAGAGGTAGTAATTTTCTTGTTCCAATCATTTCTAAGTAATATATGAATTTGATGCAAAGGTAAAACTAATTTTATATTTTCAGTTTTCAATAAGAGATATTGGACAAAAAACAAGTAATAAATCCCTTAAATATAGAAAATCGAAATCTATTTTGGGAAAATAGAACAAAAACAGGTGTGATAAAAAATAAATGCAACAGATATTGATAATTGAAATAGAATAAGTATCTTTGAATCATCGTACTGAAACAAAACTAAAGACGGTTCAATGATCTATAAAACATGAAAACATTTATTACTTCAGCATTTATTAGTTGTCTTCTGGGCACAGCCTCTGCACAGACATCAAATTATCCTTTTCGAAATATTCAGTTGCCCCTTGAACAAAGAGTGGCGGATTTGGTTAATCGTTTGACTCTCGAAGAAAAAGTAGCTCAAATGATGTATACCGCTCCTGCGATTTCACGGCTAGGTGTGCCGGCTTATAATTGGTGGAATGAAGCTCTTCATGGAGTAGCCAGAACAGAACAGAAAGTAACCGTCTTTCCGCAAGCTATAGGAGTCGCTGCAACATTTGATCCGATAACGGCTTTTGAAATGGGAACGGTCGCTTCCACAGAGGGAAGGGCTATCTATAATCAATGCCGGAAAGAAGGGAAAGAAATACTGATATATCATGGACTTACCTATTGGACACCAAATATTAATATCTTTCGTGATCCGCGTTGGGGTAGGGGGCAAGAAACTTATGGAGAAGATCCTTATCTCACTGGTCTGTTTGGTTTGAATATGGTAAAGGGCTTGCAAGGAACTGACTCTAAGTATCTGAGAGCGGCTGCTTGTGCCAAGCATTTTGCAGCTCATAGCGGGCCTGAATTCGGTCGTCTTAGCTTTGATACAAAAGTAAACTTGCATGATTTGTTTGATACGTATCTTGCTGCTTTTCGGCAATTAGTGACTGAAGGGAATGTCGCAGGAGTAATGTGTGCTTATAATTCTCTAAATGGGCAACCCTGCTGTGGTAATAACCAGCTGATGATGGAAACATTGCGTTTAGATTGGGGGTTTAAAGGATATGTGACTTCTGACTGTGGAGCTATTGAAGCCTTTATCACGGGGCATAAAACTCATCCCGACTCATTGAGCGCCGCTGTTTCAGCTGTACTCAACAATACTGATTTGGAATGTGGAGGTAGTTATGGTGTACCTTCTGCAGATTATAAACAGGGTATTTATCGCAAGTTGCTTGATGCCGTACATGAGGGAAAGGTTAGCGAAAAACGTCTTGATGAATCATTGATGAGGTTATTTACTGTCAGGTTCCGATTGGGGCAGTTCGATCCAGACAGTGTGGTGCCTTACGCTCAAATACCTTGTTCTGTTATAGATTGTGCGGAGCATCGAGAGAAAGCGCTGCAAATAGCACGAAAAAGTATTGTTCTTTTAAAAAATGAAAAGAATATATTACCTCTGAATCCTAAAAAAATAAGGTCTGTATTGGTTATTGGACCAAATGCTAATAATGAAAAAGTGTTGTGGGCAAATTATAATGGACTGCCATCGTCGACTGATACGCCTTACAAAGGTATTGCCGAAAAATTTGGCAATGCAAAAGTAGACTACTTGGAAGGGTGTGATTATTATAGTGCAGATAAAAATAAATTGTCATTCAATGAAATAGCCAAAAAGGCATCTAAATATGACGTTATTGTATTTGTTGGAGGAATTAATGCTGATATGGAAGGTGAAAATGGTTCAGTTGAGGAAAATGGAGCAGCCGCTCCATTCTTTAAGGGGGGCGATAAAACAACTTTGGCTTTTCCTGAAAAACAAACAGAGCTCTTTGAACAACTTAAGAAAACGGGGCGTCCAGTTGTTTTTGTTTGTATATCCGGAAGTGCTCTTTCTTTTTGCAAAGAAGCGAAAGAAGCCAATGCAGTTATACAATTCTTTTATGGTGGGCAAGCTACTGGCAGAGCGTTAGCCGATGTGCTATCTGGTGATTACAATCCGGCAGGTCGATTGCCTCTTACTTTTTACGCGAGTGATAGTGATCTGCCATCTATCGATAATTATTCGATGGAAAATCGTACATATCGCTATTTCGAGGGTAAGCCCCTTTATCCGTTTGGCTACGGACTGAGTTATACTTCTTTTAAATATAGCGATCTTAGAATGTTAGATAGGGCTAAATCAACAGACCACGTTATGGTTTCAGCAACGGTGACCAATACGGGTAAAAAGGGCGGTGACGAAGTAGTACAAATTTATGTAAAGCATGATGCTGTAGGAGCTCCCATTGTTGCATTGAAAGGTGTGAAACGTATTTATCTGAAAGCTGGAGAATCGAAAAAATTATCTTTTGAACTTTCTCCAGAGGATTTAGGAGTAGTCAATAAATCGGGATACCTTGTCAATAAGGCCGATCATATTACTATATACATCGGTGGAGGACAGCCACAATATCCTACATTGACATCCGGTAATGCGGCAAAACATGAGCTTATTATCACGGGAGAACCCAATTATATACATTAGGGTATCTTGAATTTGGTTGACAGTTACCGCAGTAACATCCGTTAGTTATGCCGTTGACATACATCTGTTTTTTAATCACACGCAGCTGCTTGTTATACAATTTTTTTAACCATTCTTGACGCAATGTTTATACTCCATTGCTTTTTACTATGATTAGAGTGAATTCAAGTATTAGGATCGTTATCTTGACTATAAAATTTTGATAGCAATTGCGGCACACGCTTCGGCATCGGCAAGAGCATGATGATGTTTTGTTAAATCGTAACCGCAATGGGCTGCGACTGTCTGCAATTGATGGTTGGGTAAGGCTTTTCCGAAAACTCTGCGCGATGCCCGACAAGTACATAAAAAGTGATAATCAGGATATGCCAAGTGATATGTGGCATAAACAGCCTTGAGGCATCCTTCGTCGAAAGGACTATTGTGAGCTATTAGTGGCATATCTCCTATGCGTGGCGCAATATCTGCCCATACCGTAGGAAAGTCGTCGGCGTCGTCTGTATCAATGAAGGTAAGTCCATGAATCTCTGTATTCCAATGACTATAAAAGTTTGGGCAAGGACGAATCAAACGATATATTTTATCTTTCACCTTACCATCATTGACAAAAACTAATCCCACACTGCATACACTGGATGGAAAGCGATTAGCTGTTTCAAAATCTATTGCAACAAAATCTGTTATCATCTCTTGCCGAAATATTACATGCTAACAATGTTGCCAGCCTTGTGCCTTTAGTTCAAATTCATTGCCATCTCGGGCAATGAGAGCATACCCTAGCTCGGAGCATGTGATGCTGCCGATAAGTTTTATTCCTTCTATTTTTATTATCTTATCATGGTCGCCAATAGGTACGGTAAAGAGCAATTCATAATCTTCTCCTCCATTGAGGGCACAAGTTGATACATTCATGTTCAACTCTTCGGCCATTACTGCCGTTTGAAAATCAATAGGAATATGTTCTTCATAAAGTCGGCAACCTACACCACTTTGTTCGCAGATGTGCAACATTTCGGATGATAAACCATCCGAAATATCCATCATCGCAGTCGGTTTGATATTGGCCTCTGCTAATTGCTGAATAATATCGCGTCGAGCTTCTGGTTTGAGTTGTCGTTCAAGTAGATATTCTTTTCCTTCAAAATTGGGTTGAACATCTTTTCCTGCGCCTGTCAAGACCGATTTCTCACGTTCCAATAGTTGCAGTCCCATATAGGCAGCCCCGAGATCCCCAGTAACACATATAATATCATTTTCTTTAGCTCCGTTGCGGTAGACTACATTACCGGCTTCGGCTTCGCCAATGCACGTAATGCTTATAGTAAGTCCTGTCATTGACGAACAGGTATCTCCACCCACAATGTCAACGTTGTAATGTTCGCAAGCCAGTCTAATCCCAGCATAAAGAGCATCGATGTCTTCTACCGAAAATCTTTTTGAGATACCAAGTGATACAGTGATTTGTTTTGGGTAACCATTCATGGCATAGATATCTGAGAAGTTCACGACAGCTGCTTTATAACCGAGGTGTTTCAAAGGAAAATAAGTTAAATCAAAATGAATGCCTTCCAATAACATATCGGTGGTGACTAGAGTCATTTTGTTGTTATAACTGAGCACTGCTGCATCGTCACCGATACCGTATTTGGAAGAAGAATGTTGTAGTTTGAGACCTTTGGTCAAGTGTTTGATAAGACCGAATTCTCCTAAAGTTGCAATTTCTGTTCTTTGCATTGTTATATTATAGCTTTTCTATAAGTTCTTTAAAGATAAGAGTCATGTTTGGTTCCGAGTTGTCGGCGGCCTCTTGTACGGCAAGGTGGTTTACTTCCATGATGTGGTTTTCGACACCTAAATCCGTAACGACTGAGATTCCGAATACTTTCATGTCACAATGGCGCGCAACGATAACTTCGGGTACGGTAGACATACCAACAGCGTCGGCGCCAAACATGCGGAACATGCGATATTCGTGGAGTGTTTCATAAGTAGGTCCTTGAGTACCTAGGTATACTCCTTGTCGCACTTCTATGTGGTGCTCTCTGGCAATATCAAGTGCCATGGCGATTAGTTTCTTATCATAAGGTTCTCCCATGTTTGGAAAACGATCACCATATAAATTCTTTCCGCGGAGCGGATGCTCGGGAAAATGATTGATATGGTCGGTAATAATCATTAAATCGCCTACTTTGTAATCGGGATTTGTTGCACCGCTGGCATTTGATACAAACAGTGTTTTGATACCAAGTTCGTGCATTACTCTGACCGGAAACGTTACTTCTTTCATCGAATATCCTTCGTAGTAATGAAAACGTCCTTGCATTGCCAGAATATCTTTACCGCCAAGTTTGCCGAATATGAGTTTCCCTGAATGTCCTTCGACTGTTGAAACAGGAAAATGCGGTATTTCTGTATATGGAATTTCTAATTTCTCTGTTATATGGTCGGCCAAGTGTCCTAGTCCTGTACCTAAAATTACTGCTGTTTCAGGAGCTGTGTGTACTTTATTGCGTAGAAAATCTGCTGTTTCTTTGATTTTTTCTAACATAGTCTAATATAATTTGGTTGAATAATTCTTTTTTGTCTTGCAAAAAGTTGATGCGTACAGGAAGGATATATAGATTCCTTTTCACTTCGTCGCTCATATCCATATGTGAACGGAGACGTGCTGCATCTTTTTCGGTAGTGATAATAATACGTCTATCCTTCGGAAGTCTTTCAAATCTGGCATTGAGCTTTTTTATATCTTCCGTCGAAAAGTCGTGATGATCTGCAAAATGTACGGGAACTACTTCTTCGACACATTCCCTTAGCTTGTTTACCAATGGCTCAGGATTGGCAATGCCTGTTACAAGTAGTACCGACGTATCTTCTTTTAATTCTGAAAGTGACATTGTTTTTAATTTATCACTTTTGAACATCATATAAAGATTACCGTAGCAGAGTTGTGAGAAAAACAACTCTTGATAGGGTAGTAAATTGACACCTTTAGCGATGACGTTAAAGTCTATCGGTTTGATGTCGTCCGGACATTTGGTGACAATAACAATTTGTGCTCGATTTTTGCCGGAAACAGGCTCTCTTAATCTACCCGCCGGAAGCAACATATCATCGTAAAGCGGCCGAAAACAACTAGTGAGCAGAATATTCAGTCCTGCTGAAACATACCTATGTTGAAAGGCATCGTCGAGTAAAATAATATCGACGCTTGGATTTCTTAATCTCATCAAGTTTTCTATACCTCGGCAACGATTGCTGTCCACTGCTACTCGAATATTGGGGAATTTTTTCATTATCTGGAAAGGTTCATCTCCAATTTCTTCGGCTGTACTTTGTGGCGTAGCCAAGATATAATCTTTTGTATGTCTTTTGTATCCTCTGCTCAAAACGGCAATATTATAATCTTTATGCAGCAGGCGAATAAGATATTCCGTATGAGGTGTCTTCCCTGTACCGCCTACTGTCAAATTGCCTACACAAATAATGGGTATATCGAATCGGCGAGTATGTAGCGCAATCTGTTTATCGAAAAGAAAATTTCGAAAATTAACAGCCATTCCGTATAGATACGATAGAGGGGTAAGCCATTTATCTATATGAATATCTTTGTGGTACATATCAATTAGTTAATATTAAGAAAGAAAGGAATACGAGCTTGAATAGTTGATTGTTTTTGAAGCGAATTGATAAAGGAGAAAGCTTCATAGTAGTTTCCTAATCTGCTCTTTAGCAATCTGGTCTCTATATAATTGTCTGGCTTTTCTTTCAGCAATGCAGAAAGAATACTTTTTTGTTCGGGGTATGACGTGATAGAATAGTTCGAAATTTTTGATAGCTTTGCAGCAATTGCAATTGCTTTATCTATATTTCCCATCTCGTCTACCAGTCCTAGCTTTAAGGCTTTCTCTCCACTCCAAACTCGACCCTGCGCAATACTTTCTATGGCAGATTTGCTCATTTTGCGACCTTGCGCACATCTTGAGACGAAAGTATTATAACCATTCGCAATTCGCATTTGAATCAACGATTTCTCTTCGGGCGTGAGTGAAGTACCTAATACTCCTAAGTCAGACATCTTGTTTGTCTTTACACCATCAAAAGTCAATCCTATTTTGTTAGCCAATTTTGTAAAATTTGGAATTACACCGAATATACCAATAGAACCGGTAAGCGTCGTAGGCTCTGCAACAATTTTGTTTGCCCCACACGATATGTAATAACCACCGGATGCTGCATAGTCACTCATCGAAACTACTACAGGCTTTTTGGCTTTCAGTAGCTGAATGGCATGCCAAATCTGTTCAGATGCGAAAGCGCTACCTCCAGGAGAGTTGACACGCAGCACAACGGCTTTGACATCATCATTTTCTCGCAAGTCTCGCAAATCAGAGACTACTTCATCACCTACAATTTGTTCATCGGATAAAGAAGAGGAAGTTGACGACTCATCTACGATATCGCCACAAGCATAATATACTGCAATTTCATTTCCACTTTTATCTTTGGATGCTTTGTCCTTTACATTGCTCATGTCGTTGATGCCAAGAATATTGAGGTTGTCATCTTTGTCTATACCTACTTTTTTCTTTAAGTAATCTTTTACGTCCGATTTATATAGTAGGGTATCTGCCATATGAGTGCTGATACACATCTTTGCATCATTAAACAAAACGGTACCATTGTCGGCTATTTCGTTTAGTCTAGAAGGCGTCAGGTGGCGTGAAGCAGCAACATCTTTTACCATTTTTCCCCATAAAGAGCCAAGTAAATCTGTCATCTGAAGGCGGTTGGCATCACTCATAGAAGTCGAAGTCAAAGGCTCTACGGCCGATTTAAATGTTCCTACTTTGAACACTTGTTGCTCTACTCCCAATTTATCGAAAAGGTTTTTCATATAGGTAATCTGTGTAGCTAAACCTTTCCACGTAATAGAGCCTTGGGGATTGAGTATTATTTTATCGGCTACGCTCGAAAGATAATATAGTCCTTGAGTATAAGTATCACTATATGCAATAATGAATTTTTTGCTTTTCTTAAAGTCTAATAATGCATCTCTGATTTCCTGATACGATGCAAACGAGCTGCTTAATAATTTAGCTTGGATGTATATGCCTTTAATATCGTCGTTGGATTTGGCTTTTTTTATGGCAGATAATACATCGTCTAACCCAATAGATTGATCGTCGTTGCCGAAAATTCTCGTCCATGGTTTATCCTGAACACGTTCGGAAAGTTGTCCGTCTAAATTGAGCATCAAAATAGAATTCTTTTTAACCGTCACTGAAGTGTCAGACGAAGCAGCAATGCCCGAAATGACCATAATACCGATAAAAAAGAAGAGCACACCGGTAATAACAAGACCGGTTACAGTTGCTAGCGTGTATTTCAGAAAGTCTTTCATAATTTATACTGTTTGTTTTAATGTTATGTCTTATTATAGTAATTCCACAAAATGGACCATGTATCTGGATGCACAAAATATCGAATGTCTTTTCCTTGCGTCATAGATTCTCGAATGAATGTCGAACTAATTTCTAATATCGGTGAATGAACGATGTGCACTTTGTCCGGTACTGAATTGTCGGCATTGATAGAATAGCCTTTTCGCGGGTACACATAGATGTCGTGGCAATTTATAATTTGTTGCCAGTCTTTCCATTCTTTAAATTTTAGCCAATTATCTGCACCTATGATAAGACTGAAATGAATATCTGTGTATGTTTTACGAAGTTCTTCCAAGGTGCGAACCGTATATGACGGTTTTGGCAGATGGAATTCTATATCGGAAGCTTTAAAACGAGGGTAGGCAACTATCGACTTGTTGACTAATAGCAAGCGTAGTTTTTCGGGAAGCAATTCTTCGTCTTCTTTCCACGGATTATTTGGCGACACAACAAACCATATCTCATCGAATTTCTCAAATTCGCAGAGATAGTTAGTTAGTGCCAAATGTCCTATATGGATGGGGTTAAAAGAACCACTATATATTCCTACTCGTTTCATATAAAGTATTTATTTTAACTCTTTACTCAAAAATGTTTTAACTGCTTCCAATGTTTCAGTCTCAGCCTTCTCAAGTTGGTCATTGGTAATAACTACGTCATACTGAGATGCAAACGATAACTCGAAGGATGCTTTTTCTATGCGTTTTTTTATCATTTCGGGTGTATCGGTTGCTCTTGATTCCAAACGCTTTTGCAATTCTTCAATAGATGGTGGTTGTACAAAGATTGATAAAGCTCTGCTACCGTAATATCTCTTTATATTGCATCCTCCTTTTACATCTACATCAAAGACTACATTTTCTCCAACTTCCAACTGCTTTTCTACTTGAGATTTTAGTGTACCGTAAAAGCGTCCGACATAAACTTCTTCGTATTCTAGAAGATCTCCTTTAGAGATACGCTCTTTAAATTCTTCTTGAGATAAAAAGAAATATTCTACACCGTTTTTTTCTTCACCACGTGGAGGACGTGTTGTAGCAGAAATAGAAAAAGCAAGGTTTAATTGCTGCTTTAGCAAGTAATTGATAATAGTCGACTTGCCAGAACCAGATGGAGCAGAAAAAATGATAACTTTTCCTTTAGCCATAACTACATGATATTAAGAACTTGCTCTTTGATTTGCTCTAGCTCGTCTTTCATCTGAACGACAATCTTTTGCATTTCTGCTTGGTTGGATTTACTTCCTAATGTGTTGATTTCACGCCCCATTTCTTGTGCAATAAATCCTAACTTTTTGCCTTGCCCTTGTCCGCCTTCCATTGTCGCTATAAAGTATTTCAAATGATTACTCAAACGTTGTTTCTCTTCACTGATATCCAACTTCTCAATGTAGTAGATCAATTCTTGTTCGAAGCGGTTATTATCATATTGTACGTCCAGAAATTTGTTGAGTGATTCTTGAATACGACTTTTTATTTTCTCTACACGGTCTTTTTCGTATGGTTCTATGCTACCAAGTAATTGAGTAATATTCGTTATTTTTTCTCTCAATTTTTTATCGAGTGCTGCGCCTTCTTGTCTACGGAATTCCAAAAGATTTTCAATCGCCTTTCTGATTGTGTCATGAGTTATATTCCATTCTTCTTCAGAAAGTTCGGACGTTTCATTTGCCGATAATACATCGGGCATTTTGAGCAATGTTTGAAACCAATCCTCTGGAAGAGGGATGCTTAGGTTGGTTGAAATATCTTTTATCTGTCTATAATATTCGGCTACAAGATTCTGATTGATATGAGTTGCATCGGCTGCACAGTCTTTTTTCTCTACCCACAATACGAAATCTACTTTGCCTCTTTCTATGGCTGCGTTGATTTCTTTTCGGGTATCCATTTCTTTTTCGCGATATGAGGGAGCCATTCTTATTGACAGATCCATAGCCTTGCTATTAAGCGACTTGATCTCTACATTTATTTTTTTATCGGGAAAATCGGCTGTAGCTTTACCATATCCCGTCATTGATAAAATCATAATACCTTCTTGTTTTTTGCAAAAATACACTTAAATTTTCAAGATTCCATCATAAATCATCGTTTAATTGTTTTCATATATGCGGATAACTAAAAATAATCTATTAATTTTGCATCGTAATTTAATAGTTTATTATGTCTTGTATATTAAATATTGAAACGTCTACCAATATCTGTTCGGTTGCGGTGAGCCAAGATGGTGCTGTTGTCTATCAGCAGCAAGATGAAAAAGGTACGTCACAAAATGTTTCTTTGGGAGGTTTTGTCGATAAAGCTCTTTCTTTTATAGATAGTCATGCTATTCCTTTGGATTCGGTAGCTGTCAGTTGCGGCCCTGGTTCGTATACCGGTCTTCGTATTGGCGTTTCGATGGCAAAAGGTGTTTGTTATGGTCTGAATGTTCCTTTGATAGGAATTCCGACACTCGAAGTCCTTTGTGTGCCGATATTGTTGCATCAGGAGGAATTGCCCGAAAACGCACTACTCTGCCCGATGATTGATGCTCGCCGTATGGAAGTATATTCCGGTATATACGATCGGGCATTGAATTTGGTCAAGCCTATTTCTGCCGATATTATCGACGAAAGTAGCTATGCTGATTTTATGGACAAACAGCCGGTTTATTATTTTGGTAATGGTATGGATAAATGCAAAGACAAAATAAAACATCCTAATGCTCATTTTATCGATGGCATTGTACCGTTGGCATCAATGATGTTTCCATTATCTGAAAAAGCTGTGGCTAAAGAGGATTATAAGGATGTAGCTTATTTCGAACCTTTCTATTTGAAGGAATTTATTGCGACGAAGCCCAAAAAATTACTTTAGAAAGATTTTTATTTTATGAAATATAATACACAACAAAAGAAAATGCTATTACCCGAATATGGACGGAGCATACAGAACATGGTAGATTACTGTTGTTCCATCTCTGATAGAGATGAACGTCAGCGTTGCGCCAACAGTATCATTGCTACCATGGGAAATATGTTCCCGCAACTTCGTGATGCTCCCGATTTTAAACATAAATTGTGGGATCATCTGGCTATAATGTCCGATTTTAAATTGGATATAGATTATCCTTACGAGGTTATCAAAGCAGACAATTTAATTGTCAAACCGGATCCTATATCTTATCCGCATAAAAAAATTCGCTATCGTCATTATGGTCAGATTGTTGTTGATTTGATAGACAAGGCGGTTCAAATGCCCGAGGGGGAGGAACGCAATAATTTGGTCGCTTTGATATGCAATCACATGCGCAAAGATTATGTATTATGGAATAAAGATCTTATTGACGACAGCAAGATCGATGAAGATCTGAAAGAATATTCTAACGGTAAATTGTCTCTTACTGAGCATATCGCAGATATTATGCAACAACGCTTTGCTTTTTACGGACGTCCCACTAATGAGCGTAAGAGCAATGGAAATGCTAAAAATCAAAAGAACAATAAAAGGAATTTCAAGAAGTAATTTTTAATCGGTTTTTACCATGTCATCATTTATTATAGAAGGTGGTCATAAGTTGAGTGGCGATATTTATCCTCAAGGGGCAAAGAACGAAGTACTCGAAATTCTTTGTGCTGCGTTGCTCACCAAAGAGGTGGTGACTGTAAGCAATATCCCTGATATATTGGATGTCAATAATCTGATTCTGCTTTTAGGTGAGATGGGGGTTAAAATTATCAAAAACGGACAGGGCTCTTATAGTTTTGAAGCTGCATTATTGGATAAACGTTACTTGCAAAGTGACGACTTCTTGCAGAGGTGTTCCAAGTTGCGGGGTAGCATTATGCTGGTCGGTCCGTTACTCGCCCGCTTTGGAGAAACATTAATTTCCAAACCTGGTGGTGACAAGATAGGGCGTCGCAGATTAGATACCCATTTTCTGGGGATTCAGAAATTGGGCGCTCATTTTGAGTTTGTAGAAGATAAAAGTGCCTACCGTATTAGTGCCAAAAGCGGATTGAAAGGAACGTATTTGTTGCTCGATGAGGCATCCGTTACCGGAACGGCCAATATTATTATGGCTGCGGTTCTGGCAAAAGGCACCACTATTATATATAATGCTGCATGCGAGCCTTATATCCAACAACTTTGTAAAATGTTGAACCGGATGGGGGCCAAGATATCGGGCGTGGGTTCTAATTTGTTGACTATCGAAGGGGTAGAAGAACTGCACGGTACGGAACATAAAGTGTTGCCCGATATGGTAGAAGTGGGTAGTTTCATCGGTATGGCCGTAATGACGGGCAGCGAACTTACTATTAAAGATGTGTCTTATGAGAATTTGGGTATTATTCCCGATAGTTTTCGCCGTTTGGGCATTAAGCTTGAACAACGGGGAGATGATATCTTCGTTCCTCATCAAACAACATATCAGATCGAATCGTTTATAGATGGTTCTATCATGCAATTGGCCGACGCACCATGGCCCGGGCTCACTCCCGATTTGCTCAGTGTGTTATTGGTCGTGGCTACTCAGGCAGCAGGTAGTGTATTGATTCATCAGAAAATGTTCGAAAGCCGTTTGTTCTTTGTTGACAAATTGATTGATATGGGTGCTCAAATTATATTGTGTGATCCGCATCGGGCTGTTGTCATCGGACACAATCATCGCTTCCGTTTGAAAGCCAACAATATGTCTTCTCCTGATATTCGTGCTGGAATCGCATTGCTCATTGCTGCTATGAGTGCCGATGGAGTGAGTCGTATTAGCAACATCGAGCAGATAGATCGTGGATACCAGAATATTGAAGGGCGGCTTAATGCGCTTGGCGCCAGAATAACTCGTATATGATTCGTAAAGAAGAACTATATCAAATAGGTCGGTTTAATAAACCACATGGTGTTCATGGAGAATTACTGTTTACTTTTACCGACGATATTTTTGATAGGGTCGATTGTGACTATGTCGTTTGTTTGATTGATGGTATCTTTGTTCCTTTTTATATAAATGAATATCGATTCAAGTCCAATAATACGGCACTTCTCTTATTGGATGGCATAGAGACTGTAGAAAAAGCGCGAATGTTGACAGGTGTTGATGTCTTTTTCCCCATTAAATATATAAAAGAGGAACAGACCGAAGAGTTGTCTATCCAGTATTTTGTTGGTTTTACTGTAAAAGATTTGACTCATGGTGTGTTGGGAGTTATAAAAATGGTAGACGATTCTACACCCAATGTTCTGTTCTCTGTCGAGAATGAACAGGGAAGGCAGCTGTTAGTGCCCGCTCAGAATGAATTAATTATTGATATGGATTATCAAAAACGGACTATAACCTTTGATTTGCCCGAGGGTTTGGTGACAATAAACCATGAATAAAGAGATAAAAAAGAAAAGAATAGCAATTTTAGGGGCAACGGGTTCTATTGGTACTCAGGCTTTGGATGTGATAGCTCATCATGCCGATTTATTTGAAGTTCGTGTGCTTACTGCTAATAATCAGGTTGAATTATTGGTAGAGCAGGCTCGTCGTTTTATGCCGGATGTTGTTGTTATAGCCAATGAAGAAAAATATGAGGTCGTGAAAGATGCTTTGTCTGATCTACCTATAAAAGTATATGCCGGCGCAGAAGCTCTTTGTGAGGTGGTCGAAATGGATACAGTCGATATGGTATTGACCGCGATGGTGGGGTATGCTGGCTTGAGACCTACGATACATGCTATTAAGGCACACAAAATTATTGCTCTCGCAAATAAAGAAACCTTGGTAGTTGCCGGCGAACTTATAGAACATCTGGCAACCGAATACAAGTCGGCTATTATTCCTGTCGATTCAGAACATTCGGCGATATTCCAATGTTTGGCAGGAGAAGGTGGCAATGAAATTGATAAAATATTATTGACTGCATCAGGAGGTCCATTCCGTACTTACAGCAAGCAGCAACTGCATACTGTTACTTCTGCTCAGGCACTTAAACATCCCAATTGGAAAATGGGAGCCAAAGTAACGATCGACTCTGCCTCTATGATGAATAAAGGGTTTGAAATGATGGAAGCCAAGTGGCTGTTTGGTGTAGAGCCCCAGCAGATCGAAGTGCTTGTCCATCCTCAATCTATTGTTCATTCAATGGTTCAGTTCAAAGATGGTGCTGTAAAAGCACAGTTGGGAGTGCCTGATATGAGACTTCCTATTCAGTATGCTTTTTCTTATCCAGATAGAATCATATTAGATATCGATCGGCTAGATTTCTCGGTTTGTCAGGAGCTTACTTTTGAGCATCCCGATACCGAACGTTTTCGTAACCTGACATTGGCTTTTGAAGCCATGAAACAGGGAGGAAATATGCCTTGTATTGTCAATGCAGCAAATGAAATAGCTGTAATGGCTTTTCTGCACAATGAGATTAGCTTTCTAGGCATGAGCGATCTTATTGAAAAGGTAATGTCGAGAGCGGCATTTATTAAACAGCCGGTTTACGAGGATTATGTGATCACCGATAGAGAGGTGCGTTGCATGGCAAAAGAATTAATCAAAGTAAAAACAGTTTAGAATTTTATAATGGAAACATTTCTTATTAGAGCACTTCAGTTAATAATGAGTTTATCATTGCTGGTTATTATCCATGAAGGAGGTCATTTCTTGTTTGCTCGCCTATTTAAGGTTCGAGTAGAAAAGTTTTATATATTTTTCGATCCTTGGTTTTCACTGTTCAAGTACAAAGCTAAGAATAGCGAAACGGAGTATGGCGTAGGTTGGCTACCGTTAGGCGGTTATGTCAAGATTGCCGGAATGATAGACGAGTCTATGGATGTCGAACAGATGAAAAAGCCTGCACAACCTTGGGAGTTTCGTTCCAAACCAGCTTGGCAACGTCTGTTGATAATGGTGGCAGGTGTACTTTTCAACTTCCTGTTGGCGTTGTTCATCTATTCCATGATATTGTTTACTTGGGGCGATCAATATATCAATGTCCAAAAGGCTCCGTTGGGAATGTCTTTCAATGAGACAGCCAAGAAAGTGGGCTTTCACGATGGCGATGTGCTCTTGTCTGCCGATGGATACAAATTTGTTCGTTACGATGGCGAAGCTCTGAGTAAGATTGTTGATGCTCGTGAAGTGACAGTGCTCCGCGATGGCAAAGAAAAGGCGGTCTATATTCCCGATAAGTTGATGCAGAAACTGATGGGCGATAGCTTGAAGTTTGCCACATATCGTTTCCCCTTTGTTGCCGATACGATAAGAGTTAATTCTCCAGCGGCTAAGGCTGGCTTGATGCATGGCGACAGTATTGTCGCATTGAATGGAAAATCTATTTCGTTCATTGACTTTAAAAAGGCAATGTCCGATTGCGAGAAGTTATCCAAAACGCAACACCCCGATACTGTCAATCCGCATCGTATTACGCTTTCGTTTATTCGCAATAAACAACTTCATACGGTGACTTTCGATACGGATTCTCATTTCCAGATAGGAGTTGTTCCTGTACAAGATCTGATGGCTATAATGCCGATGGTAACTCATAACTATGGCTTCTTTGAATCATTCCCTGCCGGTATTAAATTGGGCGTAAATACATTGGAAAGCTATGTTAATAGTATGAAATATGTCTTCTCTAAAGAAGGAGCCAAACAACTTGGCGGCTTTGGTACGATAGGTAGTATCTTTCCCGCAACATGGGATTGGCACCAATTCTGGTACATGACGGCTTTCCTTTCTATTATTTTGGCTTTCATGAATATTCTGCCAATTCCGGCGTTAGACGGAGGACATGTGTTCTTCCTGCTATACGAAATGATCACTCGTCGCAAACCTAGTGACAAATTTCTAGAATATGCTCAGATGGTTGGTATGGGAATCTTGTTCCTGCTATTGATATGGGCTAATTTTAATGATATACTAAGGTTCTTCTTCCGATAAGGGCCTGCCAATTTTTATAAGTCCCATGGGGTCTATGATGACCTTATGGGATTTTTTTTATTTTTTCTCGAGAAAATATATCTTTGGCACGTGGTTTGTTTTTATCTTTTCGTCGATGGTAGCAACCAGTGTTCTCCATTCGTAATACTTCGGCCCCAAAAATAAATGAAATAAATGAAGTTGAATAATAATAAATAAAAAACATAACAGTCATGGGAAAAATTATTGGTATTGATTTAGGAACAACGAATTCCTGCGTAGCAGTTTATGAAGGCAATGAGCCGATAGTAATTGCAAATAGCGAAGGCAAACGCACTACTCCTTCAGTAGTGGCATTTGTCGAAGGTGGCGAACGTAAAGTCGGCGATCCTGCCAAACGTCAGGCTATTACAAACCCCGAACGTACAGTTTCTTCTATTAAACGTTTTATGGGCGAGAATTGGGGACAAGTACAGAAAGAAGTAGCGCGTGTTCCATTCAAAGTTGTCAATGAGAACAATATGCCTCGTGTATCTATAGACGATAAACTTTATACTCCTCAAGAAATCTCTGCAATGGTTCTTCAGAAAATGAAGAAGACTGCCGAAGATTATTTGGGAACAGAGGTTAAAGATGCTGTTATTACTGTTCCTGCTTATTTCTCTGACTCTCAACGTCAGGCGACCAAAGAAGCTGGTGCCATTGCCGGTCTTAACGTAAAACGTATTGTCAATGAGCCTACTGCTGCTGCATTGGCTTATGGTATCGACAAGTCCAATAAGGAAATGAAAATTGCCGTATTCGACTTGGGTGGTGGTACATTCGATATTTCTATCTTGGAATTCGGTGATGGTGTATTCGAGGTGCTTTCTACCAACGGTGATACCCATCTTGGTGGTGATGATTTCGATCAAGTTATTATCAACTGGCTTGTTCAGGAATTCAAAAATGACGAGGGAGCCGATCTTTCTAAAGACCCGATGGCATTACAGCGTCTGAAAGAAGCTGCAGAAAAAGCTAAGATCGAACTGTCTTCATCTATGAGTACAGAGATCAATCTTCCCTATATCATGCCGGTAGGTGGCGTACCTAAGCACTTGGTTAAAAACTTAACTCGTGCCAAATTTGAATCGTTGGCTCACGAATTGATTCAAGCATGTCTCGAACCTTGCAAAAAGGCTATTACCGATGCTAAACTTTCTACATCAGATATTGATGAGGTTATTTTGGTTGGTGGATCTTCTCGTATACCAGCCGTTCAGCAATTGGTTCAAGATTTCTTCGGAAAAGTTCCATCCAAGGGTGTCAACCCCGACGAAGTTGTTGCTGTCGGTGCTGCCGTTCAGGGAGCTGTTTTATCCAACGAGATCAAAGACGTTGTCTTGCTTGATGTTACTCCATTGTCTTTGGGTATTGAAACATTAGGTGGTGTTATGACCAAATTGATTGACTCCAACACGACTATACCTTGCAAGAAAAGCGAAGTATTCTCTACTGCTGCCGACAATCAGACAGAAGTTACCATTCATGTACTACAAGGCGAACGTCCTATGGCTAGTCAAAACAAATCAATTGGTCAGTTCAATCTGACAGGTATTTCTCCGGCTCGCCGCGGCATTCCGCAGATTGAGGTTTCTTTCGATATTGATGCCAACGGTATATTGAGCGTCTCTGCAAAAGATAAAGCTACAGGCAAAGAACAAGCTATCCGTATAGAAGCTTCCAGTGGTCTGAGCAAGGAAGAAGTAGACAGAATGAAGGCCGAAGCAGAGGCTAATGCCGAAGCAGATAAGAAAGAACGCGAAAGAATTGACAAGATAAATGGTGCTGATAATATGATATTCCAGACCGAGAGTCAGTTAAAAGAACTTGGCGATAAACTTCCTGCCGACAAGAAAGCTCCTATTGAAGCTGCTCTCCAGAAACTGAAAGATGCTCGCAAATCGGAAGATTTGTCAGCTATCGATGCAGCAATGGCAGAAATTAATACAGCGTTTCAGGCAGCTAGTGCCGAGATGTATGCTCAGAGCGGTGCTCAACAAGGTGCAGGTGCACAACAGCAGGCTGGTCCTGACATGAATGCCGGTCAGGCAAACAATGCGCAAGGTTCAGATGCCAAGAGTGGCGACAATGTTCAAGATGCTGATTTCGAAGAAGTGAAATAATTTCGATAAATCGGTCGTCGTACAACGATAATAAAAAAAGGCGTGTGGCTCAACAGAGTCGCACGCTTTTTTATTATCGTGTTTAGTTATGTTCTGAGACTTATGATAGTTCTTTCATAAGAACTAATCCTTTATTTTCGTACCATTAGAATAGGCGTAATAGATTTGGTTCATGCTGTCAGGAAATCCATAGCCCGAATCTTCGCAGTTCTTAAGAATCTTTTCGATGCGTGTTTGGAACTTTGTTTGCAATCCATTCTTTTGAATGTATTTCATTGCTGCCTCAAAGTTGGTGTACGAAGAATTATAAAAAGAATCCCATAAATCTCCACAACCATTGGCTACTTCTGAAGCACATTCGGATATATAAAGCATCAAATCGGCTATAAGATAGGTGGAAGGGTTCAGTGTCTTGAAGTCTTTGACTGCTTTCTTACATATCGAAAATCTCATTTTACCATCACCTCGTTTTGGGAAGAACTCTTTTGTGATAATTTCCTTGTATTCTTTGAACTTCTCATTATCATTTGGACGTGTAGCATATTCCAGAAATTCTTTTGCTTCTTTTCGAGCCACATAGAGTTCCATCACTAAATTTACTAAAGAAGTTTTGTCAAGAGACGTGACATACTTCTTAATATCTGTTTTTGACATATCCGATTATAAAATAAATGGTCTTTTTTTTTTGAGTAGCAATGCATGAATGGCATCATATATTTGATGCCTTTTATTCAAAATACAAAAATAGTAAAAGACATCGAATATGGCAATTGTTTAATACATTAATCCTTGGCTTATGCTAGAGTAATAGATACATTCAATATTGTATTTTACAAATGGGAAGGAGAACAAATGAGTATTGAGAATATTCTGTTGAAAACTTTCTGGAAGATGTCATATCTTAGTTCCTAAATATTTAGTACATTTGTCAAATTAGAGACTTTAAATGAGGTTGTTTACTTTAAAACTCATCAGTTGCGTGTATTAATAGCGTAGCGTTAGTACAATATGAACGAACAAGATATACATAAGTTGCTTGCCGGTGGTGAGCGTGTGACACTGGAATGCAAAAAAGCACAATATAGCGTGCCCAATACTATATGGGAAACATATTCGGCATTCGCCAATACTTATGGCGGAACGATTCTGCTGGGTGTATTTGAGAATATAGCGGAGAAAGACCATGATAAGCGATTTACTGTTGTAGGTGTTGAGAATCCAGATAAGATTCGCAAAGACTTATGGAATGTCATAAATAACCATGAAAAAGTAAATATCAATTTATTGCACGACGAGGATATTCAGATAGTAGATGTTGATGGTAAGTCTGTTGTAGCAGTAAATGTACCACGTGCACACTATACCATACGCCCCGTATATATCAACAATAATCTATCAAGAGGAACTTTTAAGCGAAACCATGAAGGAGATTATCATTGTAAGGAACACGAACTTCGGATGATGGTGCGTGATGCCTACGAAGCTGGTAATGATAATCTATTTTTGGAATATTATACAATGAACGATATTGATATTCCTACACTAGAGGGCTATCGCATCATGTTCAGGATGGATAATCCCGATCATGTTTGGAATAATCTTGGGCACAAGGACTTTTTGATACAACTTGGCGGTTATGTGGTAAACCGTAAGGAAGGTACGGAGGGGTTGACCATGGCTGGGCTCTTGATGTTTGGTAAGGGATTGCCCGTTCGTGACCGTTTCGACAATCTTCGAATGGATTACATTGACAAGTCAAATCTCATCGGAGACCAGCGATACAGTGATCGTATTACTTACGACGGGCGTTGGGAAAATAACTTATTCAATTTTATCCGTATCGTTATTCCAAGGCTAACTCGTGACTTACCACGTCCATTCAAAATGGATGGCGTGATACGCAATGATGATACACCACAGCATAAAGCTGTGCGTGAGGCCATGACTAATGCCATTATTCATGCCGATTTTATGCTCAATGGCCTCCTTCGTGTCGAAAAATATGATAATCGTTTTGTGCTCACTAATCCCGGTTTACTGAAACTTCCAATTGAGCAGATTTATGCAGGTGGTGAATCAAAAGCGCGTAACCAACGTATGCAGGCCATGTTGCGCATGATTGGTTATGGTGAAAACCTTGGCTCAGGGTTTCCTCTCATCCTTAGTGCTTGGAATGAGAAACACTGGTTGAAACCGGAACTTATCGAACAACCAGAGCTGATGCAAGTAAAGCTTATTCTGCATATAGAAGATAAGGTGGAGAAGCCTTTAGTGTCACACGAAGAGATCAAAAATGGCATAAAAGGTAATGTGGAAAAAATCTCTGAACGCCAGCGTATTATAATTGAAAATATAATTCAAAATGGCACAATAACCACCTCCGTTCTGACACAAAAGATAGGCATCTCACAAAGAACTTTAATGAGGGAACTTTCGTCATTACAAGAGAAAGGAATTCTCTTTCGTGAAGGTGGACGAAAGAATGGTAAATGGATAATAAAAGCCAAAGATTGATATGAACAGAATCTACAAATATAATTAGTATGTTACTAAGCAATGAACAAATAAAAGAAATTGAATCTATCTTTATATCAGAAGGTTTAAAAAATGATAGTTTTCAATCATATAACAACGAATTGGAATATTTATATAAAAACAGAAATGAACAAACTATACGTTTTGAAATAAAAGAAACGATTCAGTCTGCATTATTTGCTGATGTATATTGTGAGCCATATACTTATATCCCTCATATTTATCAAGGTTGCAATTCTTTTCAAGAGTGTCTAAAGTTAGCTCGTGAATGGGCTAAGGTAACTAAATATAAATTAGTTGGAAAGCTGTTTTATCACAAGATTTTTATTAGTCATTCTTCCGAAGACAAACCATTGATAGATAAATTTGTAGATAAGGTTTTAAGGTTGTCATGTGGTTTTAATACAGCAGATATTGTTTATACTTCAAGACAATCAACAGGAGTAGAACCTGGTGAAGGAATTCCACCTTTTATAAAAAGTAACCTTCAAACATCAAGTCTTATTTTATTTATGATATCATCTAATTATAAAAATAGTGAGGTCTGTTTAAATGAGATGGGAGCTGCTTGGGGTATGGAGAAGAAAACTATTTCTTTACTGTTACCTCATACGTCATTTAGTAGTTTAGGTTGGCTAACATCATTAGATAAGGCAGTAAAGATAGACGATAGTGAAGGACTCGACAAATTATATTTAATGTTAACGAGAAATGATTCGGATATAATAGAGTGGAATAGGCAAAAAAAATCATTTCTTGCTGATTGTAAGAAATGGAATGAATAAGGTGCGATTCCAAAATGCTAAAATACTGTTTTATTAAATAAGTTTCATATTTGCAACATGCAACTATAACCTATAGATATACAGTGTTTTTTGTATTTGAAGAAGTGAAATGGTTTCGATAAATAGGTCGTCGTACAACAATAATAAAACAAGCGTGTAGCTCTCAACGGAGTTGTACGCTTGTTTTTATTATCCTTTTACTTGATTCTTATCCCGAACTCAAGCAAACTATTGTATCATATCTTGTGACAATAACTCCTTTGTGTTGTTGCAGGAATATCTGTTAGCTACTGCGGTGACGTAAGTATCTAGTTTGCGACTCACGGACGTGAGTCGCAAGTGTCGTATGTTAGTTTTTTCGGTGGCGTACATACGACAACAAAGAAAGATAGATATGTTGTTTTAGGGATACTGAAACAATTGAAAATGTATAACAAATCAATTTAGTTCAATATTCCTAAAAAAACAATATTTCAAACCTTTGTCACTTCTGTATGACACCATTACGTGCTATATTACAGCACATTAACAATACACCATATACAACGCCAGCGAAAATAGGTCTCAAAATCGACTCTGGAATGTATTTTAGAAACGTTATTTCTGGTAGGGGTCTATTTAGACTCGTTCTAAATGTGCCTATAGGGATAGCTGAAGAGCCGATTTATACATATACGATGTGTCTCAATTATTTTGAGATTTTTTTTCGCTTTATACAAAATATTTTACATGTATTCTTGTTGATTCGATCTTCTTTTAAGTCCCTTTCGTACTTCTTCGAACGCTATTATTGTTATGTTCGACGCTCATGCATATCGCATAGTTTCCTATCTTATGTATTTTGCGTGGTACATGCCCCATTGACATTATATTACGCTGGTTGGTAGATGGTTATCTCGAAGTCGTTTTTCAAAACGTATTTCGAGATGAACATTGATAGAGAAACTGATACTATTTTAACCATATCAAGGTGGTACTTATTGATTGACAGAATCGACACTGTGTTTCCAAAAAATGATAACGACGAACTCAAAAATTCATAAGGGAGAAAATAAAAGTTTCTAACTAGAAACTTTTATTTTCTCCCTTATGAATTTCTCGCTGTCTATCAACGTGTTGTGTATGCAGTCTTGATGTTTCGTCCTGATCAGGTTTACCTTTGGATACTGAATGAGGAACAAAAAAAGTGCTCTACAAGGCCATGCAACTCATGCTAGGATAAGAAAGTATCAGAAAGTACTGGAATATCCATTTTGTTTGTAATGACAATAAACGGATGACGTACAGTGTCTTAATGTCTTTTTATTCTACAGTAACGCTCTTTGCCAAATTGCGTGGTTGGTCTACATTAAGTCCTTTGCATACGGCAACATGATAGGCAAGCAATTGTAATGGTATGGTTGAAATGAGCGGTTCCAAGCAAGGAGGAATCGTTGGAATCTCAATCGTTACATCGGCTATGTTTTTTACTACAGTGTCACCTTCGGTCACGATGGCTATAATGCGTCCCTTACGTGCCTTTATTTCTTGAATGTTGCTTACAACCTTATCGTACAGGCAGGTGCGAGTAGCAATAATAACGACTGGCATTTCGTTATCTATTAGGGCTATAGGGCCGTGTTTCATCTCTGCCGCGGGATAACCTTCGGCATGAATATACGAGATCTCTTTCAGCTTGAGTGCTCCTTCGAGTGCTACCGGATAGCCGAATCCTCTACCCATGTAAATGAAATGATGGGCAAAAGTGAATTCTTTTGATAGTGGTTTGATTTGTTTGTCTACTTCGAGCATCTTTTGCATCCGTTCTGGGATGAGCAATAGTTCTCTGACAATCTCTTCGTATGATTCGCGACTCATCGTACCTTTTTCTTTAGCAAGTACTAAAGCTAACATGATGAGTACTGTGACTTGTCCCGTAAAGGCTTTTGTTGAGGCTACGCCGATCTCGGGACCAACGTGAATATACGAACCTGTGTCAGTGTGGCGTGCAATAGACGAACCGATAGCATTGCATATACCGTAGATAAATGCCCCTTTCTCTTGGGCCATTTGTACTGCGGCAAGTGTATCGGCTGTTTCGCCCGATTGAGAAATTGCAATGACCAGTACATCTTTGTCGATAGGCGAGTGGCTGTATCTGAATTCGGATGCGTAGGCCACTTCGGTTGGAATTTTGCAAAAGCGTTCTAAAAGGCGTTTGCCTATGAGTCCTGCGTGCCACGAGGTGCCGCATGCTACAATGATGATGCGCTTGGCATTGAGCAGTCGTTCTTTGTGATCTGTAACGGCCGATAGAACAACATCCAACGTTTTGGGGTTGACACGTCCCCGCATACAGTCGGTAATTCTTTTGGGTTGGTCGTATATTTCTTTGAGCATGAAGTGCGGGAAACCTTGTTTCTCGAGCAGCCCAATGTCCATTGTGACTTTCTTTATTTCGGGAGATATTGTGACATTATCTAGATTTTCTATTTTCAATCCGTTCTTGGGACTAATAGAAGCAACTTCTCCATCTTTAAGATAAACCACCTTATCCGTATATTCAACGATAGGAGTGGCATCCGAAGCTAAAAAATATTCATTGTTTTCGCCAACACCAATAACCAACGGACTACTCTTTTTGGCAACCACAATCTCTTCGGGGCGATCTTTTTCTATGATGGCAATCGCATAGGCACCTTCTACCTTATCCATTGCTACTTGCACTGCCGGCATGAGCTCTAAATGGTGCTTTTCCATAACATAATCGATGAGTTGTACCAGAACTTCTGTATCTGTTTCACTCTTGAAATGGTATCCTTTTGATTCCAATTTGGCTTTCAACGTGACATAATTCTCGATAATGCCATTGTGTACCAATGCTAATTTGCCCGATTGGGAACAGTGTGGGTGGGCATTTACGGTATTGGGTTCTCCATGTGTGGCCCAACGGGTATGTCCTATTCCGATACAACCGTTTATATCTTTATTCTCCGATTCTCGCTGTAGATCTACTACTTTCCCTTTAACTTTATAGATGTTTAAATCTTTATGTTTGTTAATCAGCGCGACGCCGGCGCTGTCGTATCCTCTATACTCTAAACGGCTTAAGCCTTTTATAAGAACGGAATATGCTTGGCGTGTTCCGATATAACCTACTATTCCACACATATGTAATTAACTAATGTAAACAATGAGGCAAAAATACAAAAAGTATATTTGAATGGCAATATACTTGCAATATTTTTGTCTATTTTTATGAATAGTGGCGTTATTGTCTTTTTTGATGAAAAAAGAGTGAATAAGTCAAAATAGAAAATTCCTGATGAATCTAAATACATCAGGAATTTTCTATTTTGATTGATATGGTCCTTATTTGCCGTTTTTGTACAAATACCAGTCGGTATCGCTCTTCCCCGCAGATTCTACCCAATTAAGGAAGAAAGGATATTCTCCAGTAGAGCCAATCTTCTGTCCTTCAGAAATCATTTCGAAGTTTGTTACACCGCTCAAATCAATAGCAAACGGATATTTGCCATCTTTATTGACATAGTAAGCATTTTCGCCTCCATCGTTTGAACTTGCCCATGTCGTTGCGACTGCTTTCGGCAGGTGAATTTCAATTCTATTTTTAACTCCTTTTGCATAATCGGGTACAATGAATGGATTATAGTTTCGAACATAAATGGCATTTTGGGGATAATTGCTTTCATTGAATGTTCTGGTTACCGTGAATGTTTCTCCAATGTGTTCTTGAGCATCATTAAAAAGGATGTATTGTCCATCTGCTTCTTTAGTGAATTCAGAGGATGAACTTGTGATCGTACCACCAAAATTATCATTAATAACAAAACCAAAAGCATCTTTCTTTATAGCAGCCCCTCTTTTATTGACTATTTTATAAGTATCTACAATTTGCTTTATATTTGTACCATTAACGGTCACTTCTGTTGCATATTCTATAGCCACGTCGTTCATGTCATAATCACCACCATTAGGCCATATATCTTCGAATGCCAATGTTCCTTCGGCCGTTTTGTATGTTTGATCGGGCAATGTTTCCGGGCTGTCCGGAACATTTGGCTGGTCTGGGTCGTAAATAGCCGAAACCGGATCTGCATCAACATAAAACAGCATATCGTTGTAGCTATTGTCTCCAATCGTTCCATCGTTGTTCTTGTTTAGGAAAGCTTGGTCCTCAAATCCGATAACGACTTTTTCTGATTTTTTATCGTACAGGCTAATGCAGCCTGGATTCTGATTATAATTGGCTTCTCTATTGGAATATATAACCTGTCCATTTGTATATGCCGTGTTAATATTAGCATTGACTTTATTGATAGATGCTTGGTAATTTAGTGATTCTCCCATATTGGCTACAAGCATCCACCCTACAGTGTAGCCGGCGGGGAATACGTCTGTACCGGCTGATTTATAATCCGAACCGAAAAACTGCAATCGGGCTTTTATTATACTTGTGGGGTAAGATCCATGATTTGCATATCCTATATATAGGCTTCCTGTTGTGCGTGGATAAACAAAATATTTAGGTAAACTCTTAATATATTCAGCATCTATATCTTTTTTACTTGATGGATAGTAATAGTATGCCATCGCGTTTTGATAGTTCCCTGTGGCAGCCAAAAATACTAAATCGAGATGGGCTCCATCAACAGTTTCTCCGCTTTGGCTTTTATTGGCAATAGTTGTATTGACGTGTTCTGTATCTCTAATGTATTGACTGTTGTCTTTTTTATATGTTTTTGAAGCATCCAATCCGTAGTCCAATCTTTCGATGAGTTCACCTAAACTACTATTGGATGTAAGTTGTGCGTTATAGGAAAGGGAAGAATATAAATTCTGTATAGAATTATATGGATACCATGTATAATAGCCTTTATTATAATCAGTATATATTGCATACAGTTTGTTTGCGCTGTTTATTGTAGAGTAATTGGTACCGATATTTATGCTACTTCCCGAATAGGAAATATTCCTAGATGTTGTGTTGTTCGCTGTAATATATTGTGCTCTACCATTTACAATTGTTAGTGGAAGAAGGCGGGGAATCGTAGAATTGCTGGAATATACGTATATCTGTGAGACGGAAGATGGAATAATTAGGTCTTTTGAAAATTTACAGTTCGAGTCGGTATATCCTATAAATATTGGAATTATCCCTGGATTAAGCGTTCCATCAGATAGCATTGGATTCTTTGTGTAAATTTTAAATCCTGCTTTTAAACCAGTAAAACCATAGTCTAAATTTAAACTAATTGTTTGGTTCATAGAAAAATCGAAAATAGAGGAAGCATCTTTTGTAGTATTTGTTTTGTTTTCATCATATAGATCTTTATTACTACATGCAGTTAAAATTCCACTTCCTAAAATAGTTATAAACAACAATGCTTTACTTAAATTCTTCTTTCTCATTTTTGATTACTAAATTTATTGATCCTCCCTAGAGATAGTCTTTTCATTCAATTTATCTTAAATAAATATTTACTATAATCTCTTTATAATGTACAAATGTACATATTTTTCGGATATATATTGTTACATAAAAGAGCAAATTTATGTATAATTAACATCGTGCTTGCTGAAATAATAAAGAGGGGTGCGATCTTTGTCGTACCTCTCTTTATTATCCCTAAGTTTGTTTTGTTGTATTTATTCTTTCAAAGCTTTCAATAGCTTTTCTGTAGCTTTATCCGGATCTTTTTCTTCTTCGAGTAATGTCACAAACTTGCTCCCAACGATGGCTCCAGAAGAGTACTCGCAGGCTGCACGGAAAGTTGCTTTATTTGATATTCCGAAACCTACCATGCGCGGATTGCTTAACTTCAGCTCGTCGATATGCTTGAAGTAGGTATGCTTTTGTGTTTCGAAATCTTTTTGCGCTCCAGTAGTAGCTGCCGAAGAGACCATGTATATGAAACCATTGGTGTGTTGGTCTATTTCCAAGATGCGTTCGTCGCTTGTTTCTGGAGTAATAAGCATGATGACTTTTACGTTGTATCTTTCGGCTATGATACGGTAGTGCTCTTGATATTCTTTGAATGGTAAGTCGGGGATGATGCATCCGTCGATGCCGCAATCGACGCATTGACGACAGAAATGTTCGAACCCGAACTGCATAATAGGATTCAGATATCCCATTAATATCAAAGGTATATGCACTGTGTGTCGTATGTTACGGAGTTGCTCAAAAAGTAACTTCAATGTCATGCCGTTTGCAAGTGCTTTGGTGGCGGCATCTTGTATGACCTTTCCATCCGCCATCGGATCGCTGAAAGGCATTCCTATTTCTACCATGCATACTCCATGGTTTTCGAGAGAACGAATAACATCTGCTGTGCCGTCGAGCGTGGGTGCACCAGCGCAGAAATATACAGAAAGTAAGTCTCTTTTTCCACTGTTGAATAACTGATTTATTCTGTTCATTTGATCATTGTTTTAGTCTTTTGTAATGCAAAGGTAGTACTTGTTTCACTACCTTGTTACGATTATTTTTATAAATTGTTTTATTAGTGCGGCATCTTTCAATCCCGGCTTTATCTCAAATTGACTGTTTAGATCGAAGCCTGCACATTTTGGATGATCGAATGCCGATAGGCTGTCGATACAAGTGAGGCTTATACCTCCACTGAGTAGAAAAGGTGTATTGCCGTTGTAATGCTGCAACACCTTCCAATCGAACGTTTTACCTGTCCCCCCATGGCCTGATGATTTTGTGTCGAATAGATAATAATCACATAATTCGTCGTATTCGGATGTTTTTTTCAAGTCATCGGCCTCTGCTATCTGAAAAGCTTTGATTAAACGGTATCCCTCGGTGCGTAATTTGTTGCATGTCTCTTTGGGCTCGTCACCATGAAGCTGTATCATCGATAACTGGTATTTATCGGCAGTTCGGAGCATTTCGTCTACGTCGGCATTAACAAAAACCCCTACTCGTTTCTCTTTTGGAGGCATGTAAGATGGCGTTGTATCGACGAATCGTGGAGAACCGGAGAAGAATATCATTCCGATCAAATCGACACCTAGTGCTTCGATTGAACGAATATTCTGAGCATCCCTCATTCCGCATACTTTTATAAGAGGCTTTTGGGCTTTCATTGTTGTTCTATCTCTTGAATGAATTCTTTCAATTTCTCTGCCGGATTGTCGTTGCGCATGAACGTTTCGCCTATGAGGAATCCTCTGAAACCTTTCTTGCGGAGCCGACGTATCGTTTCAATGTCCGATATGCCACTTTCTGATACCAATATGGCATCTTTGGGCAGCAACTCGGCAAGGCGAAAAGAGTTCTCGACATCGGTTACAAAACTTCCCAGGTTACGGTTGTTTATGCCGATGACATCTACTTCGGGTGATATATATTCCAATTCTTTCTCGCTATGTATCTCGAGTAGTACTTCCATATTCAGCTCGTGGGCTTTTTCCAATAGTTTTTGATATTCGTCTACCGATAGTATAGAGGCTATGAGCAACACGGCATCGGCTCCAATCTGCTTGGCTTGGTAGAGTTGATATGAATCGATGATAAAATCTTTGCGTAGAATTGGTATATTTACTTCGCGGCGCACTGATTTGATATCTTTCAGTTGTCCTCCAAAAAACTTTTCGTCTGTAAGTATCGATAAGGCACTCGCACCGGCTTTTGCATAAGCGGGAACAATATCTATCGGGGCGGCATTTTGATGAATCCATCCTTTTGAGGGCGACCGTCGTTTGAATTCGGATATAATACCCGATCTTGAACAACTTAGTGCAGCCCGAAGTGAATGGCAAGGTATTGTGGGATCAACATGATCTTTTAATATCTCTTCATTGAGGTTCATCTTCTGTATGTCTATTTCGAAGCGCTTGTTGGCTACTATTTCAGATAAGATGTCTTTCATCGTTGCCTTAACTATTCAGTTCGACGAAGTGTTTGAATGTCTCTAGTGCTTTGCCGCTTTCGAGAGATTCTCTAGCGATGGCGATACATTGTTCAATGCTCTTTTGAGGTTCGATAACGTGTATGGCAAAGGCTGAATTGACAATGACAACATTCTTCTGAGAGTCTAACGCTCGATTGTTCAATACATTATCGAATATCTTTGCTGCATCTTCCGGAGTATCTCCGCCTTCGAGGTCTTTCTCTTCGCAGCGGGCAAAGCCTAGTTGCTCTGGCGTATAGATTGTTTCGCTTTCTGTTGTCGCAACTTTGAATTGACTGGTAAGCGATATTTCATCATATCCGTCCAAACTATGTACAATGGCATATTTTGTTTGTCCCTGCTGGTATGTATAGTTGTATAGGCGCAGTAGCGGCAAGTTGTACACACCGAGTAGTTGATACGTTGGCAGTACCGGATTGACGAGCGGGCCGAGCATATTGAAGAAAGAGCGTACCGCCAATGCTTTGCGAACGGGAGCTACCGCCTTCAGCGCCGGATTGAAAAATGGTGCATGGAGGTATGCTATATTGGTTTTATCGATAGAACGGCGAAGAATGTCAATATCTTTAGTGAACTTTACTCCATGTTGTTCGATCACGTTGCTGGCACCGCTTACTGAAGTGGCACCATAATTGCCGTGTTTCACTACTTTGTATCCAGCTCCGGCAACTACAAAACAAGATGCCGTACTAATATTAAATGTATTTTTGCCGTCGCCTCCGGTACCTACTATATCTATGGGTTTAAATTCGCTCAAGTCTACCGGAACACGCATTTCGAGCAGAGCATCGCGGAAACCGCAAAGCTCGTCCACAGATATGTTGCGCATGAGGTATACCGTTATAAGCGAAGCAACTTGTGCGTCAGAGTATTTCCCTTGAGCGATATTTTGCAGAATAGTGCGGGCTTCGTCGCGTCCCAGGTATTTGCTTTCGAATAGTTTATACAATATTTTTTTCATAATAGTGGTTATTATAATTTTAGAAAGTTTTTGATAATGGTCTTGCCCTGAGGGGTAAGTACGGATTCCGGATGAAACTGTATGCCATGAATATCGTACGTCTTATGGCGTAATCCCATAATATACCCTTCTTTGCTGAGTGCCGTAATCTCTAAACAAGTGGGTAGTGTGTTGCGATTGACGATCCACGAATGATAGCGGCCTGCCAGCATCTCTTTGCCTATCCCTTCGAATAGAGGGTCGGGTGCTACTATGTCGATAGGGCTTTGAATGCCGTGATACACTTGTTTCAGATTTTCGAGTTTAGCGCCGAATGTTTCTCCTATCGCTTGGTGTCCCAGGCATACGCCAAGTATCTTCTTTGTAGGAGCATACTTCTTGATGATAGGCAATAGCATACCTGCTTCTTCGGGTATACCGGGGCCGGGCGAAAGAATTATTTTATCGAAAGCATCGACTTCTTCGAGCGTTATCTTATCATTTCTTACTACTTCAATGTCTATTTCGCCTTGTTCTCTGACAAGATGATATAGGTTGTAAGTGAATGAATCATAGTTGTCTAGGAGTAATATTTTCATATTCTAAGCGTTTTAAATTCAATTTTTGAGAGTCACTGCAAGGTCGATCGCTTTTTTCAAAGCCCCAAGCTTATTGTTTACCTCCTGTAATTCGTTTTCTTCTTTACTTCCGGCTACTATTCCTCCTCCGGCTTGAAACCATAACTCATTGTTTCTACTTACAAAAGTCCGTATCGTAATGGCTTGATTAAGATTCCCGTTCAGTCCGATAAAGCCGATACAACCTCCGTAAGCGCCACGATTATGGGGCTCTATCTCGCTTATCAGCTGCATGGCACGCACTTTGGGCGCTCCACTCAATGTCCCAGCCGGAAATGTATCAATAAAAGATTTGATGTGGTCGGCATGCTCATTGAGTGTGCCATTGACACGAGAGACGAGATGTATTACGTGACTATAATATTGGGGCTCTTTGTAGAATAACACTTTTACATCATGGCAGTTGCGCGATAAATCGTTGCGGGCCAAGTCTACCAGCATGGTATGTTCTGCATTCTCTTTCGGGTCTTTGAGCAATGCTTCTGTAAGTTCTTTGTCTTTAATGGAATCACCCGTACGTCGTGTTGTTCCGGCAATAGGGTCGATATAGGCTTGAGAGCCTTCGATGCGGAAATGCGTCTCGGGCGAAGATCCAAAGATGCGGTAACCGCCGAAGTCCATATAAAACAGATAAGGTGATGGGTTAATGCTGCGCAGAGCTCTATAAACTTTGAAATCGTCACCTTCGAACGGTTGAACAAAACGACGCGAAAGAACGATTTGGAATACATCTCCTCGCATACAGTGAGCTATTCCCTTGCGGATGTTCGCTTTATGCTGCTCATCTGTAATGGGACTAGTCATCGGTGCTGTTACATTAAAATTGTAAGATGCGTAATTGCGGTCATTGATGGCTGCTTCTATCTGACTCATATCACTTGTCTCTTCTCCTGTAAGCATTTCAATGAGTGTCAGCTCGTTTTTGAAATGATTTACCACAATGATATATTTGTATAATAGATATAGAATATCCGGAGCGTCGTTGCGGTCGTCATGACTTTCTTTGATTGGAATCTGTTCAAAGTATTTTACGGAGTTGAATGTCGTGTATCCGTATAGTCCGCAATAATTGGAGCATTCTCCAGTGACGCTGAATGAACTGATAAATTCGTTCATTGCTTTTTCTACCGGATAATTGTCACTCAGTTCTTTTTCTTCTTTTGTACCGTCGGGATAGCTTTTGGTCACTTTTCCACTATTTATTCCGATGCTGGCCAAAGGGCAAACGGCAATGAACGAAAGAGAATTCTCTCCTGCATGGTAATCCGAACTTTCCATCAATACGGACTGTGAATACAAATCGCGTACTTTAAGATAGAGACTCACCGGCGTATGCAGGTCGCCCAATATTGTTTTGCTGTTTGTCTGATAATTGAATGTTTTCATCTTTGTATTGCTTTTATTTTTGTTCTTGATTAATCAATGTCCCATCCTGATTGTACTTTAGATAAGTATCCAAGTCTTTGTCTCCTCGTCCGGATACGGTGACAACAACCACTTCGTCGGGGTCGAAATGCAGTTTTGGCAAAGCCCCCAGTGCATGGGCCGATTCGATGGCAGGTATAATCCCTTCGAGCGCTGTTAGTTCGTATCCTGCACGGATTGCTTCGTCGTCATTGATAGCAATTACCGTGGCACGCTGTTGTTGAGCGATGTTGGCATGTATCGGTCCGATGCCCGGATAGTCTAGACCTGCCGATACCGAATAAGGTTCCTCTATTTGTCCGTCTTCTGTCTGAATCACGTACGTTTGCGATCCATGTATGATGCCTATTTTACCCAGCTTGATTGTAGCCGCCGTCTTTCCGGTCTCAACGCCAAGCCCGCCGGCTTCGGCTAGAGTAATTTTCACTCGCTCATCATTTATATAATGATAGATTGTTCCTGCTGCGTTACTTCCGCCTCCTACACAAGCTATTAGCATATCCGGATAGTCGCGTCCTTCTTTTTCCTGAAGCTGCTGTTTGATCTCGGCACTGATGACCGATTGCAAGCGCGCAACCATGTCGGGGTAGGGGTGAGGTCCTACTGTAGATCCGATAAGATAATAAGTATCTTCGGGATGACAACACCAGTCGCGTATGGCTTCGTTTGTCGCATCTTTGAGCGTCATATTTCCCGATGTTACAGGAACGACTGTGGCACCGAGCATCCTCATTCGTTCTACGTTCATGTGCTGACGAGCAACATCTGTCTTTCCCATATACACGATACACTCCATATTCATTAGTGCGCATACCGTTGCGGTTGCCACTCCGTGTTGTCCCGCTCCCGTCTCTGCAATGATGCGTTTTTTGCCCAACTTCTTTGCTATTAATATCTGCCCGAGTGCGTTGTTTATCTTATGAGCACCAGTGTGATTCAGATCTTCGCGCTTTAGATAAATCTTCGCATGGTATCTCTCCGATAGTCTTTTGGCGTAATAGAGGGGAGAAGGGCGCCCTGCATAATCATTAAGCAACTGATGAAATTCTTTTTGAAACGATTCACTTTCGATGATATCCAGATAAGAATGCTGTAAGTCACTAACACATTTATGAAGAATCTCGGGTATAAATGCTCCTCCGAATTCTCCGTAGTAACCATTGTTGTCAACTAAATAGTCCATTGTCTTTTATATTTTTATTATGATTTGATTTGTGGCATAAAAAAAGAGCCCTGTCGCAGGTGCGACAGGGCTCTCAGATATATTTCTTTTTTATAGTATATACATACGGCACTGCTTCCTTACGACTTTCGAAGTTGTAAGCGACGCCACCACCAATATGTATTAACTACAGAACGATTCATCTACAATTTGTTTTATTTACATCGCAAAAGTATGTATTCTGTTTTTAATTCCAAAGAAAAAAGCGTATTTTTTTTATTTTCCAATAATTTTTTAATCTGCCATTAAACCTTTTATCTTTTATGATGTCTAACCTAGACAAAGTGACAAGCAATAACACACAATTTAAAACATGATGAAAATGAAACGTTTTTATTTATTACTAGCATCCTTTGTCCTTGTATGTGGTATGGCTATGGCTCAACCACAGGGAGAGCCGGGTGGACAGGGAAGAACATTTGATCCGTCTAAAATGGCTGAAAGGCGTACAGAACAAATGACAAAAGAATTGTCTTTGAGCGATACGCAGAAAACTGCGGTGCTATCATTGAACAAAGAGTTCTTTTCTAATATGCAGGCTCAGGGGGCTAAGGTTCGTCCCGAAGGATCTGACAAACCCGATCGGGCTCAGATGAAAGAAATGTTCAAGCAAATGAAAGCTATGCGTGATGATTTTAATGCGCGTTTGCAGAAAATTCTGACTCCCGAGCAGTATCAGAAATATCAAAAAAATGAAGAGGCTCGTCGTGAACGTCGTGCCAATCGTCCCCCGATGCCTCAGAATTAAAACAACGATATCGTAGTCTTTTTTAAGACAATGTGTTTATTCTCTTCGTCGAACTTTCCGTCGTTATGATGCAAAGTTCGACTTTTTTTATGAAAATGATTTGAAAAAGTTTGTGGATTCAAAATAAAGACTTATCTTTGTACCCGCAAAACAAAAGGGTGCGTTAGTTCAGTTGGTTAGAATACATGCCTGTCACGCATGGGGTCACGAGTTCGAGTCTCGTACGCACCGCAAAATAAAATAGAGAATCTCTGAAGTTATTGACTTCAGAGATTTTTTTATTTTATCGGTATTTATATAAAAAGAAAAGGTTTAGGCTCATTAGTAAGAGTTTCTGAAAAAGCTCATTGAATCGCGTGTTTATAAATTAGCCTGTATCAGTTTTGATAGAGAATGATTGAATGTATCAATCTTGCCCAATTTCTTGAAAAAGTTTTTGTCTACAATATCTACATCTACTATTGCTTGCTTGATGAGCTGTTCTCCCGTCGATGACAAAAAAACGATTTTTGCTCTTGTATCTGTCGGATGCTCTCTTCTTATGATATAGTTTTTGCTTTGCAATGATTTTAATATTTGTGAGACATTCATTGTTTCCATCTTGGTGTGTTGTGCCAACGACACTTGAGTGACTTCATCATTGTGCAGCGTTAGCCAATGAATACTCGTCATTATCACAAATTGAGAGTGATTTAATTGATATTTATCGTTGAGCACTCTTTTTATCTTCTGTTGCCATAAAGATGTGACCTGCCATAGCAAGAATCCGCTGCTATCTTCTGCGCGCTCAACGCTGAATGTGTTTTCTATCATTGTTGTATGTTATTTTGTTCGATTGCTTTTTATTACATTTATTTGTTTGGTGATGTCGTTGGGCAGTTGCTTTACCATATCTTTCATTACCAATGTGTACCAGAGCCAATTTAAAGGACCTTTCATGGTAAGTCTTATCGTTATTTTCAGACCTTCTTCGGTCTCTTCATACGAATGCTCGTCATACAATTGTGCAAGAGGAAACGTTGTTACATCTCTATAATACGAACAGGGAATGGCTTCTTCGATGAGAACGTTTACTTTGCCTGCCCCTTTAGGGTGTAGCATGAAAGAGTTTTCAGCCTTAAAGTCTCCTTCGATATGGCTGTCTATAACTTCTGTATCCCAATATTTCCAATTGTTTACATCCGTTATCAATTTCCAAATCTCTGCTTGAGAGATTTCTTTTGTTGTAACTGTGTATTCTTTTGTCTTCATGTGGCTGAATTTTTATTTTTCGACAAATATAATAAAAAATATTATAATAAATAGTTTTATAATACTTTTTATTATGTTGTTTGATGCAAGTACTTATTCGTTAGGTGTATTGTTGTGTTTGTAGTAGTAAAATATAAGATGGCGTGATGAGGTCCACTATTAATTGAAATGTATGATGCTCTTATATTGCAAAGACAATATAAGCACATAAAAATGTTTTCTTCATTACGTGGCTTGCGACTCACGGGCGTGAGTCGCAAGTTTTGTCCTTATGTTTTTTCCGACTCACGCCCGTGAGTCGGAAAAAACATCTATACGTAACGATTATCTCCTCGTGAAGTTGTAGCAGTAACATTACTAGGTTGTCAGACAATCGTTAGTTTATTCATCTGTATGCATCATTGATTGCAAACCGTCGATATTGCCCGTGGTGAGATAGGAAAGGCTTTGGCGTATCTTTTGGATAGGCCAATTCCACCATTTGAGGTGTTGCAAGCGTTGTATGGTTGAAGTATCAAAGCGCTTGCGTATCTCTTTGGCGGGGCTTCCGCCCACAATGGTGTAGGGTGCAACATCTTTGGTCACTACAGCGCGTGCTGCAATAATAGCTCCGTCTCCTATATGGACTCCGGCCATGATTACCGCTTCAAATCCAATCCATACATCATTGCCTATCGTAATGTCGCCTTTGTTGTGCCATGCCGATGTGATGTCTGCCTTATTCAGTTGCCATTCTTCGTAAAAGAGGGGGAAGGTGTAAGTCGATAAAGATTTCAAAGAGTGATTGGCACAATTGAACAAAAACTTTGTGCCACATGCAATGGAACAAAATCGTCCAATTGTGAGTTTCTCTTTATGGATAGGGTAGTGGTAGAGCACGTTGTTTGTTTCGAACAGTAGGGGATCGGATACGAAGTCGTTGTATATGGTATAATCGCCTATTTCTATTTGTGGGTCTTTGACTACTGCATTGAGGTATACGGTTTGTTTATCGCCTGTGCGTGGGTATATTTTTGTCATCATTTTATGATAGATATATAGCTTTGTTTGTAGAAAATGGAATGTTGGCACTATTCTTCTTGCAGAAGTGCTGCATACCATTTGATAAATAGAGTTGTTGATTGAAAGGTGGTGTGATAGCAATGGGCACACCGATGCCGCTATCGAAAAGAAACTTTTCGATATGCCTGAAGTAAGAAAGCTATATGCAGCGTTGCCATTTCATGATTTGGGAATATTGATAACCGGTTGTAAAGATAAGACCTTATTTCCATACGCGCAAGGAAATATTTATTTTGTTATCGTAAAGTGTAAGCTATTGTTAAATGTGCTGTGGCGTTGCAACAAAAGATGTAGCTATTTCGTCTTCTATATAAAGACATGCAAGTGTTGGTTTTCTTAATGTAAAAGAGATACTAACTGACAATTCTAAACATATACGGACATTTTTTGTATAGAATGTATTAGTCAAAAGGCGCAAATATCTGTGAGGACGTTTGCGCTTTGCTTTAGTTCGTTCAGCATGGGCTAAAGGGTGTAAGTCCCTAACGCAGCCTAATAGCGGGAAGCGTACAGCCAACGACAAGGGTATCCATCGTGAGTTGGAATCTGAAGGAAGTCTGCGGCAAATATCTGACCTGACATACAGAAATTTGATATTAAGGCTTATGAATGTGGGTGAGCTTGCCAAACAAAACAAAGTCCAATAGCTGTTCGGGACATTCAGAGTAAATCAAACAGGTATAAGATAGAAAGAATATGTTCTTAACAATGGCGGTTTGCGGACGTGTAATAAGACATGAGTCGATTGTCAACCACGGTGTAACGTTTGTCGCAAGAAGTCAGCCTAGGTCATAATAGTAGGCAATAAGTCAATATATCCAACGAAGGACCTAACCTTTAAATTAAACATTTGAACTTTGCCTATTGGCAGGTGATAAGAAACATGGGTTGTGGCGGAATTGACAAGATGTCGTGCGAGCAGTTGCTCCCATGGCTGAAAGCCAACGGAAAATCGCTAATAGAATTCTTGATGGACGGCAGTTACCGTCCAAACCCAGTCAGACGGGTAGAGATACCCAAGGAAAACGGCAAGATGCGATAGCTTGGCATACCGACAGTTGTAGACCGTTTTATCTAACAATCAATCAACCAAGTATTAACCCCCATCTATGAGAAGCAGTTCCACAAGAACAGTTTCGGCTTCCGTCCAAAACGTAGTTGCCATGGTGCACTGCGTACGGCAAAGAAAATAATCAGCCAAGACAACCGTTATGTTGTAGACCTTGACTTGGAACGTTTCTTTGACACGGTAGGCCATAGCAAACTCATAGAAATACTTTCTCGTACGATAAAGGACGGAAGAGTGGTACGCTTAATACATCATATCTGCGCAGTGGCATAATGAACCACGGAGTGTTTGAGATGAACGAGGAAGGCACTCCGCAAGGAGGTCCTCTAAGTCCATTGTTGAGCAATATCATGCTCAATGAATTGGATAAGGGACTTGAGCGTCGTGGATACAAGTTTGTCCGTAATGCCGATGATGCGATGATATTTTGTGGAAGCAAGAGGGGAGCGGAACGTTTGCGTGTTTCCATCACGAAGTATATTGAGGAGTCATTACACTTACGAGTAAACAAGGAAAAGACCGTGTCGGCAAATGTCAGCAAGGTAAAATACCTCGGTTACACGTTTGGAGTGACGAAAGATACCAATTGCGCCTACATGCCAAGTCCAAAACCAAGATGTTAGCCAAGCTAAAAGAGCTGACGAGCCGAAGCAACGGATGGGGTTATGAGCGTAGAAAGCAAACCTTGAAACGATATATAGTAGGATGGATAGGTTATTATCATTTGGCAGAAATGAAGGAATTTCTTCTATGCACCGATGAATGGCTACGCCGACGTATCCGTATGTGTATTTGGAAAGCGTGGAAGAAAATGAAGACCAAGGTGGGGAACCTCATCAAATGTGGCATAAATAAATATCAAACTTACGAATGGGTTAGCACACGTAAATCTTACTGGCACACCGCGGATAGTTGGATATTGCATCGTGCAATCACTAATGAGCGACTGCGCTTGCAAGGATATGCTACCCTATATGATGAGTATGTCAAATGGTACCCTAAATGAGGAACCGCCGTATGCCGAACGGTACGTACGGTGGTGTGAGAGGCCGGTAAATATGAAAGTAGGAGATAAACATCTATGATTAGTATTTATCTCCTACTCGATTGTGGCGTTTTCTTTCTATTCTCCTAAAAGAATATGAAGAATATCACAAGCACACTTTGATACATTGGTACCGGGACCGAAGATTCCTGCAACTCCTGCTTTGTACAGGAAGTCATAGTCTTGTGTCGGGATTACACCGCCTGCGATGACAATAATGTCGGGGCGTCCCAGTTTTTTCAGTTCTGCAATGATTTGCGGAACCAATGTTTTGTGACCTGCAGCCAACGATGAAACGCCGACTACGTGAACATCATTCTCTACTGCTTCGCGAGCAGCCTCTTCTGGAGTTTGGAATAACGGTCCCATATCAACGTCGAATCCGCAGTCGGCATAGCCGGTTGCTACGACTTTGGCACCACGGTCGTGACCGTCTTGCCCCATTTTGGCTATCATGATACGTGGACGACGTCCTTCTTGCTTTGCAAATTTGTCGCAAAGTTCGCAGGCTTCCTTGAAACTCTTGTCGTTTTTGCTTTCTGATGAATACACGCCTGATATTGTTCTGATTACTGCTTTATAACGTCCAGCTATTTTCTCGCATGCCATTGAAATCTCGCCCAGGGTTGCGCCGATGTGTGCAGCTTTCACTGCGAGGTCGAGCAGGTTGCCTTCGCCGGTCTCTACACTCTTGGTGATGGCGTCGAGAGCTTCCTGTACTTTCTTTTCGTCACGGCGGGTGCGAACTCTCTTCAATGTTTCAATCTGTTCGTTGCGAACGGCTGTGTTGTCGATTTCCAGAATATCGATAGGAGCTTCTTTCTCCAAACGATATTTATTCACACCGACGATGGTCTGCGAACCGCTATCAATACGAGCTTGTGTGCGGGCAGCAGCCTCTTCGATACGCATTTTTGGAATACCCGATTCGATAGCCTTAGCCATACCGCCCAGTTTCTCGATCTCTTCAATGTGCTCCCATGCCTTATGAACCAATTCGTTGGTCAGAGACTCTACATAATACGAACCGCCCCATGGGTCGATACCTTTGCATACGTATGTTTCGTCTTGAATGTAAATCTGAGTGTTGCGGGCTATGCGGGCCGAAAAATCGGTAGGCAGTGCGATCGCTTCATCCAGTGCGTTGGTGTGCAACGATTGAGTATGTCCCAATGCTGCTGCCATTGCTTCGATACATGTACGGCCTATGTTATTATAAGGATCTTGCTCTGTGAGCGACCAACCTGATGTTTGACAGTGAGTACGGAGTGCGAGAGATTTCGAATTCTTCGGGTTGAATTGTTTCACAATCTTTGCCCACAACATACGTGCTGCACGCATCTTGGCAATTTCCATGAAGTGGTTGGTACCTATAGCCCAGAAGAATGATAAGCGGGGAGCGAAAGCATCGATGTCGATACCTGCTTTCACGCCGGCACGCAAGTATTCCAAACCGTCGGCAAGTGTGTAGGCCAATTCGATGTCGGCTGTAGCACCGGCTTCTTGCATGTGGTAGCCCGATATGGAAATAGAGTTGAATTTGGGCATCTTCTGCGATGTATATTCAAAGATGTCCGAGATAATCCGCATAGAAAATGCTGGCGGATAGATATAGGTGTTGCGCACCATGAACTCTTTCAGAATATCGTTTTGGATCGTACCTGCCATTTCTTCCAATTTGGCTCCTTGATCAAGACCGGCGCAGATATAGAATGCCATGATAGGCAATACGGCACCGTTCATTGTCATTGATACAGACATTTTGTTCAATGGAATACCATCGAACAACACTTTCATGTTGTCAAGGCAGCAGATAGATACGCCGGCTTTACCCACGTCGCCCACTACACGTGGATGGTCGGGGTCGTAGCCACGGTGAGTAGCCAAGTCGAATGCTACGGACAAACCTTTCTGTCCCGAAGCAAGGTTGCGGCGATAGAATGCGTTTGACTCTTCGGCTGTAGAGAAACCTGCATACTGACGGATGGTCCACGGGCGGAACGGGTACATCATCGAATACGGACCGCGCAGATAGGGAGGAATACCGGCCGAATAGTCGAGGTGTTCCATGCCTTCAAGGTCTTCTTTTGTATATACCGGCTTCACGCCGATGTGTTCGGGTGTTTCCCAGTTCTCTTCAATTCCGTTTGCTTTCTGCCATGCCATCCCGTCGGCTGGTCTGAAAGCTTCGTTTATATCTATGTTTTTAAAATCTGGTTTCATCTTACTTCAATAATTTAGCGTTGTATTCTTTTAATGTTTCCAATACGTTGCAACGTACATGGATGAAGTTTTCTATTCCTTCTTTCTTCAAATCTTCCATGCAGGCCGGTGCTCCGGCAACGATAAAGATGGCGCGGCCGTTTATTGCTTTGAAAGCAGAAACAGCATATTCGGCATATTCGTCATCGCTCGAACACAGTACAACGATGTCGGCTTTGGCTTCCATGGCAGCTTCAACTCCGGCTTCTACTGTATCGAATCCCAGATTGTCTACCACTTCGTATCCGGCACAAGCCAAGAAGTTACATGAAAATTGAGCACGGGCTTGGCGCATGGCCAAATTGCCGATAGTAAGCATGAATGCCTTGGGGCGATGAGCCGATTTCTCGGTAGCCAGACGAAGGGTTTCAAATTCATCAGCCAGGCGTTTGGTGCAAAGTGTGTCTATTGTTTTTTCTTCTGTAGCGCAACCACAGTGACAAGCCGCATCTTCTACGATCTTATCGGCTGCTGTCTCATTGAAGTTGGGGAACTGGTTGGTTCCGAGCAAGGTTTCGCGGCGTTTGGCAAATGCTTCGTGACGGGCTTTGTTGCTCGTGTTGATAGCCTCTTGTACTTTTCCACCACGTACGGCTGTTTCGAAACCGCCATCTTCGCACACCGAGAGGAATTGTTTCCAACCTTCGCGGGCGATAGACGCCGTCAGTGTCTCTATGTACCATGAACCGCCGGCAGGGTCGACTACCTTATCGAAGTGCGACTCTTCTTTCAACAGTAATTGTTGGTTGCGGGCCAGATGTTCCGAGAATTCGTCCGGTTCCTTGTATGCTTTGTCAAATGGGATAAGAGTCATGGAGTCTACTCCGGCAAGTGCGGCGCTCATTGCTTCCGTTTGCGAGCGAAGCAGGTTCACATACGAGTCGAATACCGTCTGATTGTATTGCGATGTTTCGGCATGAATCTTCATCTTGGCAGCGCAACGGCATTCGCCATTGGCACCCTGATTCTTGCAGTCGCCATGACATTCGGGATTGTAAGAAGCCACGATGTTAGCCCATAACGTACGGGCAGCACGGAATTTGGCAATCTCCATGAAATAGTTAGTGCTGACGCCCATCACGAATTTAATTTTCTTAGCAACGGCAGCAGCTGGAAGTCCGGCATCTGTCAGTTGACGTAGATATTCGTTACCCCAAGCCAGAGCATATCCCAATTCCTGATAAATATAAGCACCGGCATTGGTCAGCGAGTTGGCATGAACCGTAAAGGTGCGGTATTTGGGGAGTTCGGCTGTGATGTCGAGCAATTGTTTGCATGTCTGCACGAAATCTTCTTTCTCTTTGCCCTTCTTCAGCATCACATTGAAGTGGTCGTATTCTACCGAGCCTACAAGTTTGGATAGGTCGTATCCTTTTTTCTTGAAATAGTCTACAAGTATTTGAGCCAATTCTGCTACTTTGTTGGGGCACGTGGCGAAATTCAATTCCACACATTCGGCACATATATCTTTCAGCAGTGTATCGATCAGTTCGGGACTCAGATTTTTGCCTTTAATTCTGAAACCTAGCGAGTCGATGCCTTTATTAAGAATATCCAGTGCTTTGGAGTTGGCTGCTGCTGCATCGTCTACAACGATGTCTTGGCGCACGAGCCAAAGGTTACTATCCTTTTTAGTACCTCTCAAGTAGGGGAATTCACCGGGAAGAGAATCGATAGACTTCAAGTCCTTGAGGTCTTCCATTCGGTAGAAGGGTTGTACTTTGAATCCTTCATTTGTTTTCCAAACAAGTTTCTTCTCGAAGTCGGCGCCTTTTAGGTCAACCTGGATTTTCGCAAGCCATTCTTCGGTAGAGACGGATGGAAATTCCGAGAAGAGTTTTTCTTTTTTATCTGCCATAGTTTATCTAAATAAAAATTTTGTAAAAGGTTTATTCAAAGCCGTTTTTGGCTTGAAGTATTTTTCATAACCGACCACAAATATACAAAATGATATGGAAGTGTGATACTCTTTTCATGAAAATCGGATAATTATATTTCAATTTATAACAGTTAATAAATATTTGTAACTTACAACTGCTTTATTCTTCCGAAATAGCCAAAGATTGCCGCATATTCTTCTATTCTTGTTATCGCTCTTTCAATGAAGAGTCTATTTGTTCACTCCGTGATTGTGTGTATAAATGCTCTTTCGGGCAGTATGTTGCATCGTAGCCAATTCGTTTTGCTATCGATTGGGATTCGGAAGAGGTTTTTGAGCCTCCGATTGCAATCATTTAGTTAACGAAAGCCAAATATGCGATTCGTTTTGGCTTGCTTTGTTAATGGAAACCAAATATGAGTCTCAGATCTGTTTACTTGGTTAAAGGAAGCCAAATATGAGGCTCGTTTTTAACTTCCGGACCCCATGCGGACCAAAATGAGGCTCATTTTGCATTTTCCGACCTCAATTGATTGCAATCGGAGGCTCAAAAACCACTTCCGAACCCTAATGGATTGCTTTTAGAGGGTCGTTTTGTGCATCGGAACTCTCATCGACTTCCTTTTAACACTCATGTACTGTCTCGCCCCGATGTGAGATATGCACAGCTTTCGGTCGCAACAAATCTTGCTTTCTCTTTTTGTCTTTTGGCTTCTCTGAAAGAACATGAGTGGCATATCGGTGTAGCTTTAAACGCCCTTTGTTTTGAATTCCAAAAATCGGTGAATGATGAAGACTTTAAGAATATATCTCGTATATATTGCCGTAATCGTTGCCAGCGTCCGAGAGAAAGAAAATAAGGCCGAAACTTGTAAAAGTCGAAATTTAAATTTAAGTTTGCATGTGATAATCTACGGATGAACGATATGAATGAGAATTATGTAATCAATATTGGCCGCCAATTGGGAAGCGGAGGACACGAAATAGGAGAGAAACTTGGTACGCGTCTTGGCATTGACTTGTATGACAATGAACTTATTAATGTAGCGTCTGAGAAAAGTGGCCTGTGCAAAGAATTTTTCCAAAGAGCCGATGAAGAGGCGTCACAAGGAATGTTTGGTGTCCTTTCTAATTTGCACTTTGCTTTTGCCGATGGCTCGGCTCCTAGTGCCAGCATGTTGAGCAATAATTCTCTTTTCAAGATTCAGAGTGATGTCATCCGCATGATTGCTGCAGCAAAATCTTGTATTTTTATGGGACGTTGTGCCGATTATATATTGCGAGACAATCCTCGTCATATTAATCTTTTTATCACTGCCGCTTTTGAAGATCGTATTGCCCGAATTTGTGCTAAGCGCAACATTTCGCCCGAAGCTGCAAAAACGGCTATTGAAAAGTGTGATAAGAAGCGTGCCGATTACTATAATTATTATTCGGCAAAGACTTGGGGTGCCGCCGAATCTTATGACTTGTGTATCAATTCGTCTATTTTTGGTATTGATAAGACGGTCGATTTCTTATTCGATTTCGTTCAACAAAAATTGAATATAAAAAAGTAGCAACACCTTTACGATGCTGCTACTTTTTAATTTATGCCTTTTATCGGCTATATTGCCGTGTTAGGGGACTTGATGTCACAATATGACTTCGTTATTGTCTTTGTCTTTTTTCTCCTTTTTCTCTTTCGTGTTTTTTACTCCTTCGGGTGGTACCGGTTCGCCTAAATCGACTTCGTTACCTCCTCCGGTATTAACTAAACTATCGTCGAGATTGACCGATGTCGAATCGTTCTTGTTGTTGTAATAAACGCTCTGACAATTATAATCTCTTGTAATAGTCTGTTTCGGCTTTGGAAATTTGCCCTTATATTGAGCAAGTGCAGGATCGGACAATACGCGCTGCATGAAGTAGCCATACACGGGGAGCGCCGTTCGGCTGCCTTGTCCGTAAGCCCCTGTCTGGAAGTGAATGCTTCGATGTTCTCCACCGACCCAGGCACCGGCAACCAAATGAGGAGTTACGCCGACAAACCATGCATCCGAATGGTTTTGTGAGGTACCTGTCTTGCCACCAAATTCAGTCTCTCGCGTATATGGTGAAATATATTCCCAAAGAGCTTGTGTTGTACCGCCCGGTTCGGTAAGTCCACCTTTCAACATTTCTTGCATTAAGAATGCCGATTCGTAGGGAATTACCTGCGTTTGGGTGTCGTTTGCTTCGTATATGGTCTTTCCGTTTTGGTCTTCTATCTTCGTTACTAAGATCGGATCGTGGGCTTTACCGTCGTTGATCACAGTAGAGTAGGCGTTAACCAACTCTTCGAGTGAAACGTCCGAGGCTCCCAAACTCAATGCGGGGGTCTCTTCGAGCGGCGTTTTTATACCCATTGATTTGGCGGTTTCGGCTACGGTATGAATGCCTACTTCTTGAGCTACCTGAACGGCAATCGTATTGATGGATTGTGCAAAAGCGGCCTTTAGAGAATATTCGCGACCCGTATAATTGCCATTGGCGTTGCCCGGAACCCATTTGGTGGGTTTCCCGTGATCTAATACGTCTAGTTGGATGTAATGATCGACACGTGTATCGCAAGGAGACATTCCATGATTCATTGCAGCTGTATAATCGAACAACTTGAATGTAGAACCCGGTTGACGTTTTGCCGTAACCTTGTCGTATTTCCATGCTTCGAAATTAATATCGCCTACCCATGCCTTTACATATCCGGTTTGCGGTTCTATAGCAATAAATCCGCAGTGCATGAAGCGTTCCATATAGCGTATGGAGTCCATCGTGCTCATTGTTTCATCGTGCATTCCCTTGTCGTAAGAGAATATTCTGACTTTATGAGGCTTGTTCAGATAGTAACTGATGGAGTCGCTGTTGTTGCTGTATTTGGTTTGCAGCAGTTTGTATGCCATTGTCTTTTTGGACAAGTCTTCTATGAAGTTCGGTATCTCCTTATGATGCTCGTCGCACCACGGATTTTTCTTTCCCCATTGGCTATTGAAATTCTTTTGAACTTGCCGCATCTTTTCGTCGACAGCCTCTTCGGCATACTTTTGCATTCGAGTATCGATGGTGGTATATATCTTTAGTCCATCGCTATATAGATCTAAATCATTGTCTCTAAGCCAAGCCGATAGTTCGTTGGCAACAGCTTCGCGGAAATAGAGAGCGATACCGTCGTAGTTACTTTCCACTGCATAGTTCAATTTGATTGGAATTTGCTTTAGAGAATCGCATGTTTGTCTACTGATAACGTTGTGAGTAACCAGGTTCTCGAGCACTACATTGCGCCGTTTCAGTGAATTCTTAGGATTCAATCGAGGATTGTAGTATGTGGTGGCTCTTAGCATACCCACCAGAACGGCGGCTTGCTCGTAGTTGATTTGCGCCGGAGTGGTACGGAAATAAGTCTTTGCAGCGGTTTTGATACCATAGGCATTGCTACCAAAGTCCACCGTGTTAAGATACATGGTCAGAATCTCTTTCTTCGAATAGAACATTTCGATTTTGATTGCATCAATCCATTCTTTAGATTTCTGAATAATGAGCCTTACACCGGGCAATATACCTAAGATTCCAGTTGAATATTGCGAACGGATTTTGAACATGTTTTTCACCAATTGCTGTGTGATAGTGCTGGCACCTCTACTTCGTCCATGCATCATGTCTTTGGCTGCCGAAAATAATCCTTGGAAGTCGATTCCGAAGTGATGATAAAACCGCTCGTCTTCGGTGGTGACCAACGTCTTGATTAGTATCGGAGAAATTTCTTCATATTTTACTGGTATACGGTTTTCACGGAAGTATTTGCCTATGAGCTTTCCGTCGGCGCTGTATATTTCAGAAGCAACCGGTTGTTCGGGGTTCTGGATGCTACTTAGGCTGGGTGATTTTCCAAACAGCCACAAGAGATTCCAATCTACCATTCCTAAATAGAGCATGAAGACAATAATGAAAGAAAGAATTCCGATTGAAAGTTTCTTGTACCATGAGCTGCCTATATATAGACCTTTATACCATGTCCAGAACTTTTTACATTTCTTTGAAATGAATGCAAAAACAGGTTTTGCATTTTGCATTGTTCTTTTTGATTTATTATTAATCATATATAATGTGATATAATTATTCCTGCAAATATACGAAGTGCTTTCCTTACTACAATCGTTTAAGAGTAAAAAAAAGGAATTCCAAGTAGTGGAATTCCTTTTTTTAACTTTTAGAAGTAATCTCTTTATTTCTTTTTACGATCACCGTAGCGGCTTAAGAACTTATCAACGCGTCCTGCACTGTCAACCAATGTAGATTTACCAGTGAAGTAAGGGTGAGATGTGCTCGAAATTTCGATCTTAATCAACGGATAGGTTTCACCGTCAACCTCTATGGTCTCTTTGGTGGCACAAGTTGATTTGGATAAAAACATATCGCCGTTCGACATATCTTTGAACATTACCGGGCGGTATGATTCTGGATGAATACCTTTTTTCATTATCGTATATACTTTTAATTTATTATCTTATTATGTAATTCTTAAGTGTAATGGTCAAAATTCAGTGCGCAAAGTTACAGCTTTTATTTTGAATAGCAATAATATTGGCTTCTTTTTTTCTTCTCGGTTTATTATAAAAAAGACAAAAACGAAATCGATAGATAAATAATCACAAATAGATTTACTTTGTCGATAAATAGTTTTTAGGTTAAAACTTAAATTTGTACATTTGCATTGAATTCTATTCATTTAATATATAAATATAAACAAAATGGTTAATTACAAAGACTTAGGACTCGTAAACACCCGTGAGATGTTTAAGAGAGCTATTAACGGCGGATATGCTATCCCCGCTTTCAACTTCAACAATATGGAGCAGCTACAGGCCATTATCAAGGCCTCTTCTGAATTGAAATCTCCGGTTATTCTTCAGGTTTCTAAAGGTGCTCGTAACTATGCCAACCAAACATTGCTTCGCTATATGGCACAGGGTGCTGTAGAATATGCAAAAGAACTCGGATGCGAGCATCCTGAAATCGTATTGCATTTGGATCATGGCGATAGCTTCGAACTCTGCAAGAGCTGTGTTGATTTCGGTTTCTCTTCAGTTATGATCGATGGTTCTTCTCTGCCTTACGAAGAGAATGTAGCATTGACTAAGAAAGTTGTTGAATATGCTCACCAATACGGTGTAACAGTTGAAGGTGAACTTGGTGTACTTGCCGGTGTTGAAGATGAGGTTGCTTCTGAAGTATCTCATTATACAAAACCGGAAGAAGTTATTGACTTCACAAGCAAAACCGGTTGTGATTCTTTGGCTATTTCTATCGGAACAAGTCATGGAGCATATAAGTTCAAACCCGAACAATGTACTCGTGACCCGAAGACAGGTCGTTTGGTTCCTCCTCCATTGGCATTTGATGTATTGGATGCTGTAATGGTTAAGTTACCTGGATTCCCAATCGTTCTTCACGGATCTTCTTCTGTTCCTCAGGAATATGTTGATATGATCAATGAGAATGGTGGTAAATTACCTGATGCTGTTGGTATTCCTGAAGAAGAACTCCGTAAGGCTGCTAAGAGTGCTGTGTGCAAGATTAATATTGACTCAGACTCTCGTTTGGCATTTACTGCTGCTGTTCGTAAGGTATTTAACGACAAACCGGGTGAATTTGATCCTCGTAAATATTGCGGACCTGCTCGTGATGCAATGGAGAAAATGTACAAAGATAAAATACTTAACGTACTTGGCTCTGACAACAAACTGGCTCAGTTATAGTACTTCTGTATTTACTAATAGAAAAAGCTGTTTGCTGCTGCAAGCAGCTTTTTTTCTCTATTTTATATCCATCATAATCATAGTATATGATACTCTCTAACTTATCGAAATACAAAATCATATTGGCCTCTAATTCTCCTCGGCGCAAAGAATTGTTGTCGGGGTTGGATATTGAATATGTCGTGAAGACTTTGCCCAATGTGGATGAAAGATATCCTGCGTCGTTGAAAGGAACCGAAATACCTGCGTATATTGCACATCAAAAGGCTGCGGCTTATCGTGAATTTATAACGGGAAATGAGTTGGTTATTACTGCCGATACGATTGTATGGCTTCACGATGAGGCATTGGGAAAACCGCACGATGAAGAAGAAGCGAAGATAATGCTTCGAAAACTTTCTGGTGTGACACACCAGGTCATTACTGCTGTCTGTATTACTACAGCCCAACTTCAAAAGAGTTTTACCGTCACTTCTGAAGTTTCCTTTTCAGAATTGTCTGATGATGAAATTGATTATTACGTGAAACGTTATATGCCATTGGATAAGGCTGGGGCTTACGGTGTGCAAGAATGGATTGGCTTTATTGGCGTTAATGATATAAAAGGCAGTTATTACAATGTGATGGGATTGCCCGTACAACGCTTGTATGCAGAACTGAAAACAATTTGACTGTAGGAATTTGAAGGGTACACATCTTATGTTGCGGAAAATTATTCATATTGATATGGATGCTTTTTTTGCATCGGTAGAAGAACGCGATCGTCCCGAACTTCATACTGTACCTATGGCTGTGGGGCACGCCGACAAACGTGGTGTGATTGCTACTGCCAACTATGTGGCACGACGCTATGGTGTTCATTCTGCATTGTCGTCGGTAAAAGCCAAACTGCTTTGCCCACAGCTTATAATCTTGCCTGGTAGAATGGAATTGTATAAAGAGGTCTCGGCGCAGATTCGTGATATATTTCTTGACTATACCGATCTCATCGAACCTTTGTCTATTGATGAGGCATTTCTAGATGTAACTCAGAATAAAAAGAATATAGAGCAAGGCGTTGATGTAGCCATTGAAATAAAACGTCGTATACGCGATGAATTGCATCTTGGTGCATCGGCAGGAGTTTCGTATAATAAGTTTTTGGCAAAAATAGCATCTGATTATCGTAAGCCCGACGGACTTTGTACCATTCATCCCGATAAGGCTCTCGAATTTATCGCACGTTTACCTATTGAATCATTTTGGGGAATCGGTCCTGTTACTGCAAAAAAAATGCATCTGCTTGGTATACATAACGGAAAGCATCTGCGTGGCTGTTCTCGTGAAATGTTGATAAGGCAGTTTGGTAAAGCCGGTGCGTCCTATTATGATATGTCTCGGGGAATAGACGAAAGACCTGTCGTATCTGTCAGAACACGAAAATCTGTAGGATGCGAAACCACTTTTGAACAAGATATCAATCGTCGCTCTGCGGTTATTATCGAATTGTATCATGTGGCTCTCGAACTAGTGGAGCGATTGCATCATCAACAATTCCACGGAGTGACACTTACTTTGAAAATAAAGTTTGCTGATTTTACTCAAATCACTCGTAGCCTGACGGTCGATCGCCATACGGATTTGTATCAACTTAAATCGATACTCCCAATTGCCAAACAATTGCTTCGTCAAGTTGATTACTCCAAACGATATATCCGCCTGATAGGTCTTTCGGTATCGAATCCTCTTGGCGAGGTGGATAGCCAAGATAAGAATATACCTGTACAGCTCGAGTTGGATTTAAAATACTAATTCTTATTTCTTTTTAATCTTATTCTGCGCTTCTTTGGCTAGTTTTAAATTGTCCGATGCAACAGAATAGGCCGGATTGATTGCTAATGCTTTTTGGAAAGCTGCAATAGCATCCTCGTATCTTTTCATAATGCAATAGATACTTCCCAGACAATTGTAGGCTTCGGCATCTTTTGAATCAATTTGCAGCGCTTTATTGCAAGCTTCAATCGCTTCATTATATTTTTTCTTTTCGCAGTATACACTTCCTAACCCTTTATATGCTTCCAAATCTTTTGGATCAATTTTGAGTGCCTTATTGAAAGCATTTATAGCGTCGTTATATCTTAACATCTCATCGTATACGAAACCCAAATTGTGAAGTGCCGTAGCATTTTGTGGGTCTAGCAATATGGCTTTCTTGAATGCGGAGATTGCCTCATAGTTCCTTTCCAATTCAAAATACGTTTCTCCCAAATCATTGTATACTTTACTATCTTGTAGTCCCAACTGGATGGCTTTATTATAATACTTGAGTGCATCCTTATATTTTTCTTGCCGACTGTATGATAATCCAAGTCCATAGTTGGAATACCTATCTTTGTTGTCTAATCGAATGGCTTTTTCAAAGTTGTTTATCGCTTCTTCATACTGCCCTTGGTCAAAGGCTATTTCGCCTGTAATATACCATGCGATAGCAGGATCGGTGTGATATAAATCAGCATCTTTAAGCAGGGTCTTGGCAACGCTGTATCGTTTCATTTTTACAGAGACGATAGCTTTATTGATAATATAGTTTTTATTATTTGGCTTTTTTGTCAACAAGCTATTTACCAACTGCATGGCATTATTGATTTCGCTAGGTTTTTGTTGTTGATAATAATAAATGAGGTCGTTTATAAAGTATACATCTTCAGGGTATTTTGTTATACCTTCTTGCAGGACCTTTAGATATTGTTCCTCATTCTTTGTCTTTAGATAATTTCTGGCCTTATTCTCGAGTAGTCTTGCTGCATAGCTAATCGGGGTGCTGGCTCCGAATGCTATGCCTACTGTTATAGTAAACAGAAATGTCAGGTAGTATTTTAAATAGGCTTGCTTCATGGTAATAATCTTTGAAAAACAAATGTAATGAATTTCTGATAAAAACGCAATAGCCTATTTTATAAAAGTTTATATTGGTACTGAACGTCAAAAGTGTGTGTCGTAAAAATGTTTTCTGTCTATTGCTTGAGCTTCTTCATGCTTTTTGTTAGTAAACTGGGGACTGTTTCTATTGTACCGGTGAGATTCTTTTTTTTGATAATAATATAGGAGAGGAGCCTTCTCGTGATATTCTATTTGTAGCTAGATAAATAAAACTTTCTCCGGCTTGTCACAAGTCAGAGAAAGTCGCTTTTATTCATTTTTAATTAATGTCTATTATAAATCATATAGAGATTCTGTCGTGATTTTTCACAGCTTATCGCAAGTTGAGAAGAACCTTTTTTATTATATATTGCAATAATATTAACAATTCGTCCAATTTATAATAAACCTATATAAGAGAGAGAGTTTCTAATTTTATCTTTAGGCTTTTTTAGAGCCGAAAATACATTGCTACCGTGAAAATAGACGATGCCTATTAGCCATTGTCTTTCTCCTTACGCGCTGCAAAGGTATGGCTATTGGTGATATAAAACAAAGAAAGTAAGTACTACATTTTTACTAATTTCAATGACCTTGCTTGCTACTTACGATTTCATATAAACCAATAGGCTTATGCGCGGATTCGTAACTTTGGAGGGGCTTCTAAATGTATAATCGGAATTTCAAAGGGTTAATGAAAAATTATTATACGATTTTTATGTGTATCTAATTGTGCATACTTTTACAATTCAGGTTATGGCTTCAAACTTCTATTTTGTAGGACATACTTCAATACTATCATAGCACGAAACAGACGTATGTCACCGGCATAACTAACGGATGTTACTGCGGTAACTAACAGAAGTTATCCTAACAACTAACGTTAGTTTCGTCAACAACATCCGTTAGTTACCGCTGCGACATACGGTTGATTTTTTGTAAGGCAAAACAAGTGTACAGCCGTCGTTGTCGTATGTTAGTTTTTTCGGTGACGTCCTTAAGTTTTCGGAAAAACTAACATACGACAACATTTTTAGGAGCATATGACGTTTTGGAAGG
>JAYRGW010000015.1:0-69569 GCA_041907665.1 Bacteroidaceae bacterium
CCGCTGCCATCGTAATATAAAAAATGCACTCCAAACTGTGCTCCTTTAAATGATCCCTTCTTGGATCTTCAACTTCTCTTAATATTGTTACTAAGTCCATATTATTTACATATTTAATGTATTAAAGTCATGTAAAGATAGTAAATAATACGGACATAAAAACAATATAATAAACTATATATAAATGTATTAAGTTAACAATGTATAATGAAAATGCTTAAACTAATTCTTAATGCGTCAGCCCTGTATAATAAACAGAATGATATAAACAAAAATATACTATCTTTGTATCATTGTTACTTTGTTAGACTAAGATAATGAAAACTGCTGCACTCATAGGAATCAATCGCCACCGCCTTACTATTGATGGAGAAGGTGTAACAACCCTTGTAGGCTTTCATGGATGTCCACTTCGTTGTAAATTCTGTCTAAATTCACAATGCCTGCATACCGACGGAATATGGAATAGACTCAGTTGTCAAGAGCTATACGATGAGGTAAAACAAGATGAACTATATTTTCTTGCTACCATGGGCGGTATTACTTTCGGTGGAGGTGAACCGTGCCTTCAAAGCCAATTTATCGGTAAGTTCAGAGAACTTTGCGGACCTCAATGGCAAATAGCGGTCGAAACGTCATTAAACGTTCCGTTGAAACATTTAGAAGAATTGCTACCTGTAGTCAATCAATATTACGTGGACATCAAGGACATGGATAAAGAACGCTATCACAAATATACGGGGCGGAACAATGATAACGTCATCGCCAATCTCAACTGGCTCGTTGAACAAGGCAAGGAAGATAACATAACAGTTCGTGTACCATTGATACCGTCATACAATACCAAAGAAGACACGGAAGAAAGTATTATGCAACTAAAAAGAATGGGACTTTCTCGTTTCGATCAATTTACATATCTAACTTAACCACTACGAAGCTATGAAAAAAGGAAAACAAACATGCCGAATACTGAAAGAGATTCGCAAACAGATTGCAGATGCAAATGACATCGAACTTATTACCTCCGAATGTCAATTCAAAGGCGATTGTCTTGGCACCTGCCCTAAGTGCGAATCGGAAGTGCGTTACTTGGAGCAACAACTCAAGCACCGCCAAATGCTAGGCAAGGCAGTCACTCTATTCGGACTATCGGCAGGAGCTATCACTCTTAATGCAGCCGAGAATGTTACTGTTGAACCAAACCTCAACACGGGCATACGCACAGAACAGATGAATGATATGAGAGTGACTTCTAGTGAAGAGATGGCCGTAATTGGAGACACGATTACACCAAAACCCAAATTGGACAAAAAGGAAAAATCTAAAAAAACAACAGATAGTGAGGATGATAAAGTTTTTGGTGACATGATAGACTTTCCTCCTTCATTTCCTGGAGGTTACACTGAGATGATGGAATGGCTTACCAAGCATTTAAGATACCCCTCACAATGTGTAGAAAGAGGCGTTACAGGAAGAGTTCTCGTTCAATTCACCGTAGATATAAAGGGGCGTATACGAGACGCTATCATCGTAAAGAGTCTGGATCCTCTATGTGATAAAGAAGCTATAAGACTAGTGCTTAGTATGCCCCAATGGATTCCTGGCGGGATAAAGACTCCTCTTAAATTCACCTTGCCAATCTCTTTTAAACAATAGCTAGCATAGATCATGAAAAGAGGAAAACAAACATGCCGAATACTAAAAGAGATTCGCAAACAGATTGCAGACGCAAATGACATCGAACTTATTACTTCCGAATGTCAATTCAAAGGCGATTGTCTCGGCACTTGCCCTAAGTGCGAATCGGAAGTGCGTTACTTGGAACAACAGCTAAGGCATCGCCAAATGCTAGGTAAGGCAGTCACTCTATTCGGACTGTCGGCGGGAGCTATCGCTCTTAATGCAGCCGAGAATGTTACTGTTGAACCAAACCTTAACACAGGCATACGCACAGAACAAATGAATAATATGAGAGTGACTTCAAGTGAAGAGATGATCGTAATTGGAGACACGATTACACCAAAGCCCAAGTCAAACAAAAAGAAAAAACCGAAAGAAACAACAGATAGTGAGAATGATAAAGTTTTTGGCGATTTAATAGAACAGTACCCTTCATTTCCAGGAGGTACTACCGCGATGATGGAGTGGATTGCCAACCACTTAAGATACCCTAAACAAGATGTAGAGGGAGGCGTTACAGGAAGAGTTATCGTTCAATTCACCGTAGATAAAAGGGGACGCGTACGAGATGCAGTCATCGTACGGAGTCTGGATCCTCTATGCGATAGAGAAGCTATAAGATTAGTACTTAGTATGCCTCGATGGATTCCGTACATAATAGATGGTAAAAAAATGCCTGTTAAATACACCTTGCCTATTTCTTTTAAATAATAGCTAACTTAAATTATGAAAAGAATTAAAAGCCCTTGGATAGGGAAAAAAGAATATTATTGTTTCGGTTGCTGCCCAGATAATAAGGACGGAGTAAGAATGCAATTTTATGCCGACAGTGACGAAGTGGTATCGGTATGGAAACCGCAAAAACAGTTTCAAGGATGGGTAGATACACTTCACGGAGGTATTCAGGCTGTAATGCTCGACGAGATATGTGCTTGGGCCGTAATGCTAAAGATGAATACTACGGGAGTTACAGCCAAGATGGAGACTCGATACAAACATAGCATCATGACTACAGATAGCTATGTGGTGCTTCGTGCCAAAGTAGTAGACGTACGTCGTAATATTGCAACAATAGAAGCGAGTATTTCCGATAGTCAGGGAACCGTTTGTGCGCAAGCGACATGCACCTATTTTACCTTTTCGAAAGAAAAGTCGAACGAACTGGAAATGCATGATTTAGAGATTGATGATGAAGATGTTACCATAGAGCAACTCATCGCCTCTATCGCATAAAGTAGAATCTTAGAATACGATCCAACAGGCGATCGCTCAATATCTTGCGGAAGAAGATAGACGGTTTCGCCATAAATCCTACGGCATATCGGGTATGTGGACGATGTGCTGTCACAGCCTTGCAGATAGTATGAGCGACGACAGATGGGTCTGAGTATTTCTTCCCGCTATAAGCATGATGAAATACTCGTGCCATTTTCATCGCATCTTCTCCATATACACCCGTGCCCGAAGTTTTAGCCAGATTATCCGAAGCTATAATTCCCCAATCGGTATTGATGCCTCCCGGCTCAATAATAACGACACGAATACCAAAAGGTTCTAACTCAAGGCGCAACGCATCCGAGAAACCTTCAACAGCAAACTTTGTAGCATGATACCATGCGCCGAACGGAGTATGAACTTTACCGGCCATTGAAGATATATTGACAACACAACCGGACTTTTGGCGACGCATTGACGGCAACACAAGTTGCACCATCCGAGCAAGTCCGAAAAGATTTACATCCAGCTGTCGGCGAGCTTCTGAAAGAGGAACATCTTCTACGGCGCCATACGAACCATAACCGGCATTATTAATCAGTATGTCGATCTTTCCTTCAGTTTGAACAATGCTATCTACACACTGCTTCATCGAAGCTTCATCAGTAACATCAAGTGATAGAACATGAATTCCTTTATCGGATAGCGACTTCATGCGTTCCACTCTACGAGCGGCACCATAAACGACAAAACCTCTATCGCATAGTTCGATTGCCGTTTCCATTCCAATGCCGCTACTGGCCCCTGTTATTAATACGACTTTAGACATCTTTTCCTCTTTATCCGTTCACTGCCTTTTCCAGTTGTTGCAAAGCTTTTATCAACGTTTCGCGCGGACACCCTACATTCATTCTCATAAACCCTTCCCCTTGTTCTCCGAATGTCGTGCCCGAGTTTAGTGCCAAATGAGCGCGGTCTTCAAAAAGCTCGCAGAGTTGTTTTTGCGAAAGTTTCAAATCACGGCAATCCAGAAACACAAGATAAGAAGCTTGAGGAATAATGGCTTTGATAGTAGGCATATGCTCTTTCAAGTAATGATCCAGATATTCTATATTGTCCTTTACATAAGCCAACATTTGGTCCAACCATTCTGTACCGTGACTATAAGCCGCGGCCGCACCGATACATGCAAGAAAGTGTCCTTCATCCCATTCGCTGGCCTGCAAGAATCCAAAGAATTTCGCACGAAGTTTGGCATCCTCTACAATACAATAGGATGAACTAAGCCCCGGCATATTGAATGCTTTGCTAGGCGACATAAAAGTGATGGAATGATGCTTGGCTTCTTCAGAAACAGTAGAAAATGTATGATGACGATAAGGAGGCAACGTAAGATCGGCATGAATTTCATCAGAGATAACAATCGTACCGCTCTCTGCACAAATGGACGCAATGGTTTGTAGTTCTTCTTTGGTCCATACTCTACCGCCGGGATTGTGAGGATTGCTCAATATAAAGAGCTTACATCCTTGTATATCTTGACGGAAACGGTCGAAGTCAATATGGTACTGTCCGTCTTCGAGTACTAGCGGACTCCACACCACTTCACGGTTGTTATGCTCGGTCATTAAAAAGAAAGGATGATAAACAGGTGGCGTTACCATCACTTTATCACCGGGATCAGTGAAGCAAAGAATAGCAAAAGTAATGCCGTGAACAATGCCAGGAGAATAGTCTATCATATCTCGTGTTATGGTCAAGTCGAAGCGTACATTCACCCAGTTGATAATGGCCTCATACCATTCGTCGCACGCAAAGGTATACCCTATCACCTCGTGATCGAGTCGTTTCTTTAAAGCTTCTACAACAAAAGGAGCAGTTTTGAAATCCATGTCTGCTACCCACATCGGTAACAAATCATTGCGCCCTTTCCAATATTTCTGTACACCATCCCACTTCACGCTCGAAGTACCTCGGCGGTCTATTATTTCATCGAAATTGTATTTCATCTATTTTTATATTTTATTGCAATACAAAGTTAGTATTATTAATCTGATTTTTCTACTTTTGTAGCATGATTAAAGCATTATTTTTCGACATAGACGGCACGTTAGTCAGTTTTAAAACCCACCACGTTCCGCTATCAACTATTGATGCGCTTCAGACCGTAAAAGCGAAGGGCATTAAGATTTTCATTTCTACAGGCCGACCTAAAGCCATCATCAACAACCTTGGAGAACTGGAAGAACTAAATCTCATAGACGGATATGTTTCGATGAACGGTGCCTACTGTTTCGTGGGCGACACTGTTATCGACCGGCATTACATACCTCACGAATCGGCTCTGAAAATAGGACACTTTGTCGATAAGCAGAAAGCGGCTTGTGTTTTTGTCAGTGCGCATGATGTTTGCGTTTATCGAGAGAATGCATTGATGCGAAAAATATTCTACGACTATCTACATGTCGATGAGATGCGAAAAGTTGATAACATTGAAGAAGCCTGCGCTGTAGATATTTATCAGGCAACTCCTTTTATTACTCCCGAACAAGAAGCAGAAATCATCGGTCAGATAAAAGGTTGCACAGGCGACCGCTGGCATCCAACTTTTACAGATATTACAGCAGCAGGTTGCGACAAACACCACGGAGTTGAAATAGTAGCAAAACACTTTGGACTGAATATGCAGGAAGTGATATGTTTTGGCGACGGCGGTAATGATATCAGCATGCTACAATCGGAGGCCATAGGTGTAGCGATGGGCAATGCGGAAGATACAGTCAAAGCCGTAGCAGACTATGTAACAACAGCAGTGGATGATAATGGAGTACGCAATGCCATGCGTCACTTCGGACTAATTTGATATAAGTACCTTAACTGCAATAAAAACAAATGGAGTTAATCGATACCGACAATCAAAGCTTTCAGGAAGCGCTCAAGCTCATACAGCACACGCAACATTCTGTCTTTCTTACGGGTAAGGCAGGAACCGGAAAATCGACTTTCTTGCGGTACATTTGCCAAAATACAAAGAAAAAGCATATCATATTGGCACCAACAGGCATCGCTGCCATAAATGCCGGCGGCAGCACGCTACATAGTTTCTTCAAATTGCCCTTCTATCCTTTGCTGCCCGACGATCCGAATCTTTCTAGTAGAGACAATCGGATATACGAATTCTTCAAGTACGACAAAGTAAAGCGAAAAGTCATAGAGCAGGTAGAACTGATTATTATTGACGAGATATCTATGGTAAGAGCCGATATAATCGATGCCATTGACAAAATACTTAGAATATTCTCTCACAACACTCACTCTCCTTTTGGAGGTAAACAAATGCTATTGGTCGGTGACGTATTTCAACTCGAGCCTGTAGTCACTACCGAAAACCGTGAGCTTATAAATCGTTACTATCCCACTCCCTATTTCTTTTCGGCACGGGTTTTCAATGAGATGAACCTCGTATCTATCGAACTCCAAAAAGTATACAGGCAGACAGATAAGGCTTTTGTCAGTCTACTCGACCATATAAGAAACAATACAGTCGACAACGGCGACCTTCAGCTCATCAACGAAAGATACAGTGCGCCCGTCAAAAGCAACGAGAAAGATATGTATATTACACTCGCTACCCGACGCGAAACAGTCGACAATATCAACGACAAACGTTTGGCAGAGCTTGACGGTGATCTGCTTACTTTCGAAGGCATCATCAACGGAGATTTTCCGGAAAGTAGTCTGCCCACGGCAAAAGAGTTGAACATTAAAGTAGGCGCCCAGATTATTTTCATCAAGAATGATATGGAAAGGCAATGGGTAAACGGTACAATCGGTATTATCGAAGGATGGGACGAAGAGAATGAAATACTATATGTCATTACCGACAATGGAAGACACTGTGATGTAAAACGAGAGTTGTGGCGAAATATAAAATACACTTACGACGACAAAGAAAAAGTTATCAAAGAAGAAGAACTCGGCAATTATACTCAATATCCTATCAAACTAGCTTGGGCTATCACCATACACAAGAGTCAAGGACTCACATTCAGTCGGGTCGTCATTGATTTGACGGGCGGCGCATTTGCCGGAGGTCAGACCTACGTAGCTCTTTCGCGGTGTACTTCGCTTGACGGCATCAGTCTGAACCGCACGGTCAATCGATCCGATATATTCGTACGCCCTGAGATTTCAAACTTCGCACAGCATTTCAACGATCAACAAGCCATAGATCGTGCGATGAAAAGTGCACAGGCCGATCTGCAATACATTGCGGCATCTAAAGCTTTCGAGAAAGGCGACATGGAAGAATGCGTCAGTCAATTCATCAAAGCCATGCATTCCCGATACGATATAGAAAAGCCGACCATCACTCGCCTCATACGACGAAAGTTGAATGTGGTGAACGTCTTGCGGAATAAAATCAAAAAGATGCAGCATGAGCTTGACGAGAACCGCAACATGATGATGACGTTGTCTGATGAATACTTGGCTTTGGGCGATGCATGTATTAAAGAAGCACACGAAGAAAGTGCCGCTATAGCAAACTACGACAAAGCGATACGCCTCAACCCTAAGTCGGTGAAAGCTTATATACAACGAGGGAAAATACTGGAATCTTCGGATACTCATGGAGCACTCAAGAGTTATAGTAAAGCGATAGCGTTAAGTCCACGATACTTCGACGCGTTTTATCTAAGGGGATGTTTCAGACTAAAATTACACGATTCGGCAGGCGCTATTGCAGACCTTGACAAAGCGACAACAATCGATCAATACCATCCCGACGCCCACGAAAAGTTCGGTGACGCCCTAATGATGTCGGGGAAGGAAGATGCTGCCAATATTCAGTGGGCACTTGCCGAACGAATGGCAAAACGCCAACAGAAAAAGAAGAAAAAGAAATAAAACAAACATACCGGTCATGAGAAACAAATACCTATTAAGCTTAGTCTGTGCAACGACAGTATTATTGTCTTGCCAATCGAACAAAAGTTTCGAAGTCATTGTTGCCGGCGGAGGAGCCAGTGGAACCTGCGCCGCTATACAAAGTGCCCGATTAGGCACCAAAACATTATTAATAGAACGTACAGCATGGCTGGGTGGGATGCTCACATCTGCCGGTGTCAGTGCCGTCGATGGAGATTATCATCTGCCAAGCGGATTATGGGGAGAGTTCCGTGATACCTTAGCCAACCATTATGGTTCATTGGACGCCCTAAAGACCGGATGGGTTAGTAATGTACTCTTCGAACCGTCGGTAGGAAATGAGATATTCAACAAATGGACAGCAGCGCAACCTCTATTAAAATGCTATTTCAATACTTCTATCGAAAAAATTACAAGAACAAGCAATGGTTGGAAGCTCAAAATTCGGCAGAAAGGCAAATGGCAAACAGTCAAGACTTCCTATCTTATTGACGCAACGGAATTGGGCGACGTTGCAAAAGCGGCAGGATTACCTTATCATGCGGGCATGGACAGTAACAAAGATACCGGAGAGACACAAGCGCCGGATAAAGAAAACAATATCGTGCAAGATATGACTTATGCTATCACTGTCAAGAAGTTCGATACACCGCAACTTATAGCAAGACCGAAAGACTATGACCCGTTGGAGTTCCGCAATTGCTGCACCTGTCAATACAATGATTCGACAGGAAAAGGACATCTATGGTCGCCCGAAATGATGCTGTCATACGGTCGATTACCAAACGGTAAGTATATGCTCAATTGGTCTGAGAACGGTAATGACTTTTATTTGAACGATATCGAATATACCCAGGCTCAAAGAGACTCTCTTGAGATTGGTGCAAAAGCCAAGAGTATACGCTACCTTTACTTTTTACAGCACGAATTGGGTATGACAAACTTAGGTCTAGCGGATGAATACCCCACCGCCGATCATTTTCCATTAATGCCTTATTATAGAGAAGGAAGGCGATTCGAAGGTGTCGTACGGTTCACACTCAACGACATCTCGGCTCCCTATTCGCAAGACAAGCCATTATACCGTACGGCTATCGCAGTAGGCGATTATCCGGTAGACCATCATCACCACGAATACAAAGCTCCGGACATACCAAGCATCAACTTCCCAATGATACCATCTTATGGAATACCGCTTGGCGTAGTCATACCCCAAAAGGAAGACCGCCTGTTACTGGCAGAGAAAGCCGTTTCGGTAACAAACCTAGTGAATGGAACTACTCGCCTACAGCCTGTTGTAATGCAATTGGGACAAGCAGCAGCCGTTGTAGCATGCCTAGCGCTGAAACATCATTGCACTCCCAGAGAGGTTTCTGTTCATGAAGTACAAAACGTACTACTCGATAACGGCAACTACCTACTCCCTTATCTTGACGTAGAAAAGACAGACCCGACATTCAAATCCCTTCAACGTATCGGAGTGATGGGCATTTTGCATGGCATAGGGAAACATATCGATTGGTCCAACGAAACATGGATCAATGCCGACAGTCTATTATACAGCAATGAGCTAGAAGGATTGGCAAGTGTATATCCTACGTGGAAAGCAGTACAAAATGATCATACGGCGATCACACTCAAAGCATTAACCGACATTATAAAAGAAATTGGAGAACAGAATCACCTTTCTCTTTCTTCAAGCCAAACCATAGACCAACAAGTTAGCGATATTTACCATCGCTTCAAACTTGGCAATCCCGAATACGAGCGACCTATTACCCGCAAACAGGCAGCAGTAGTGATAGATCAACTTTTGCATCCGTTTGAAACAATAGATGTCAATCTATACGGAAAGTTTTCTGCTTCCACTCCAAAAAATATATATACTCAGAAATTCCATTAATTCAATAAGCAATAACAGTAGAGGGCACTTACACTTTTTCTTCTTTAAACTTAGGCTCAATTATGTTATCTTTGCGGCACAATGATTCGCATTTTTGTGTAACTTTGCCCCTTCTCAAACAACCGATATAAACATTAACGACAATGAAAAAAATTATCTTATTTTTTATGCTGTTCCTGTCTGTTGCAGGCATTGATGCACAGTCGCTCAAGGTAGCTCCAAGTTTTACGATGAATACTCCGGACGGTAAAAGTGTTGTCCTTGCCGATTATGTCAAAGGTCACAAAGCTGTACTTATCGACTTTTGGGCATCATGGTGTGTGCCTTGCCGCAAAGAGGGAAAAAATGTAAAGGCTATCTATGCCGATTATCACAACAAAGGATTTGAAGTCCTCAGCGTTTCGATGGATAATGATGCTGCCAAGTGGAAAAAGGCAATTGAAGAAGAAGCCTATCCATGGGCACAAGTTTCTGACTTGAAAGCATTCAAATCGCCTATTTGCAAACAGTATAGCATTATGACTGTTCCCTGCCTCTACCTGGTGGATGAGAACTTAAATGTCATTGCAATCAATCTAAGAGGTGAAGCTCTACGCAATAAAATTGCAGAGATTTGCAAATAGCATAACATTAAACGCAACGATTTAATTTACTAGAAACCAAAAGTTATTAAATGAGCAATCATTTGATAACTTTTGCTGGATTACCAGCAACGGTAGTATCCGATGGAACGTCTTTCGTCACAACACTCCCTGCGCCGATAATACAGCGATCGCCGATCGTCACACCCGGCAAAATAATACTTCCGCCACCTATCCAACAATCGTCACCTATAGTAACGGGCGATGCCGTCTCTTTGGTCTGCCGACGCTCCAAATAATTCATGGGATGATGGGGAGTATAAATCTGAACATTCGGTCCTATCAAGGTATGACTTCCTATCGTGATAAACGCCCCGTCAAGGAAAGTACAATTAAAGTTAATAAAGCAATGCTCTCCCACAATAATTCCGTCACCATAATCGCAATAAAAAGGGGGAGTTATACTTGAGCTGTCAGACAGATGAGGCACCAATTGCTTGATGATATTACGATAATCAGGTGAATGCAGATACGTTTGGCTATTAAGTTGATTGATTAATTGTTTCGCCCTATCAAGTCGAGCCCTCAAATCCATATCCGAAGTATCGGCAAGTAGACCGCTACGCATTTTTTGAAATTCGGTAAGCATAATCTCTATCTTTTTGCAAAAGTAATAATATTATTGTACTTTTGCAGCGTTTAAAAAAATAATGTTGAATAATATGGAAACTGTATTAAGCGGGATTCGCCCAACCGGTAATTTACATTTGGGCAACTATTTTGGAGCAGTGAAAAGTTTTGTACAAATGCAAAACGAGTACGATTGTTACTTCTTCATTGCTGATTGGCACTCTTTGACGACGTGCCCCAAACCCGAAGATATACAGCGTAGCGTCCGCACTATTCTGGTAGAATATTTAGCTTGCGGCATCGATCCTGAGAAAGCAACTATTTACATGCAAAGCGATGTGAAAGAAATTCTAGAACTATACCTTTTCTTTAACATGAATGCTTATCTCGGCGAATTGGAACGGACAACGACCTTCAAAGAAAAAGCTCGCAAACAACCCGATAACGTTAATGCCGGACTATTGACATATCCAACGCTAATGGCTGCAGATATTCTGATTCATAAAGCCGACAAAGTTCCTGTAGGCAAAGATCAGGAACAAAACATGGAAATGGCACGTCGATTTGCACGCCGATTCAATACGATGTACGGTGTGGAATTCTTTAAAGAGCCCCAATCATTCTACTTCTCTGATAAGGCCCTCAAGGTTCCCGGCCTTGACGGTTCAGGCAAGATGGGCAAATCGGAAGGCAACTGCATCTATCTGAAAGATGAGTCCGATATTATCCGCAAAAAGGTGATGAAAGCCGTAACAGACAGTGGTCCACAAGAGCCCAACAGTCCGAAACCGGAAGTAATAGAAAACCTATTCACCTTCCTCAGCATCGTATCAAACAAAGAGACTTATGACTACTTCAACGAAAAATGGAATGATTGTTCTATACGCTACGGGGACCTCAAGAAAAAGATAGCTGAAGACATCGTAGCTTTCAATACTCCTATTCGCGAAAAGATTCAAGAATTCTCTGCCAACCAAGCACTTCTTGACAAAATTATTAATGAAGGTGCCGACAAAGCGCGCGAACATGTACAAAAGACGATGCGTGAAGTTAGAGAAATAGTAGGGTTCAGAACATACTAAGCCTACCCTATTTACTATAAACCACAATAAAGGAGCATTGCATATACTTGCAAATGCTCCTTTATTTTTCTAATAAGCTATTTCGAAATTGTTTTTCAGAGTCGAAAAGTGAACATTTGCCAACATTATGACACTTTCTTATCAGAGCCTAAAAGAAAAAGCCCTATAGAGCACTATCTTCGTACTCTTTTCACCGATCGATTGTAAACCTGATTAGGATGAGCACATAGCCGCCGCGCCTGCAACACACTGATAGACAGATAGAAATTCATAATGACGAAAATAAAAGTTTGTAACTAGAAACATTTATTTTCGTCATTATGAATTTTTATGTTCGCCCTTATCATTTTCAAACCACATATGGACCTAAAGTTGTTGACGTCCATACGTTTTCAAAAAAACTTAAGGACGTCACCGAAAAAACTAACATACGACAATTTCAGGGTTCACCGATAAAGTTAGAGGTGGTGGTGTACATGTGCAACGATAACGTTCGAGAAAGTATCACATTTGCTTGCCCACCAATTTCCATCGAAAATGAAGTGCGTATCAAAAAGAAGTAGAGCACATTCGTTTATGTACAAATGGCCTAGCAGGCATCTCTAGGGCACCGTTTAGATCGAGTCTAAATAGAGCCCTACTGGAAATAACGTATCCACAATATACTCTTGAGCCGATTTTGAGGTCTCTTTTCGCTGGCGTTGTATACGGTGTGTCGTTAACTTACTGTAGAATAGTGCGTAATGGTGTCATACGGAAGTGACAAAGTGTAGTTGTGAATCTATTTCGGTTCATTGTTATAAGCCGCACCAAAATCACAAAAGGCCTAGATTAAACAAATGCAAGTCTTTTATGATTTATATAAATTTAAATGAAAATATAGGATAAATATTTCCTATCCCATTCGTTTTTCAATTTCTTCCTCTTTAATGATAGTCAGTATATCATGTCCATCGGGTGTTAAAGAAGAATTGGAGCAAGAAAATAAATCATCTATAAGTGCAGTAATCTCTTTTTCCGAAAGGATCTGTCCATATACAATGGCCGCACTTCTGGCTAGAGACAGAGACAACACGTGATTAATTTCTTTCTTGGCACTATCTGTTTCTTCGAGCGCCGAATGAACCATACTCTGCACCAAAGTGATGGGATTGATACCTTGGGTATCCGCAGGCACTCCGTTTATGGAATAACTTCCTCCGCCTAAATTGGCAAGATCGAAACCTACAGCTCCCAGCTCTTCCATCATCTCTTTCAAAATGGTCTCTTCGGTTGGTGAGAAATGAATCACATCGGGGAATAACACTCGTTGCGAAACTCCGGTTCGATTTTCTAACTGATCCATGTAACGTTCATAGAGAATACGAATATGTGCACGCCGCTGATCAATAATCATCAAACCCGATTTGACAGAAGTAAGTATATATCGCCCTTTAATTTGCATTTGTTGAAGCGCTTCGTCAAGGGTTTCATTATTATCTTGATATAATGATTTCGTATCGTTTTCAGAAGCGACCTCCATATCGTCTAATGAACTTGTTATTTGCTCGACTTTGCTATCTGCTTTTTCCAATCCTCCATATAATGTTTCCCAATCTACTTTTTGTCGCGAATAGCTCGAACCGCTTTCGGTAGACTTAAACGGGTTATAATTTTGATTGATATGCACGCTGGGCATTTCTATCGGAATATTATTGTCTTGCTCATACACTGGAATATCGGGCATGCCTTCAGTATCGAATTCGATAGTCGGCATGGCATTGAATTTATCAAGCGATTCTTTTACTGCAGCAAGCAATATTTTCCATATAGATGTCTCGTTCTCGAATTTTATCTCGGTCTTAGTAGGATGGATATTTACATCAATATCCCCTGGATTTACTTCAAAATACAAGAAATAAGGCACCTGCGCATCGGCTGGTATGAGATGATTATACCCTTCCATCACAGCTTTGTGAAAATAGGGATGCCGCATGTAGCGCCCATTGACGAAAAAGAATTGTTTCGGACCACGTTTAATAGCCGATTCGGGCCGCCCTATAAAACCGGATACGCGGGCCAAAGAAGTCTCAACGTCGAGCGTGAGCAATTGCTGGTCGAGATGCCGGCCAAATACAGCTGCAATACGCTGGCGAAATGATTGCTTGGGCAAATGATATAGTTCAGTACCGTTGCTTTTGAACGAAAAAGAGATGTCGGGATGAACAAGCACGATTCGTTCGAATTCAGTAGTGATATTTGCTAATTCCGTACTGTTTGACTTCAAAAATTTCCTACGAGCAGGGACATTAAAGAAAAGGTCATTGATAATGAAATTACTTCCTTTAGGGCATGATATAACTTCTTGACTTTCGATCTTTGAGCCGGCTATAGATATTTGAGAGCCCAACTCTTCATCATCCATTCTAGTCTTTAGCGTGACATGGGCTACTGCAGCAACAGAAGCAAGAGCTTCACCTCTGAATCCCATGGTATGAAGTTCGAACAAGTCTGCTGCTTTGGATATTTTTGAAGTAGCATGTCGTTCAAAAGCGAGACGTGCATCGGTCTCGGACATACCCTTTCCATCGTCAATAACTTGAATAGAGGTTCTGCCCGAATCAATAACTAGCACTTGTATGTTTTGTGCCTCGGCATCAATGGCGTTTTCTACCAGTTCTTTAATAACCGACGCCGGACGTTGTATCACCTCACCGGCAGCTATCTGGTTGGCCACGGAGTCGGGCAACAAATGGATAATATCACTCATAATTTCTAGTTCTCCCTAAATTATGTCTTATTTTAGTAAGTCGCGTAATGACTTACCCTTCATGTCTGGTGTCTCTTGATGAGTAGACTTTAGCTGCTGGTCTGCTTTCTTCGGAATCCAAATGAAAAGGTCATTTTTACTTTTCGGCCTAATATAGTCGAACCAAGCAAAATTTGCTAATCTCATTTTATCTTCGGGTAGCTGTTCCATAGGATATAACACCCCGGTAGACTGCGGACTCATCACCATTTTATTGATTTTCTTATCCTGCATATACAGATTGAGCAGACTAGTCTCTGATGTATTCATAAACATCATTGTGCTGTCTTTGTCTAGAGGATAGTATACAACTTCAACATTACTGATAACATCAGCCTTATCCAATTGTTTGTTCTTGAAATATGCTTTTATTTCTTTTCCTGCTATCTGATTATAATGTATACTATCCATACGCTCTACCGTCAACGCCTGATTGATAACATGTGCCCATTTGATAGTACTGTCATTAAAGTATGCATGAATCACTTCGCCCAGGACCTGCTGATTATTGTTCCACATAATGGGATCTTTATACATTGTCAGACAAGAATCCTTTGTATTGTATACTAGCGAATCACAGACAGCCTGAATGTCTTTACGAAAGATTCTCACCTTATGATATCCCTTCATCATACGGTACATGGAATCTGTTTTCTGATAGAATGTACGCGTCCAAAGGGTATCTGCATGGACAAACATCGTATCTTTCTGCGAATAGTCCATAGCCAATGCCTTTCGAGTTGCATAAGCACTATTGGTTTTTTCGTTATAGTAACAAAAATGACCGGTAAGCATATTTTTGTTCACGGAGTCTTTCATGATAACGTTATGAAAAGCTTTTCCATAGCCCTTTTTACGATCATAATAGATGCTATCTCCCGTCATTCGCTTGGTACCACTCGTCAATATGGAACGATCGAACAGCCAACCTTGATCTCTCACCGTGTTGTAGTGTCCCCGTTTTGAATAAATCACATTCTTCGAACTGACAATCGTAGACGGACCCAATATCGTTGCCACTTTCGTTTGCGTGCTGTACTTCAATGTGTCCGATGTCAATACAAATTTGGGATTGACGAGTTTTACATTATGATTGAATTTGGCTATTTTGGTTGTCGGACTATATTCCCCCCAATCAGAGGTAAGAATATTATTAGCATCCAGCACGGTTCCCCCTTGGTAATAGTAAGCCAAGTTTAACAATCTGTCATAATTCAGACTGTCCGTAAGAAGAGTTGTCTTGCGATTGACCAGTTTGACGTTACCACGCAATCTGGCTATCAATGAAATACCATCATAGTTAAGGTAATCACCATAGATAAAAAGAGTATCACCCTGAATCATCCTGACATGATTGAAAGCCTCTACAGAATTAGTTTTTTTGTGAATCAAAGCACTATCACAAAACATATACATGTGTCCATGAAGCAATTTCACCTTACCTACAAGGACTTCAACATCTGGAGTAATAAAATTATCCTCTCGAGCGATGTCTGCATGTAGTAGATCTATTCTGGTAAGCCCTTTCCGTCTGTTTCGTTCTGCGAAACTTAAGGGACGTCCTTTCTTCCCTTTCTTTTTGGAAGCAGTAGGAGTTCCTTTTCTTTGTTGAAAGGGTTTCTGTGGTTGTTGATTTTTAGGAATCGGTTGCAAAGAAGCAACCAAGGCATAGGGATGTAGAAGAGGAGATTTTACTTGAGCTATAATGCACATGCAAAAGAAACACAGAAATCCTACAATAAGGTATTTCTGTCCTTCATAAAACGAATCCTTCTTATTGTCGTTAGGCATGATATCGTATTAATCCTTATCTTCATTCTGACCTTTTGCCTGATTCTTTTTAATCCATCCCGGATATTTGAAATTACATTTTACCCAAGCTGGATTAATACGAATGTAAGTCCTTTTTTGTTTATCGGCAATCCATTTGGTAAGCACCTCTTCACGACGTTTGCCCAACAGCATGTCTTTCACACTTTGATAATCGTCGGTGATAGTTGCTTTGTGTCCATTTATACGATTTTTCAATTTCGCAATAACGCAAACTTCGTCACCATCTTTGTTTATCATGGTATACGCCTTTGATATTTCGCCAACACTAAGTTTATCGATGATTTTCGCAGTCTCAGCTGGTAATTCTTCCATTTGGAATTTCGCAGTATTACTATTCTGGTTTACCATCAGACCGTGGTTCAAACGAGTATCCTTATCCATTGACAGAATTGTAGCTCCTTCATCAAAAGAGAACTTCTTATTTCGGATATCGTCTCCAATAGAGTCCAACCTAGCAGTTGCAGCTGTAATAGATGCATCTGGAATATGTGGTTTCAGCAGTATATGACGCACTTTAATACGGTCGCCACGCTTTTCAATAAGTTGTATGATATGGTAACCGTACTCTGATTTTACGATTTTAGAGATTTGGTTAGGGGTTGTTAGATTAAAAGCGACATTTGCAAAGTCGGGATCCAATTGTCCTCGTCCCATAAATTCCAATTCACCTCCCTGCAGTGCCGATCCCTTATCTTCGGAATACATTACGGCCAACACCGAGAAAGTTGTTTCTCCCTTTTCGACTCGCTCTGTATAATCTCTAAGCCGACGTTTTACATCTTCAATTTCCGATTCCGGAATTTTAGGCTTTTGAGTTATGATTTGTACTTCAACTTCAGTCGGGACAAAAGGAATACTATCTTTGGGTAATGCTTTATAAAAATCACGAACTTCTGCAGGTGTCACTTTAATATCACCTATAATCTTTTGCTGCATTTTCTGCACCGTAAGTCCGGTTCGAATATTTTCTCTCCAAATTTCTCTCATTTGGGGAAGCTTCATATTGAAATATTCTTCCAACTTTTCTTTCGATCCGATGGCTGCAATATATTGGTTTTCTTGAGCATCCAAGTGGGGGATAACATCCGCATCCGATACGGTAATACTATCCAATGCAGCTTGATGCATATAGAGTTTCTGAATAGCAAGTTCTTCGGAAACGATGCAGTTAGGCTCGCCGTCAAATTTACGACCTTCTTGCAAATCAAACATTTTCTTCTGTTCGATATCCGACTTCAGGACAGCTTCATTACCAATGACCCAAACTATTTGATCAATAACATTATCTTGTGCAAAAACAGATAATGTGGAAACAATAGATAAAGCTATGGTAAGTATCCACTTGTGGCTTATAAAATTCTTCATTATATAATATTAAATTACATCTTTAAATAACAAGTTACGAAGATAATGCAATATTTTCGGGTATCAGTGATTATTAACTGTTTTTAGTACCTCTTCGCTTATTTCAACCTTCGTTGTCGTTTTGAGATGATCGATCCATTCTTGTTTCATATATTTCTGATAATCGTCTCGAACCTTCTCTTTCACATCTTTGTAGTCGTTGGGAGATTTTTGTTTTTTCCCTAAAACAAATGCGTAAGGGAACTCTGTTGCATTTGCACGCGGCCCTCCAAAAGCGAGCGCATCAACATTAGCATTGTCTCCCACCTTAAAAGTTCCTTGTGTCAATTTTATGCGTTCAGCAGTCTTATTGAACGGTTCGATAAGCTTAGTCCAATCTTCTTGCGATTGTTTTTTCAATATCTTCTTTATCTTTTTCGCAGTTTTCTTGTCAGCACATTCAAACAACGCACCATTAAAACGAGGAGTACTCCAACGATAATTGGATTGATTCTTCAAGAAAAAGTTTTGCAATGCAACACTATCCGGTGCAGTGGTTGCGATTCTATCTTCTTCTTTGGATAAAAGTTCATCTTTGTAGAATTTCAGTTGTAGTTCAAGCTCAGGATGAGAACAAGAAATCTTCTGACTCTCGCGGTCAAATAACGACTTGGCTACAAAGGCATCTAGCTGAGCAGATATTTCCATCGGATGAGCGTAGGCAAATCGTTTGAAATTTTGTCCCGTATAAGCTTTTCCATCAAGAGTAAAAAGAGTTTTTACCGTTTCTCCGTTTCGCCTTACTTCACTCATAGCCTCATTATTGGGAACATAATTCAGCTCACGTTTCAAGCGTTCTATTGTCGGTCCATTAGAAGTTTCACTCCTTTTATTATTATTGATTTGCTTAATAAGTTCCGGAAACACCTGTTCATACGGAGCAATATCCCTTTTGCCTATTACCTTTATTATATGTATACCGGCAGGTGAATAAAACGGCTCGGAAAATTCGTTAATATTCATACCGAAAGCATGTCTTTCTATAATTTCCGGACAATCTAATGACGCAATCCACATGGTATCTTTCTTTGCAGAAAAGCGTTTTATCATCTCACCGAAAAGTTTTGGATTCCGTTGCAAGGCCCTATAAATCGAATCAAGACGTAATTTGGTTGCTTCGATAACCTGCGAAGATGCCATTTGGGCTAATGGTTGAAAGATTTGTACGACCTGTACTTCTCCTGTTCCCTTCTGTTGCTTTTTGATGTCGTAAAGCTCTTTTGCTTTATCTTCATCCGATCTTCCATTGGTAATGTATTGTCCGATGAGCTGTTTGCGATAGTTCGCAAGTAAGTTGCGCACCGCAGGCAGGGTATCTAATCCTGCCTGTTCGGCAGCGCTTACCTTTATTTGTTCCAATACATACCCTTCAAGATATGCTTTCAGCTCCTTCCCTTTCAGATTTTGTTTGCGATCTTTGTTCAAACGGTATTCAAACTCGGTTCTCGAGATCGTTTTACCGTTTAGGTGTACAAGTATCGGTTCTGCTTCAGGAGTAGGAGGGCAGAACAAAGAAATCATTAATGAAAAGAGTAAACTGAAAAACATATTTTCTGTTTTTATTCGGGACGACTATAATTTGGCGATTCGCTTGTGATCGTTACATCATGCGGATGGCTTTCCAGAACGCCCGCGTTCGTTATTTGAGTAAACTTAGCTTCGTGCAATTGTTCAATATTGGGTGCACCGCAATATCCCATTCCAGCACGCAAGCCACCAGTTAATTGGTAAATAACTTCATACAGCGTTCCTTTGTAAGGGACACGAGCAGAAATGCCTTCTGGTACAAGTTTCTTTGCGTCTTTCTGTTCGCTTTGGAAATAGCGATCCTTCGAACCATTTTCCATCGCCTCCAAAGAGCCCATACCACGGTATGATTTGAACTTACGCCCGTTGAAAATAATCGTTTCACCTGGACTCTCTTCCGTTCCTGCAACCAATGAGCCGATCATGACAGAACAACCTCCAGCAGCCAAAGCTTTCACTACATCACCCGAATAACGCAAACCGCCATCGGCTATCAGAGGAACACCAGTCCCTTTTAAAGCTTGAGCTACATCATAAACAGCAGACAACTGAGGAACACCGACACCCGCAATGATACGTGTAGTACAGATAGAGCCCGGCCCTATACCAACTTTCACACCATCAGCTCCAGCATCGGCCAAACATTTGGCCGCTTCTCCTGTTGCTACGTTTCCGCAGACAATATCAATATTAGGAAAGAGCTTTTTAGCTTCCTTCAGTTTTTCAATTACATGTATCGAATGCCCGTGGGCCGTATCAATAACGACTGCATCAACACCAGCTTCAACCAATGCCTGCATCCGTTCAAAGGTATCTTTGGTCACTCCTACACCCGCTGCAACACGAAGACGTCCTTTAATATCTTTGCATGCATTCGGTTTATCTTTAGCTTTCGTAATATCTTTATAGGTAATTAAACCTATCAATTTACCTTTATTATCTACAACAGGCAATTTTTCTATTTTATGTTCTTGCAGTATTTGTGCCGCAGCAATCATGTCTGTTTGTTGATGGGTAACAACTAAATTCTCTTTTGTCATCACATCATCAATCAATTTATCCATTTTCTTTTCAAAACGGAGATCACGATTAGTGACGATACCGACCAAATTATTATCATCGTCTACCACAGGAATTCCTCCTATATGATATTCGGCCATCATATTTAGAGCATCAATCACTTTTCGACCCTTGTGAATGGTTACCGGATCGTAAATCATGCCGTTTTCTGCACGTTTTACTATCGCAACCTGACGGGCTTGCTCTTCTATGGACATATTTTTGTGAATCACGCCAATACCTCCTTCACGAGCTATGGCAATAGCCATTGGAGCTTCAGTTACAGTATCCATCGCTGCTGTAGCAAATGGTACCTTCAACTCAATGTTTCTTGAAAACTTCGTCGTTAGATCGACTTCGCGTGGGAGTACTTCCGAGTAAGCTGGTATTAACAATACATCGTCGTAAGTTAAGCCCTGCATTACAATCTTATCTGCAATAAATGACATAGTGCTATATTTTTTATTGCGTGCAAATATACAAACTTTATCCAACACTAGGAAATCATCTTCTTGTTTTTTAATCTCCAGACAGTATTTTTCTACTTCTTTGATCTATTTACACCGCAAATACATAGATTTACTATATATATTAAGGTGTATAAGCCACAAAAACTAACACACGATTGGGATGATGTATTTAGAATTAATAATTTAACTAGAGATGGTCTAATCATAATAGATTAATATTGCAAAGTACTAATATTAAAGCAAGTATGAATATTCTCTAAAATTAACAAATCATAAAACAACATAGATTATATTCAACATCATTAGTTCTCATCGCACATACAGTATCATTAACAAAACAGGCAAAGATTTAATAGCTAAAATTAAAAAGCAGCAGGTAAATGATAAATATTTTATTTAATATTTGCATAAATAATAAAAACAACATATCTTTACCGCCGAAGAGAAACTAATTTTTTGTGTTGAAAACCAAAAACTAAAGTTAAGTGTTTATAAATAGGACGTTGAAATTACTATAAAAACAAAACTACCTTACACCCTTAAGATACTTAATTACGAACCTTTAATTATAAGTTATGAGACAAAAATTAAATTGTAAAACACGGCTTAGCAGGCTTTTCATCGCTCTTTCTGTAGTATTGGGCATTGGAAGTTTTTCTATGCAAGCCTTTGCTCTACCACGAGTAGAGATTTCACAACCTAACAAAGTTATCAAAGGTCACATTGTTGATGAGAACGGTGAAGCCCTTCCGGGTGCCAGTGTTGTTGTCAAAGGCCAAACATCGGGTATCATATCCGATATGAATGGTAATTTCTCGCTTTCTGTTGCCAGCGGGAATGTTGTTATCGTTGTATCTTCTGTTGGCTATAAAACTCAGGAAATAGCTTTAAATGGAAGAACTAGTGTTAATATTGCGATGGTAGCTGCAGTCTCCGAGTTGAAAGAGGTTGTTGTTACAGCATTGGGTATTAAGCGTGAAAAGAAATCATTGGGTTATGCAGTACAGGATGTTAAAGCTGATGAGCTCAATAAAGTTGGAAGTACGGGTTTAACTGATGCTTTGCAAGGTAAAGTCGCTGGTCTGAATATTTCTGATAGTGGTACTGGTGCCGGTGGTTCTTCTAAAGTTGTTATCCGTGGCAACTCTTCTTTAGTAGGTAATAACTCTCCTTTGTGGGTGGTTGATGGTGTGCCTTATGATACAGGTATTGATACTAATAATATGCAATGGGGAGGATTTGATAGAGCTGGTGGAGCTTTTGATTTGAATCCTGAAGACGTAGAATCTGTTTCAGTGTTAAAAGGCCCGACTGCTGCTGCTCTCTATGGCTCACGTGCCGGCAATGGTGTTATTATGGTAACCACAAAAAAGGGGGGACATAATGGGCGTTTAGGTATAAGTTATACAGGAAAATTCACTTCTTCTGCTATTGCCTACACATTAGATGAACAGAATACTTATGGAGAAGGCCGTAATGGAGTTATTGATGTTAATTCGCCTTACTCTTGGGGAGCAAAAATGGAAGGTCAGTCAGTTCCTGCGTGGTGGGATAAAACACAAACGACTAAATATTCCGTTCAAAAAGATGTTATGAAGAATTTTTATCGCAATGGAGGTATTCAGTCTAATGCTATTTCGCTAGAAGGTGGTGATAAAGAAAATCCATATCGTATTACTTTATCCCACGAATATACAAAAGGTAATGTAGAATACAATAATATTAAAAAAACGGATATAGATATTGTTTCGCGTTACAAAATAAACAAATGGTTGACGTTAGATATTAAGGCTAATTATACTAATACTATTGGCGAAAACCGTCAAGAACTCGGCGCCTACGGTACTGCTTATTATTTGTATACAATGCCACGTAGTATTCAATTAAGTGATTTGAGTGCCAATAAATTTAATCCTACGCTATTAGCTCATGGAGAATATGAGCATTTTAACTTTTATGGTCCCGACTCGAATCATCAGAATCCATATTTTATAATGGAGCAATGGAAGAATAAGGATAAGAAAAATCGTTTATTTGGTTATGCTTCAGCAACAATAACTATTACTCCAGAGTTAAAATTGAAGTTAAAACAGGGAATGGATTATGCCGACACACAATATGGACAGAATTATAAATATAATGATCCGGTATTTGATACACGTCCATTGGTTGAAATGACTAAAAATACTACACGCGAAATGAACTCGGAATTTTTACTCTCTTGGAATAAAACATTGGGCGATTTCCAAGTTGGCGTTAGTGGTGGTGGTAATCGGATGTATTACCATTTAGAAGGTCTATATGGCTCTAGTGGAAAGATAAATATACCTTGGGCACAATATATTAATGCTGGGACTAAAAAGAATGCTTATAATTCTATCGATGAAAAAGAAATTAATTCTCTATATGCTTTTGCTAATGTAAGTTATAAAGACTATTTGTTTTTAGATGCTACAGCACGTAATGATTGGTCTTCTACATTGCCAGCTGATAATCGTTCTTATTTTTATCCTTCCGTCAGTTTGAGTGGTATTGTTACTAGTTTTATGGATGCAATGAATATTAGTTACAATAAGAGACTGATTAATTATGGTAAAATTCGGTTGTCTGTTGCTCAAGTAGGTAAGGATGCTGGTACTTACCAGTTACTTAACACTTATGATACTACAACTGATGATGCATTCGGGCATTTATATACTGTAGAGCCTACTGATATGGCTAACATTAACTTAAAACCAGAAATTGCAACCTCCTATGAATTAGGAACCGAATGGCGATTATTTAATAATCGTTTAGGCATTGACTTTACCTATTATAATACAAAAACAAAAAATCAGATAGTACCTCTAGCGATGGTTTATTCTTCGGGGTGGGCAACTAAGTTCTTAAATGTTGGTAAAATTTCTAATAAAGGTATTGAACTTGCACTGAATGGATCCGTGGTGCGCACTAAAGATTTCAATGTGGATTTGACATTAAATTTAGCTCATAACGATTCTAAACTTGATAAACTGGCTGAAGGTGTAGATCATTATCTCTTCGATCAATTAAATGGCAACGGTGGAACGATGCAATTACGTGCATATCCTGGTGGAAAATTTGGAGTAATTTATGATACAGGTTATTTAAGGGATGCTAAAGGGAATGTAATTGTTGGTACTGATGGTATTCCTAAAAAGACATCTAATCAAATTTGCTTGGGGAATATTGTACCTGATTTAACAGGGTCTTTTGGAATTAATTTAGGTTATAAGGGGCTGTCTTTATCTGCATTATTTAATTTCCAAAAGGGAGGTGATATCTATTCTTATACTGAACATCAGGCTGCTATGGCTGGTGTGGCAAAACGTACAGGTAATCGTGCTGATTTTGTATATAAAGGCGTGACAGAATCTGGGGCTGTTAATACAAAAGCGGTTAGTGCTCAAGATTTTTGGATGAACGCTCCTGCAGAAGAATACATGTATGATGCTTCGTTTTTGAAACTGAAAGAATTGTCATTGGCTTATGTCGTTCCCAAATCTTTCTTATCGAAGTATACAAACAATCTTGTTGGCAATATTAAGCTTTCGGTATTTGGTTCTAATCTATTATATCTGGTTAAACATACTCCAGGTACAACACCTGATAATAGTGCTTTTTCTGCAACAATGTTTGGGCAAGCTTTAGATTATGCACCAATGCCTAATACTCGTACTTTTGGCGTTTCTATTAATGTTGGATTTTAATTGATTAACTTATGAAAAAAATTATATTACCCATTCTTTTAAGTGGATGTTTGGCTTTTATGTCAGGGTGTACGAATGGATTTGATGAAATGAATACGACTTCTACGGCCTTGACGAAATCACAAGTCCTGCCTAACTCTTTGTTAGTAAGGTCAATGTGGAAAGGGGTTTCTGCTGATTATCAACGTAATTATAACTTATATGATGATCAGTATGCTCACTATTTCTCTAATTGTGTCGCCAGTTTTCCAACCGGTTATTATGAATACAATGATGGTTGGGCTCAATGCGGGTGGCAAGCTTTTTATACTGAACGCCAAAAGGAATATCTTGATATAAAAGATATCTGTGGCACTACTGAAATGTATACGAATTTGCTCGCAATCAATGATATTTGGAATATTATTTTGTGGCTACGGGTAACTGATCGGTGGGGAGATGTTCCATATAAAGATGCTAATGGCCATTATGCCACTGCGACTGCTTCTCCAATAGCATATAATTCTCAAAAAGATATTTATATTGATATGATGAGTCGTTTGGATAAAGCAGCTTCATCTATAACAACGGCTTCATCTCAATTTGATCTGGGAACGGAAGATCTAGTTTACGGAGGTAATAGTAATATTGACAAATGGAAAAAATTAGCTTATTCGGTTATGCTTCGTATGGCAATTCGCATTGCGAATGTTGATCCCGTAGATGCTAAAAATTATGCCGCTAAGGCTGTTTCAGGAGGTGTAATGGCTAGTATTGATGATGATGCAAGAATTAAATGTGATGTGTCTCGCTGGGAAGATTATTACGATCGTTTATCTGGAGATTGGGCTAATACAACTACTGATAAAGAATTCATGGAATTTATGGCTGGAACTAAAACAGGTTATGTAACCAATGCCGTAGATCCTCGCCGTTCAATGTGGTTCTCTTCTGGCACTAAAGGCTATGTTGGTTTTCCAAATGGTATTACTGCCTCTAGTCCCTCTTATACTGGATTTTTGTGGTCAGATTATGCTGAAATTAATGAACATAACACAAAAGGGTTTTTCTATTATAATCGCGACGACATCTCTAATAGTCATTTATCATATCCAATCATGGACTATTCTGAAGTCTGCTTTTTGAAAGCTGAGGCTGCTCTTCGGGGATACATTGGAGGGAATGCCGAAGATTATTACAAAAACGGGATAACTGCTTCTGTAAATAGTGTTGCTAAAGTATCTGGTGTTAGTGATCTGCAGGATGCTGATATAACAAATTATATTAACAGTTTGCCACCTTTCACTGGTAATAATGAAGCAAAATTACGTCTTATTTGTATTCAAGAATGGATTGCTCTTTATCCGAATGCACAAGAGGGATGGAGTCTTCTTAGAAGGTCAGGGTATCCTGAAAACCTTACTTGTCCAACTGCTAGCTCTAGCGCTTTGGTAAATGATGGAAATTGGATACAACGCATTGCTTATCCAAATAACGAATATGAGAATAACAATAAGAATATACCCTCTAATTTTCAAAGTAGCTCCTCAAACTATGCAAAACGTGAACAATACGGTGTATGGTGGTCGCTCGCAGGTGATGGTAAAACCTATGCAAAGGGAACAACTCCTGCCAATAACTTCTAGGAGTTTTAAAATTTAATAGTAAAATTAATTGGGAAGCGCATCTTTAACGGATACGCTTCCTTTTTTATATAATGGTAAAAAAACAGACGTATGTCACTGCCGTAACTTCCGTTAGTTACTGCGGTGACTAACAGAAGTTATCCTAACAACTAACGTTAGTTTCGTCAACAACATCCGTTAGTTACCGCTGCGACATACGGTTGATTTTTTGCAAAGCAAAACAAGTGTACAGCCGCCGTTGTCGTATGTTAGTTTTTTCGGTGACGTCCTTAAGTTTTCGGAGAAACTAACATACGACAACATTTTTAGGAGCATATGACGTTTTGGAAGAATAAAGACAATACAGATTTGTTGAAGTCGTCGGTTCTTACTAATACTTAAAGATACCTCGTGTAGATATGTAAAACCTCGTTTTTTCTATTTTAGTTACGAAAACGTTTCTGTCACCGTTACTGACTGTATATCAGGTACATACGTGCATACGACGCCAAAATGGGACACGAAAAACATGTTTTCTCGCAGAGAATCAATGCGTTATGATTTCTCTCAAATTTGCCCTGATAATGGGCGATACAAGGGGGTACTGAAAGTTGGCGTGCAGAATTCTTTTTCTAGCCTCGTTTTCAGAAGTGAATATGGAGAGCAATACTGATACTATTTTAACCATACCGAAGTGATACTTTTCAATGTGGGGAATTGATGCTGTGTTTCCCAAAAATGATAACGACGAACATAAAAATTCATAAGGACGAAACTAAAAGTTTGTAACTAGAAACATTTATTTTCGTCCTTATGAATTTCTCGCTGTCTATCAACAAATTACATACAGTATGCCTATGTCGTAGCTCTAATTCGAGTTATGTCCGAGTGATGTAACAATAGCAAATATAGTGGCCTAAAATGGCCTGTGAATATGGTTGGGATAAGAAAGTATCAGAATATCGGAGAATGTTCACTTTGAGATCTGTTATGAAAAATGATTGTATGCAAAGCATTTTATCGTTACTTTCTTTTGCTAAAATGGGGTAGCATTCTAATTATTTACATAGAAATAAGACAACATATATGCGGCTATTCATCGATTCTTTTTTTCAGCAAAACAATTATATTCTGAACCTTTGTCACTTCAGTATGACACCATTACGCACTATCACACAGCATATTAACGATGCACCACATACAACGCCAGCGGAAATAGGCCTCAAAATCGAGGCAAGAGCATATTGTAGGAACGTTATTTCCGATAGGGGTCTATTTAGACTCGGTCTAAACACACAGTTACAGGTAGCTGAACGCCCGATTTGTGCAGAGCGAATGTGCAGCATCCGTTTATTGAGAAATACTTCATCTATAACAATTATTTTTACACCTATCTCCTATATTTACGGATGAACCTTTCTACTTCAGAAGGTAAGTTCATTATGATTCATCAAAGATTTATCATCGTTTGCCACAGCTTTATCAGAACATCCCTATAACACAAGTCACAAGTTGTATTTCTAGAATTCAGTCTACCTTTTCATTTTTTCTTAATTTAGTGCTTTTGTCAGATTTAATTTTTATCTTTGTCCTTATTGACAAATTATATAGAAAATATGAAAAAGAATCTTTTATTACTACTATTCCTCTGTTGTTCTGCAATATTTACCTCGTGCGTAAACAATGACAATTTTGATGAGACCAAAGCTATAATAGGAAATTGGGAAGGTATAGGAAAGAACACGATGGGATGCGAATTTGTGGAAGACATTAGCTATGGACAAGGATATGTGATGACGAGCAAAGATGGCGGTAATATCGACGATATTATCTTAAATTACTGCAGCAGTACGTGGGAATTTAATGAAGATACACACATCGACTATATCGTCAATACACAAAATAGTTCAATAAAATTTTTATTGTATAATGTAGACCCGAAAACAAAGATAACATATAATCAAGACGTCGTCACAGTGAAGTACTATTTCGAAGACTATAACCATCTGGTCATCGATGGTGCCGAATTTGAACGACAGTAAAAACACTAAAAAATGAACCTTAAGTCATATATTCTCGTATTACTATTATTCTTTCCGATAGCAGGATTTGCCGGCGATTGGAATGATTATATTATAAATTACAACAAAAGTTTATATGGTAATGGTTCACAAACATGGCAAATAAAATCATTCAATAACCGTTGGATGTTTTTTGGTAACCAAAATGGACTCGTCCAATTCAGTGGTTCGTCCTGGGCACTATACCCTTTGCATAATGGCACCTGCCTACGTTCAATCTGTTTTTCGCAGAATAGGCAACGTATTTATGTTGGAGGCATCAATGAGTTTGGGTATTTTGCCCCCGGCAAAAATGGGAAATTGGTATACACTTGCCTTTCAGATCTGATGCATGGCAAACAGAATTTGATTGGCAACATTTGGAATATCTTCGAAAACGAAAATGAACTTTATGTAGTAGGAGATGGCCTAATACTGAAATATGTGGCAGGAAAGTTTTCTTACATAAATGCAAAGGCAAAAATAGACTGTTCGGGCATATCAAATGGAGTACTCTATTTAGGCACGATACACGGCATCTGCATATTGGCAGGGAATAGTGTACTACCCCTACAGGGGGCTTCAATCCTACAAAACAAACGCATACGAAGCATCCTACCCTATGGCAATAAGATTCTCGTCGTAACAGCATTCGATGGTGTATACTGCTACGATGGCCAACGAGTATATCCCTTTATGACCGGCATGGAATCGTTTCTGAAACAAAATGAGATTTTCTGTGCTGCAATATCGGGAAAGAATTTTGCAGCGGGAAGTATTCGCAACGGTATTGCGGTTGTGGATTTACAGACACATCAAATAAAATACTTCAATGAGATGAGTGGTATGCAAAACAATACCGTATTATCGGCTGCATTTGATACCTCAGGAAATCTATGGGCAGGGCTTGATAGCGGAGGTTTAGACTATATATTGCTCAATTCTCCATTCACAAACCTTTATTCTTATCCCCACTCTTACGGTACAGGATATACAGCTTTGCTCTCGGACGACTTGTTATATTTAGGAACGAATAGAGGACTCTTTTTCATGCCTTTCAATACAAACATCAACGGAAAGCTACCCGACATGACAGCTATAAAAGGAGCAGGAGGACAAGTTTGGGGACTCAACAAAATAGGAAGTGATATATTCTGCAGTCATGACAGAGGATTATATCTATTACGCAAGACATCAATGCAACGCATCGGCTACATTACAGGTGTGTGGAATTGTCAACAATCGATAGGCGATCCTAATAAAATATTGGTCGGAGTATACGACGGTATGTTTGTTTTGGAAAGAAAAGGAAGTTCGTGGAATGTATTAAGTAAGATTTCAGGTATCAATGAAAGCTGTCGATGGTTTGCACAAGAAGACGGGCAAACGGTGTGGGTTTCAAATGGTAGCAAATTATCATGTTACACTCTGGACAAACAGTTAACGCACGTTATAAAAACCCAGAGCTTGGATTTGCACCACTTTTTACAAGTCAATAAAGGCTCTAAAGTCTTTCGAATAGACGGACATATCGTAGTTACAACTCCCAAGGGAGAATTTTATTACAATAGACGCCATAAACAATTAAGTTATATGGACCTGATTAAAAAGGATAAAAAAGAAAACATTTCCGCTACTACAAAATTCAAGAATTCAGTCATCAGTTTATCACCAGATAAAATAAGTATTTACGATACCTCTTTGAAAAAAGAGACAAACTATTTTTTTGGCACACCTTCTATACAGCTAGTATCGGATGCTGAAACAATAATCCCGGTATCAGAATCTTCGATAATCATTCCAAACGATAATGGATTTGCACTCTTCAATTTACCACAACGAAAAGATATTTGCAATTATAAACAAATGCTACATATTCGAAATGTATATATCACTTATCCTAAAGAAGCATTAATCTATACCGATAACTTTTTATCGAAGAAGGATACTCCCAAGATATCTTACAGCCACAATTCTATTCGATTTGAATATGGCATCACATTATTCACAAACATTCAAGGCGTAGTTTACCAATATCGTTTGAATCAAGAAGACTGGTCTGGTTATACCTATTCCAGAATTAAAGAATACAGCAATCTGCATGAAGGGAAATATACTTTTGAAGTAAAAGCGACACTGCCAAATGGCGTAATCCTATCATACGACAGCTTTAGTTTTCAAGTACTACCACCATGGTATCGTACAGGCTGGGCCTATTTCATCTACTTAATATTATTTGCATTGCTACTGCGCTACATTTATTTATGGGATGACACGCGTGTAAAACGCAAGAAGCAACAAGCTATAAAAGAGAAAGATCATCAAATAAAAACGATGGAGAGAGAGTATGAAGAAGAGAAAGCCCAGAAAGAGCGCCAAATTATTCAGCTCGAGAAGGATAAGCTGGAGTATGAATTAAAACATAAAAGCCAGGAAATGGCAAATTTAATGATAAACTTTGTCAGAAAAAACGAAATTCTCACAGAGATAAGATCCGACCTCTTTAAAGTTTTAGGTGTGCTGAAAGGCGAAAGTGCAAAAGAATCGAAGCAGATGTTGATACTCGTTCGCAACAAAATCGAATCGAATATTCAAGGTGATGAAGTATTGAAAAAGATAGAAGATCAATTTGATGTAGTACATAATAATTTCATGAAAAGATTGCGAGAAACGCATCCGGATCTCTCAAATAATGAACGAATGATGTGCGCCTACTTAAAAATGAATCTTTCGACCAAAGAAATTGCACCTCTACTTAATATCTCGATACGTGGCGTAGAAACCATACGCTATCGCTTAAGAAAAAAATTCGGATTAGAACGCGAAGACAGCTTAACCGAGTATCTAAATAATCTATAACACGCATTCTTCGTATTTTAGTAAAATTAATCTTTTCATTTTCTATTGTTGTGCGTATTATTATTAGCTTATAAAACAGCGTTTTAATAATTAATGACGTAATATAGACGTATTAAAAAAATGCAATTGACGTATTAAAAAAGTCTTAATTATAGTTTTATAAAGTTCAGTAATTAATATGTTTGCATTGTCCAAAGAGGGACAAGAACGTTAATCTTAAAATTTAATAGAACACATGAAGAAGATTATTTCAATTCTATTTTTGTTAGGAATGTACTTATCAACATTCGGACAAAATGTACTGATAGAAGGTACAGTAAATGACGGTTCGACTAATGAGCCATTAATCGGCGTAAATGTGGTAGTAAAAGGGAATGCCAATATTGGCACTGCTACAGATATGAATGGTTCTTTCAAGCTCAAAGCGCCTGCAAAATCCACATTAATTCTTACTTATGTAGGCTACCTTACAAAAGAGGTGCAAGCCACCAAAGGTAAAATGAAGATTATGATGACAGAAGATTCAAAATCACTGAGCGAAGTTGTCGTAATCGGTTATGGAATTCAGAAAAAGAGTGTTGTTACGGCTGCCATCAGCAAAGTAACATCGGAAGAATTGAGCGCAGCAAAGCCCTCCCGAATTGAGGATGTACTAAAAGGTAAAATTTCGGGTGTGCAAATAACTCAAAGTTCAGGACAACCGGGATCAGATTCTAAAGTACGTATCCGTGGTATCGGTACTATCAATAGTAGTGAACCTCTTTACGTAGTCGATGGAATGCCTGTAGATGGAGGAATAAATTACTTAAATCCGAGCGATATCGCCTCTGTCGAAATCTTAAAAGATGCTGCCTCGGCAGCCATTTATGGTACACGTGGTGCCAACGGCGTAATACTTGTCACTACAAAATCAGGTTCTAAAGGGAAAGCTACAGTAAGCTATAATTTTTCTTACGGCTGGCAAAATCCTTGGACTCACAAATCGGTATTAGATGCTAAAGAATATATGGTGATCATGAACGAAGAAAGTCTCAATGATGGCGGTGATGCAATCTACAATAACAAACAGATTGCTGAAGCCGGCAAAGGTACGGATTGGCAGAAAGAGACTTTTTATAAAAATGCTCCTGTGCAAGATCATCAATTAAGCATTAACGGAGGTACGGATAAAATGCAATATTATTTATCGTTCGGATATTTCAAACAAGATGGTATTGTGGGTGGCAATTATGGCAAATCAAATTATGAACGCTATAGTTTGAGGACCAATTCAGATTATACCGTTTTTGAAACAAAAGAACGCAACTTCCTTAATAAACTGAATGTAGGTGTTAATGTAGCTTACTCTAGAATAAACAGTACCGGAATTGAAACAAACTCTGAATATGGTTCAGTTTTGGGTAGTGCTTTAGCCTTTTCGCCATTAGTTTCTGTTTATGCCAACAAAGCAGATGCAGCTTCAATATTGGCTGCACATCCTAATGCAGTACAAGATGCTAATGGTGTATTTTCTCTTCCGCCAGACGGATTCCAAGAAATTGCTAACCCATTAGGCATGCTTAACCAACCGACAGCCGGAAAAAACAATTCGGACAAATTTGTCGGAACTTTCTATGCCAAACTGGATTTACTGCCAGGATTGTCATTCAAAAGTAGTTATGGATTCGATCTAGCTTTCTGGGGATATGACACGTACACCATGCCCTACTATTTGGCATCGCAAGGTAAGTATCAAGATTATAGCACTGTTCAAAGCGAAAAGCGAAATGAATCGTGGTTATAAATGGCAAGTTGAAAATGTTTTGACATACAACAAAAGGTTTTTAGAGAAACATAACCTAACAATTGTATTGGGTCAGTCGGCACAAAGATATACATATCGCAACTTAGGAGGTAACTTCCGCGATCTATTAGATACAGATCCGATGAAAGCGAACTTAAATTCATGTATTGCAGACCAGAAACTATCAGTTGTTTGGGGTGGAACCGGTGGTTATAATAATACATCTTTAGCTTCTTATTTCGGCCGAGTTGACTATAACTTCGATGAACGTTACATGGTACAGTTAACTGTACGTCGAGATGGTTCTTCTCATTTTGGACCAAGTCATAAATGGGCTACATTCCCTGCTGTATCTGTAGGTTGGAATGTATTGAATGAACCATACCTAAAAAATCACCCTGATTGGTTTAATGCATTAAAGATGCGTTTAAGCTGGGGTAAGAATGGTAACGAAGCTATTGGTAATTTCACTTATGCTTCGCTAATGAGCGGTGGTCAGAACTACTATTTCGGAGGAGGTTATTCCGTTAATACAGCCGATCCTTCTAAAGTTGGAGAAACAGGAGGTAGTATGCAATATGGTTCTTCTCCTGGAGCTTTGGCCAACAAAGATGTAAAATGGGAAGAATCAGAACAAATAGATTTAGGCTTCGATGCTTCATTTTTCAATAATGCGCTAACATTCAGCGCCGATTATTACAAGAAGAAGACCAACGGCATGTTGATGACAGTACAAATTCCAAGTTACGTTGGGCAAAGTGCTCCTACAGGCAATGTAGGCAAGATGCAAAACTGGGGTCTTGAATTTGAATTAGGTTGGAAAAGTCGTATCAAAGACTTCAATTATAACATTAAAGCTAACGCATCCTATTTGCGTAATAAGTTGATTCACCTAGGCACAGCATCTGGTAGCGCTATTTATCAATCGGCAGGAGCCAGTGGTGTTGGCGATATTGTAAAAGGACAAGATGGTATGGTTTGGCCGTTCTTCTTTGGCTACAAAACCAATGGGTTATTCCAAAATGCCAACGAAGTATCAAGTTATGTCAATAGCAAAGGAGAATTGTTGCAACCCGAAGCAAAACCGGGCGATGTTCGCTTTGTAGACGTAAACAAAGACGGTACCATAGATTCTAATGACCGCGTAAAGATTGGTAAAGGTATGCCCGACTGGACTTATGGTTTCACAATCGGAGCAGATTGGAAAGGATTCGACGTAAACTTACTTTTCCAAGGCACAATAGGCAACGATATTTTCGACTTTTCACAGCGCGGTGATATTCCACGCATGAATCGTCCTTCATGGATTCTTGATCGTTGGCATGGCGAAGGAACTTCTAATTCAATTCCCCGTATGACATCTGCCAATCCAAACAAGAACTGGCGTTGCTCCGACCTATATATAAAGAATGGTGATTATATGCGCCTCAAAGTTGCCCAACTTGGCTACACATTGCCACAGAGGCTAACAACTAAATTTTCTATCCAGAGTCTACGACTCTATGTCTCGGCTGAGAATCTACTCACCCTAACAGGATATAACGGTTTTGACCCGGAAGTAGCATCGGGCGATTACACAACAATAGGTATCGACCGAGGTGTTTATCCTCAGTCACGTACGATATCTCTTGGAGCTAATATTACTTTCTAACCACAAAAATTCATAGAAATGAGAACTTATAAGATATTAACATCGGCCATCTTTTTAGCAGGAGCATTAATGATCTCCTCTTGTAGTGATGACTTTTTGACTTCTAAGCCAACAGAAAGCCAGCAAGCAGGAGCGCCAGCAACAGAAAGTGCAATTCTTTCAAATCTTGGCGCAGCCTATCAGATATTATTGTTCGATAGCTATGCCAATAACAATTACAACGAAGTTTTATTAATGTCGGATCTTCGCTCGGATGATATATGGAAAGGTGGAGGTTCTGCCGGAGACCAACAACAACTATATTCTCTATCGCAATTCACATCTACAGCGACTGAGACTTTAGATGGATTGTGGAGTATTTATTATTCTGGAATCGCACGTTGCAATAATGTCATTATTGCTTGTGCAAACGCAGTAAATGTTCCAAGCGCTAAATTAAAACAATATAACGCAGAAGCCCATTTCTTACGTGCATATTATACGCACCTGCTCTGGAAGTTCTGGGGAAATATCCCTTATTTCGAAAAGCCTCTAGATGCTCCATATATGGCTAAACAACTTACAGCCGACGAGGTGTATGCAAAAATCATGGCCGACTTGGATGTTGCCTGTGAAGATGGTGCAATGGCAATGACTACAACAGGCAATGACCTTGGTCGCGTTAATCGTTCAGCAGCACTCATGCTAAGAGCCAGGGTCGTAATGTATCAAAAAGACACTAGTAAATATCCCCAGATCACTCAAGATATGGCAGATATTATGAGTAGCAACAATTATTCATTGATGACCGATTTTGCAGGAATGTGGACAGATGCAGGTGAATTCTGCAAAGAATCTATTTTTGAGACAAACCAAATACCAATAGGTAAAACATGGTCGAGCGGCTGGCAAGGTTATGGAACAAACCTTCCTGCATTTATCTCGCCAAACGGTCTTTCTGCAGGTAATAAGACAGGAGACTTCAAAGGTGGTTGGGGATTTGGTCCTGTTCGTGAATCCACGTACAAAATCTTTGAAGATGGTGATATAAGACGCGATGCCTCCATCAACCATTTCGAGTCGTCACAGTATACAGCACGTTTTCAAGACACCGGCTACTTCCAAGGTAAATATGCAGCTCGCGTAGGTTACAACCCTCAAGGAGATGTCGATCTTAATTATTGCAATAATCTACGGCTCTTCCGTTATGCAGAGACATTATTGAATTACGTGGAATTAATTAAAATGGATGGTCAGACCGAGGTAAACAATATTACAGCACAAAGTTGCTTTGACCAGATTCGGCAACGGGCCTTTGGTTCAAAAACCGCTCCTAATGAAGAAATGAATGCCGACAATATCAAGTTAGAACGTCGTCGCGAGTTTGTTGGAGAAGGAATGCGCTTTTGGGATTTAGTTCGTTGGGGAGATGCTCCAACTGTACTATCAGAAAACATACCGGCATTCAACTCTGTTCGAACTTTCTCCGATTGGATGAAATACTTACCAATTCCTCAATCTGAATTGGACAAGACTAAAGGTACTCAATACGAGTTGAAACAAAATGGAAGTTGGAAATAAACCATCAAATCGATAATAACATGAAAAAGTTTATTAATTCTATATTTTGGATGCTGTGCGCTATTGTAGCATTAACCTCTTGCAGTGCAGAAGACGGAGATACCGGACATAGTCTCGGCAATATCGCTTCGATTACTGCCAGTCAGATAACCTTTAGCCAGACACCATCGCCAACAAGCGCTAACGTTATAACCTTTGCAAATACAACCAAGATAAATGGAGTTTATTCCGTGAAATGGGACCTAGGCAATGGTACAACAGGAAATACATCAAGTATTACAGGGCAGTATCCTCTTGCCGGTAGTTATAATGTTACACTCACTATTACGACTGCTGACGGAGTCAGCGCTTCAAAGACAGAAGTTCTAACTCTGAGTACCAATGACTATAATTTGATCAGCACCCCTAATTATGTACATCTGACGGGAAGTCAAACCACAGAAAAAAGTAGAACTTGGGTACTAGACCAATATAATAATTATGCCGCACGAATAGCTAACGCTACAGGGTTAGCTATTAGCGGGCACGAGGGTTTAGGACCGGAAGGCAGTTATGGACAATCTTGGTGGGCTGCAAAAGCCGATGAGAAGAATACTTGGACGCTCTATGCACATAAATTCACTTTTTCTCTTGACGGACTGAAAGTACATATCGCCAATCAAGGAACAGGCTATGGGCGAAAAGCTTGTGCTACAGCAGGAGGATTTGCAGTATCTTCAACAAGTGGCGACGATTGCCTGTTCAGCTATTCTGGAGGTGATTATACATTCTCGCCACTTAACGAAACCGGCAAATATCCTTCATTCACTCTATCGGGTAATGCATTTTTAGGATATTATTGTGGATCACAGAAGTATGAGATTCTCTATCTGGATGATGAATGCATGGCTCTACGTGTAGATGATACGATTGAAGGGCAAGATTGGGTATTCGTTTACTGCCGTGACGATTTAAATGTTGCAACTCCTAAAATAGTCAAAAAGCCCCAAGAAGTACCTTTGAGTGAAAACTTTGAATCGGGGACACTAACCGTACCTTTCGTCAGTCAGGATATGGGTGCTCGTACAGGTATCACTGATAATATTGCTCCGAGTGATCCCAACAATACATCGTCCAAAGTATTTCGTTATCAGAAATCAACCTCGTTTTATAGCAACATCTATTTTGTAGCTCCAACATATAAGTTCGATTTATCGAAACAGAATAAAATTACGCTAAAAGTATTTATTCCTTCGTTTAATGACTACACTTCGGATTGGACAGTAGCAGGAGATTGGATTACCAATAAAAAGCTACAAAACAAAGTAGCTGTAAAACTACAAAACACCGATGATGGAGACAACGCTTGGCAGACACAAACTGAAATAGACAAAACAGATATACCATTTAACACATGGGTAACACTCACCTTCGACTTTAGCAATGTGGCACAAAATGCGAATTATGACAAAATTGTTATTCAATTAGGTGGTGAAGGTCATGCAGGACAAGGTATATTCTATCTTGACGATTTCTCCTTTTCTGAATAATGATATAACATATGAATAAGTACCAAATGATAAATACTTGGCTACTGTCTCTGGTTTTATTTACCGGATGCGGGAGTTCCAATTCGGACAACGGAGGGGGTACCCCCCCCTCCCCTTCCGAGGCGGGAAGTGTTACACTATCCCAACCTTCTTTATCTCTAACAGCTGATGCTACCAATAATTTTGCAATAATAGTAACGTCAGACGACGATTGGAATGTTACATCGGACCAGACGTGGTGTACAGCCTCTCCCACAAACGGACATAATGGGCAAACCTCATTGAAAATAACTACACTATCCAATAAAACAGGTAGCGAGCGAACAGCAACTCTCTCTTTCTATATAAAAGAGACAAAAAAAGCAATACTCACTGTTAAGCAAGCAACACTTCCAGCAGAAAATTATGTACCAAGTGGATATAATCTAGTATGGTCTGATGAATTTAATACAGCTCGGCAGAGTGATGGGAAACCAAGTTTACCAAACTCAACAGATTGGAGCTACGAAACAGGCAATGGTGGTTGGGGAAATCATGAGTTAGAGAATTACATTGCAGCATATTCAGGCAAAGATACTTGTGCTATAGTTTCTGATGGGACACTCAAGATAATTGCTAAAAAGGTGGGGACACAAGTACTCTCTATCCGTATGAATACACAAAAGAGCTGGACATACGGATACTTTGAAGCGCGACTTAAGCTACCTACTGGAAAAGGTACTTGGCCAGCTTTCTGGATGATGCCTAAGAACTTCACCTCTTGGCCGGGCGATGGCGAAGTAGATATTATGGAAGAAGTAGGATACCATCCTAACTACGTATCATCAAGTATTCATTGTACAACATATAATAAGACAGCAGAGAACTATTGTGCAACCGCACAGTCGGATTTTCATATCTATGGATGTTTGTGGACAGCAGATGATATCAAGTTCTATGTTGACGGAGTTAATACACTTACATTTCCAAACGATAATACGGGTAACAAAAGTACTTGGCCTTTCAATGCTCCTTTCTACCTAAAGCTAAATTTAGCATGGGGTGGAGATTGGGGCGGCGCCCAAGGAGTAGACGAATCGATATTGCCCGCTACTTACGAAATTGATTATGTGAGAGTTTATCAAAAATAACAGGCTTCAATAGGTAAGAAGGTGCATCAAAGGTTTCATAACTCTAGAGCAATCAACATGATGCATCTTCTTTTTAAAGAAACATCAATCTACAATCAGGATTTGTAATATGAAAAAATTTTATTTTATATGTCTCATACTTATCATCTCGTTAGGTGTTAATGCACAAAAAGTATTGAACAAGACTTATTCGAAGAGTGAATTCATATATACCAAGGGACCGAATCTTTTTTCTCCAAATGGTAAAAAGTTCTTCATTATGGGAACCAACCTTGGGAATTGGCTAAACCCAGAAGGCTATATGTTCAAATTTACCAAAACCAACTCTGCTCATTTCATCAACGAAATGTTTTGTCAAATGGTAGGACCTGATTTCATAGCACTATTCTGGAAATCTTTTAAAGATAACTATATTACACGAGAAGATATTCGGTTCATCAAGAGTACAGGTGCTAATACAATCCGGTTGCCTTTCCATTATAAACTCTTCACGGACCAAGATTACATGGGACTAACTTCTCAGCAAGATGGATTTGCAAGAATAGACAAATTGGTAGGTTGGTGCAAAGAGTTTGGGCTACATCTTATATTAGACATGCACGATGCCCCCGGAGGACAGACTGGAGATAATATTGATGACAGTTATGGCTACCCATGGTTATTTGAAAGCTCCCAAAGCCAACAACTATTTTGCAATATATGGCAGCGCATTGCCAAACACTACAAAAACGAACCCACAATATTAGGTTATGAACTGCTCAATGAGCCGATACCACATTATCTAACAAACAAAGAGACATTAAACGCAAAGTTAGAATCTATTTACAAGATGGCAACCGCCGCCATACGCAAAGAAGATAAAAACCATATTATATTAATTGGCGGAGCACAATGGAATAGTAATTTCAAACCTTTTAAGGATTCTACATTTGACAATAAACTAATATACACCTGCCATCGCTATGGTGGAGAACCAACAAAGGCAGCCATTCAGGACTTTATAAATTTCAGAGACAGTGTTAATCTTCCGATGTATATGGGAGAAATAGGACACAATACAGAAACATGGATGAAGGCTTTTTGTAAGGTAATGAAAGAAAACAATATAGGATATACTTTCTGGCCATACAAACTAATGGGAGAACAATGTTTTGTAGGAATCAAAGAGCCTGCCGATTGGAATATGGTTACGACCTTTTCTGAATCGCAACGAGACACCTACGAAAACATCCGCAACAATCGTCCTAAGCAAGCTGTCGCTCGAAAGGCTATGAACGATTTCATAGAAGCTTGCAAACTTAAGAACTGCACTATACAAAATGAATATATCAATGCATTACAAATGAAATAGATCTATTCTAAAAATAAATGGCGCCCGATTTGGTTTATCAAATCGGGCGCCATTTATTTATCACCACTTTAAAGATCTAAATATAGAGAGCCTTAATTAGCCATTTCAGAGATGAATTTGATACGCACCAGTCGAATTTCTTCTTCAGTGAAATCATTACCCAATTCATCCATAGCATCGCTTATTTTATCTGTGGTTGATTCCTTAAAGTAATCATATATATCAAGCATATGATCTTCATCCATTATCTCGTTCAAGAAATAATCAATATTTAATTTAGTACCGGAATAAACAATCGCTTCTATTTCTTCAAGCAATTCATCAAACTCAATACCCTTGGACATAGCGATATCGTCGAGTGCTACTTTACGATCTATCGACTGTATAATAGATACTTTTAGCTTTGATTTATTAGCAACAGTACGCACACGCAAATCTTCGGGGCGTTCTATTTCATTCTCTTCACAATGCTTCTTAATGAGTTCACAGAATTCACCTCCATATCTTTTTGCCTTACCCTGTCCAACTCCTGGTATATTTTGCAATTCTTCAAGCGTTACAGGATATATGGTAGCCATTGACTCAAGAGATGGATCTTGGAAAATAACATAGGGAGGCACACCTAGATGCTTAGACATTTTCTTACGCAAGTCCTTCAGCATGGAATAAAGAGTTGGGTCAACAGCACAACTACCACCTCCACGAGCTGGAGCCTCTTCCTCTGTTTCCTCAAAATCATTATCTTTAGTTATCTTAAACGAAACCGGCTTTTGCAAGAATTTTCTACCTTTATTCGTTACCTTCAGTATGCCGTAGTTTTCTACTTCTTTGCTAAGATATCCGGCAATAAGAGCTTGATGAATCACGGCATTCCATGTTTTATCTTCTTCGCCCATACCAGATCCGAAACATTCCAAATCGTCATGTAAATGAGCAGTAACTTCCGAAGTTTCACGACCTTGAAGAATATCGATCACATAATCAGCTTTAAAGTTTTCTTTCAAAGTAATAATAGCTTCTATAACAGTACAAAGCATTTCTTGAGCTTCAACCTGCTTCTTTGGATTCAAACAATTATCACAATTTCCACAATTCTCTTCATTGTATTCTTCACCAAAATAGTGAAGTAGCGTTTTACGACGACATACCGACGACTCCGCATAATTAGCTGTTTCAAGCAACAACTGTTTACCTATTTCCTGTTCTGAGACAGACTTACCTTGCATGAATTTTTCCAATTTCTGAATATCCTTATTAGAATAAAATGTTATACATTGACCTTCACCACCATCGCGCCCGGCACGACCAGTTTCCTGATAATACCCTTCCAAACTTTTGGGTATATCATAATGTATAACAAAACGTACATCCGGCTTATCAATACCCATACCGAAAGCGATAGTCGCCACGATAACATTGATTTTCTCCATCAAGAAATCATCTTGAGTTTTACTGCGACTGGCAGCATCCATTCCTGCATGATAAGCTTGTGCACTAATACCATTAGCACGCAGAATAGCGGCCAATTCTTCAACCTTTTTACGACTTAAACAATAAATTATACCGGATTTATCAGAATTATTACGAATAAACTTTATAATATCCTTATCTACATTGCTTGTTTTAGGGCGAACTTCATAATACAAGTTAGGTCTGTTAAACGAAGACTTAAAAACCTTGGCATCGTTCATGCCTAAGTTTTTCTGAATATCATGTTGCACTTTAGGCGTAGCCGTAGCTGTCAACGCGATAACAGGAGCTTTACCTATTTCATTTATTATAGGACGTATCCGACGATATTCCGGACGAAAATCATGTCCCCATTCGGAAATACAATGTGCTTCGTCAACAGCATAAAACGAAATTTCTACCGTCTTAAGAAATTCTACATATTCGTCTTTCGTCAATGACTCAGGAGCAACGTATAGTAGTTTTGTCTTTCCGCCACGGATATCTTCTTTTACCTGCTCAATAGCACCTTTATTAAGCGATGAATTGATAAAATGAGCCACACCATCTTCTTCACTGAAATTGCGCATAGCATCAACTTGGTTCTTCATCAAGGCAATGAGCGGAGAAATTACAATTGCCGTACCATTCATCAACAAAGACGGTAATTGATAACACAACGATTTACCGCCTCCAGTAGGCATCAGCACAAACGTATCGTTTCCTTCCAGTAGATTCTCAATAATGGCCTCTTGATTACCTTTAAATTTATCAAATCCAAAATTTTTCTTTAATTGTTCTAACAGTTGATTTTTCTCTGTCATATTCTAATAACTTCTTTTACCCAATTCAAAATTTAAAGTCGATATATATAATACTATTAGAAACAAAGTTATAAACAACTTTGAATATAGCAAGCATATTTTAGAGAAATATTTTATAAAAAAAGAAGAACTCTTTTAAGTTCTTCCTTTTTCTGTTCTATTCGGTCAATTGCAAATGCCGTAAGTTGGCTTTTCCCAACTGTTTACGTGCATATTCAATCGTTACGTTATATGTCTTCTTTTTTTGCGAAGGGATTTCAAACATCACGTCCATCATAATTGTTTCTACAATAGAGCGCAATCCACGAGCTCCCAATTTATATTCTATCGCTTTATCGACAATAAATTCATAAACATCGTCGGCAAAAACCAATTTCACACCATCCATTTCGAACAGCTTGATATACTGTTTGATAATCGAGTTCTTCGGTTCGGTCAAAATACTACGCAATGCAGTTCTGTCCAAAGGATTGAGATAAGTAAGCACAGGCAAACGTCCTATGATTTCAGGAATAAGTCCGAACGACTTCAAATCTTGTGGTGCAATGTATTGCATCATGTTATCCTTGTCTATCATCATCGCTTTACGATCCGCATTATAACCTACTACATGAGTATTGAGACGTTGCGCGATCTTCCTTTCGATACCATCAAAAGCTCCTCCACAAATAAAAAGGATGTTCTTAGTATTCACCGAAATCATCTTCTGATCGGGATGTTTACGTCCTCCCTGAGGTGGAACCAATACAACCGATCCTTCGAGTAATTTGAGCAATCCCTGCTGAACACCTTCGCCACTCACATCGCGAGTGATAGAAGGGTTATCGCCTTTACGAGCTATTTTATCAATCTCATCGATGAAGACAATACCCCGTTCTGCTTCGGGAACATTATAATCGGCAACCTGAAGCAAACGAGTCAGAATACTTTCAATATCTTCACCTACATAGCCGGCCTCAGTTAATACCGTAGCATCGACAATCGTAAATGGCACATGCAGCATCTTGGCAATGGTTCGAGCAAGCAATGTCTTACCCGTACCGGTACTGCCCACCATAACGATATTGGATTTCTCGATTTCAACCTCATCACCGTCGTTCTTTTGCAACAAACGTTTATAATGATTATAGACTGATACAGACAAATATCGTTTGGCATCTTCTTGCCCAATGACATACTGGTCTAAAAAAGTTTTGATGTCTTTGGGTTTAGGAAGCGTATTCAAGTCCAACGCAGTAACATCAGCAGACGTTTTATTCTTGAACCCTAATGCTCCTTGCGTTATATCATAAGCCTGCTGAGCACAATCTTCGCAGATAAAACCATTGAGTCCACTAATCATGAATCCAACTTCATCTTCTGTGCGCCCACAAAAGCTACATCTATTTTTTTGTTTACCCGCCATCGTTATTTCTTTACCAGCACTTCATCAATCATTCCATAGTCTTTCGCCTCTTGAGCCGTCATCCAATAATCACGATCCGAATCGGCCCACACTTTCTCAAAATCAGTATGAGAATGAGTAGCTATAATCGTATAAAGTTCTTTCTTCGTTTTTTGAATTTCACGAGCCGTAATCTCGATATCCGAAGCTTGTCCTTGCACACCACCCATCGGTTGATGAATCATGACACGCGAATGAGGTAGAGCCGAACGTTTTTTCTCCGAACCAGCCACAAGCAATACTGCTGCCATCGAAGCAGCCATACCTGTACAAATAGTAGCCACATCACTCGAGATAAATTGCATCGTGTCGTAAATACCAAGTCCTGCATAGACCGAACCACCAGGCGAATTTATATAAATAGATATGTCTTTACCTTGATCGACAGAATCCAGATAAAGTAGTTGAGCCTGCAATGTATTGGCCGTATAATCGTCTATTTGAGTACCCAAGAAGATGATGCGATCCATCATTAAGCGCGAGAAAACGTCTAGTTGTGTCACATTGAGTTGGCGTTCCTCCAAGATATAAGGATTCAAATAACCGTTTTGCGCTTTGATAACATCATCAAGTGCCATGCTACTCATCCCTAAATGCTTAGTTGCATATTTCCTAAAATCATCCATTTTGTTAATCCTTTCTTTTTAACAAAAAAGGCATAAGTACGTCATTGAGAGACTCCGCACCTATACCTTTCTTATAACTATTTATCGGAGTATTACTTCTCTAACATTTTTTTAAATTCTTCGTCCGAAACAGTTTTGTTGTTCAGTGTGAGTTGCTCTTTGAAGATAGCCATCAACTTATCTTCTACCACACGGTCTACCATTTCATTAACAGTTTCTTTCTTGGACATCATTTGTTGAACATAGCTCTTCAAAAGATCGGCAGGTACATTGGGCATCCCATATTGAGCAAACTGAGCACGGGCAGTATTCTCGCACATTTTAGTAATGTCTTCGTTTTCTACCTTTATGTCATTAGCTTCTACCAACTGTTCTTTAATGAGTTGCCATTGAAGAGCCTTGATGCTATTATCGTAATTATCGTCAACAAATTTTTCATCCTTGTCTTTATTGTTCAAAAGCATAATTCTCTTCAACAACTTATCAGGATATTCGAGTTTGCCCAATTTCTTTTCGAACATTGCTTTTACATCAAGCAATAGTTTGTAATCACTATTTGGGATCAATTGGAGAGCGATATCTTCTTTCACTTTAGCACGAAAATCCTCTTCATTCTTCACTACATCCTTACCATAAACAGAATCAAACAATTTCTCGTCTATTTCTCCCGGCACGAAGCGAGTGATTTCTTTTATTTCGTAAGAGAAATCCGATTTCATATCAGCTATTTCTTCTTTCTTCTTTTTCAAGAGAGAAGCTATTTCTACCTCATTATTATCATAAGCCTTTCTCGGATTGAAATTAACTTTAGAGCCAACTTTAACGCCCTCAAAAAGTTTTTTGTCATCGTCGCTGTGCATATATTCGGGCATCATCACTGCATCTTCTACCGTGATGCCATCTTCTTTTGCCGCACCTTTCTCATCTAGTTCTACAAGAAGACCCTTCAGCATATCTTTTCCTTCGAAAGACTCAACTTGCTTGTGTTCTCCCAGGCGGTTACGATACATTCCTATTTGGTCGTCGACCATTTTATCGCTTACCTCGATTGTATAATAATCTACTTTATCTTTCTTAGAAATTTCTGCTTTAAAATCAGGAGAAAGAGCGATATCGAACACAAATTCGAAGTCATCCATTGTATCGAAATCTATAGGCTGCTGTTTTTCCTCATCCGACAAAGGCTCTCCTAAAGTTTTCAGATTGTTTTCTTTGATATAATCGTAAATTTTCTGACTGAGAATTTTGTTGATCTCTTCCGACTTAACGGCTGCGCCATACATCTTAGTCACCAATCCCAGTGGAACCATTCCTTTACGGAATCCGTTCATTTGCACTTTCTGGCGGTAGTTCTTCAACGATTTATCAACTTCATTCTGATAATCGGCTTTCTCAAGCTTTATTGTAAGCAGTCCGCTTACGGCATCAATGTTTTGAAATGTAATGTCCATTCTTGACAACTATTTATTTGATTTATAAATCTAACCAATTGCATTTTAAGCGGACAAAATTAGTGCTAATCTTTCAAATAACAAAGGAATTTAATGAATTATGACTTATATAAATGATTTTATCATCCGCCTTACGACATTTGCAGCCCACAAATCTTTGTTATAACCTTTCAATCCCTATCCGCATTTATATTAGTCTATTGCAAAAAGTATGCCACAAAGAGTACATAGTGCACAAAAGAGACAGACAAAGGCTGTAGACAGATCGTATAAGATTTCAAATAAGGACTCCGATAAGCCAATGTTATCTTTCGGCACCTCCAAAAACGAGATTATAAGATTACGCCTTCATTTTCTTACAAATTCGCAGGAAACAAGACGTCTCTGAAACGGTCTGAAAGCAGCCATTCCTTTCTCGAAAACTTCCGCTTGATTTTATAAAAACAAAAGAAAGAAATTGTATTTTTGTACTGATAAAATCATGTTCCCACTATAGTGGGACGCACGTTTCAGCGCAGTGGGACGCACGTACCACCTATATGAGACATACATCCCACCAAGGTGGGACGATAACAGTAACTTAATCTTATACAAAATACTACCTTATGAGCAGAAAAAAAGTATACTATGACATTTACAAAAGTCCTCAATCAGAACATTCAAAGAATAGCTACCACGTGCGCGTAGCCAAATCGGACTTAATTGATTTTCAAAGAATTAAAAGGGCTATTGCAAGTCAGTGTACTGCAAGCGAGGGAGACATTTCTCTATCCGTAGACCAACTTTCGTGCAACATGGCCAATGAGGTAGGTAGCGGCAATCGCTTTCATATAGAAGGACTAGGGTATTTCTACCTTATCATAGAGGCGGACCCGGCAAGCAACGCCAAATCCATCAACAATCATCAAATAAGAGTACGAACAGTGGGTTTTACTCCAGACAAGATTTTGATGTCGCGACTGACGGGTATCGATTTCTACCGCTCACCAATCAAGCGGCATTCTGCCAGCACCACTTATGCCGAAAAGCAAATGATTTTGAAAGATTTCTTTAAACATCACGGCAGCATTACCCGTGCAGAGTTTCAGACACTGCTTGGACTGACAAGAACAACAGCCATACGCCGATTGAATGAGTTGTGCAAAGGACCTTCTGCCATATTCGACAAAGAAGGAGCCAGAAATTCGCCGATCTACATTCCCATAGCGGATTCACCTTTTTGGAAAGACTAAACATCAATCATTTTCAAGCAAAATTAGGTCAGATAGCAAGCAAGGCATTACACACCAACAATATTCACAAGAACTTGTGTAAATAGAATTAAGCAATTCCATTCGCACCAACAATATTTATAAACAACGAATTTAATTCATGAACGAAAGTGTATCTTACTTCTCGTCCTTTTGAGAGGCCTTTTCGTCGTCTTCTTTTGCAGGTGATTGAGTCTTTTTGCTCTTCAACAAATCGGGGATAGAAAACAAATGTATTTTTCTCTTCGAATGATGTTCGGCTTCGGCCAATTCTTTTGCTTCCACAGCCTCTTCAGCCGCTTCTTCCTGACGATGATGAAACTCTTCTTGACGACGATCTTCTTCTGCCTGAAAATCTTTGCGGCGTAAGACAAAACTATTACTAAGATATTTCTCTCGAACAATTTTGTTGGTTGCAAGTTCTTCGGGAGTACCCTGAAAAAGGATTTTACCTTCAAAAAGTAAATAGGCACGATCGGTAATACTCAGCGTTTCCTGGACGTTATGGTCCGTTATAAGAATTCCTATATTCTTATATTTAAGCCGATAGACTATCTGTTGAATGTCTTCAACGGCAATAGGGTCGACTCCGGCAAAAGGTTCGTCGAGCATAATAAATTTAGGATCTATTGCCAGACAGCGAGCTATTTCAGTACGGCGTCGTTCACCACCAGAAAGTTGGTTACCTTTATTCTTGCGCACCTTCTGCAAGCGGAATTCAGCTATCAGACTTTCGAGTTTCTCTTTACGGTATTCGCGGGGTTTATCAGTCATTTCGAGCACAGAAATAATATTGTCTTCCACACTCATCTGACGAAATACAGAAGCCTCTTGTGGTAGATACCCGATACCTGCTTTAGCTCTTTTGTGTACAGGAAACTTGGTTATATCCAAATTGTCTAGAAAAATACGCCCTTCATTACCGGTTATTAGTCCTACTGTCATATAGAAAGAAGTGGTTTTACCAGCTCCATTAGGGCCTAGCAATCCAACAATTTCTCCTTGCTCCACATTTATCGACACATGACTGACAACGGTACGCTTTCCATATCGTTTCACCAAATTTTCAGTGCGAAGAACCATTTTTCTATCTTCCATAACCAAAGTATTTTGCGGCAAATGTAGCAAAAATCTATCTAAAAGCGTAACTTTGTAGCTGCAAATATTACAACTTATGTTTTTACTAAATGGATTAAGAACTTTTGGGGAGTATCTCATCTTAATGAAACGAGTATTCGGGCGTCCCGACCGGATGCGAATGTCTCTGAGAAGATATGCCAACGAAATAGCAGAATTGGGCATCAGTTCTATCGGAATAGTGCTACTGATTTCGTTATTTATCGGTGCAGTAATTACTGTTCAAATCAAGCTGAATATTTCCAACCCACTGCTTCCACGCTGGACAGTAGGTTACGTAACACGCGAAATCATGCTGTTGGAGTTTTCCTCTTCTATAATGTGTCTGATATTGGCAGGCAAAGTCGGTTCGAATATTGCCTCCGAACTTGGCACTATGCGAGTGACCCAACAAATAGACGCACTCGAAATAATGGGCATCAATTCGGCAAATTTCTTGATATTGCCCAAGATTGCAGCAATGATAACGATCATTCCTATATTGGTTACTTTCAGCATATTTGCAGGCATCATCGGAGCCTATTGCTCTTGCTGGTTTCTACACATAATGACAGCTATTGATCTGGAATATGGTTTGCAATACGATTTTGTGGAATGGTATGTATGGTCTAGTTTTATCAAATCGCTATTCTTTGCATTCATTATATCGAGTGTATCGGCATACTATGGCTACACCGTAAAAGGAGGATCTATTGATGTAGGAAAGGCATCGACCGACTCGGTAGTATCGAGCAGCGTATTGATTCTTTTTTCGGATTTAGTGCTTACTCAATTATTAATGGGATGATAGAAATTAAACATTTACATAAGATATTTGACAATAAAGCAGTATTGAGTGATATCAATACGACCTTTGAAAGTGGCAAGACCAACTTGATCATCGGGCAAAGCGGGTCGGGTAAAACTGTGCTGATGAAGTGCATAGTCGGATTACTTACTCCCGAGAAAGGCGAAGTACTATATGACAATCGCAACCTACTTGACATGAACAAACATCAGATAAAAGATCTGCGACGCGAAATAGGTATGATATTTCAAAGCTCAGCTTTATTTGACTCTCTTGATGTATTGCAGAACGTGATGCTACCACTCAACATGTTTAGCAACAAAACCTATATAGAACGTGAAAAAAGGGCAAGATTTTGCCTTAACAGAGTAAAGTTAGGAGAGGCAAAAGACAAATTTCCGGGCGAAATAAGTGGCGGTATGCAAAAGCGAGTTGCCATTGCAAGAGCAATAGCTTTGAATCCACAGTATTTATTTTGCGATGAACCGAACTCCGGTCTTGACCCAAAAACATCTTTAGTGATTGATGAACTAATACATGGTATCACCGAAGAATATAATACAACAACCATCATCAACACGCACGACATGAATTCTGTAATAGACATAGGAGACAGTATCATATTTATCTGCAACTCACACATTGAATGGTCGGGCAACAAAGATGAGGTTCTTCACTCTAAAAACAAAGAGTTGAACAATTTTATATTCTCTTCGGACATACTTAAGAAAGTAAAAGACTTAGAGTTCAACAAATAGCCTCTAACAAAAGAGGACAAGTAAGAAGCAATAACATAATAGAAAGAAAAATATCCGGCAAAAGGTATAAATACACATTTGCCGGATATTTTTTATTTCTGTCGGATAAAGACATTAATAGGTGTCCCTGTGAATTGCCATTTCTCTCGAATCTTATTTTCCAAAAAGCGCTTATACGGCTCTTTGACGTATTGCGGCAAATTGGCAAAGAAGACAAACGATGGGATACGAGTATTGGGCAACTGAGTAACATACTTTATCTTAATATATTTCCCCTTGATTGATGGTGGTGGATATGCCTCAATCTCTGCCAACATCGCTTCGTTTAGTTTTGCAGTAGGCACTTTGCGTACACGATCTTTGTATACGGTAATAGCCGTATCGATAACCTTGAATATACGTTGTTTGGTTTTAGCAGAAACAAACAGAATAGGAAAATCAGTAAAAGGAGCAAAGCGTTGACGAATAGCATCTTCAAAGAATTTCATAGACTTAACATCTTTATTCTCTACCAAATCCCATTTGTTGACTGCTACCACAAGCCCTTTTTGGTTGCGCTGTATTAACGAAAATATATTCAAATCTTGACCTTCAATACCCCGAGTGGCATCAACCATTAAGACACAAACATCTGAATTTTCAATGGCACGGATAGAACGAATAACGGAATAGTATTCCATATCTTCATTAACCCTATTTTTCTTTCGAATGCCAGCTGTATCTACCAAATAAAAGTCGAAACCAAACTTATTGTAACGAGTATAGATAGAGTCGCGGGTTGTTCCTGCTATTTCAGTAACAATATTGCGGTCTTCTCCAATAAAAGCATTGACAATGGAAGATTTTCCTGCATTAGGACGACCAACGACAGCAAAACGAGGAACATCTTCCTCGAGTTCTTCTTCGACCTTTTTATCGAATTTTGCAACAACCATATCGAGTAAGTCGCCCGTGCCACTACCTGTCATAGCCGAAATGCAATATGGATCGCCAAGACCCAATTTATAAAATTCGGCAGCACCATACTGCTGACCATTTGAATCAACCTTATTGGCAACAACGATGATCGGCTTCTTGACACGACGCAATACTGATGCCACCATCATATCCAAATCCGTCATTCCATTCTCGGCATCAACAACAAACAATATTTCATCGGCCTCATCAACAGCTATCATTACCTGCTTACGAATTTCTTCTTCAAAGACATCGTCCGAATTGACTACCCAACCACCGGTATCTATAAGTGAAAAAGTATTGCCCTGCCATTCGCACTTAGCATACTGCCTGTCACGGGTCGTACCGGCTTCGTCATTGACAATAGCCCGACGGCTTTCTGTCAATCGATTGAACAACGTCGATTTTCCCACATTGGGGCGTCCTACAATTGCGACTAAATTTCCCATTTTCTTACCTTCTTAATATTATGTTCTATTTTATAGTCTCAAGAGAGACTAAAACTTATGCAAGTTCTATCAATCAACCTGCTCATATCCGAAATTACGCAACTCCTTATCAGAATTACGCCAATTTTTATCCACTTTGACGAAGGTTTCGAGAAAGATAGGCTTTCCAAAAAACTTCTCCAAATCACGACGAGCTTCAGAACCAACTTTTCGCAAAGTAAGCCCTTGTTTACCTATAATGATTCCCTTTTGTGAATCGCGTTCAACATATATAGTAGCATGAATGACTATTCTTTTTTTGTCTTCATCAAACGAATCGACAACCACCTCGACCGAGTATGGTATTTCTTTATCATAATACAGCAAAATCTTTTCTCGGATAATCTCTGTCACAAAAAAGCGTGCTGGTTTGTCGGTAAGTTGATCTTTATCAAAGTAAGGAGGCGAATCGGGCAACAAAGCCTGAATACGTTTCATTACATAATCGACATTAAACTTGGCTAAAGCAGAAATAGGGATGATTTCGGCCTTCGGAATCAATGCCTGCAAAGCCTCTACCCTCTTGGTAAGATCTTCTTGATTGCTCAGATCTATCTTGTTAATAAGTAGCAGAATCGGGACATCAGTTCTATTGACCTTCGATACAAATTCTTCGTTCTTATCGATTTGCTCTACCATATCGGTGACATACAACAATACATCGGCATCAATAAGTGCCGACTCCGAGAAGTTGAGCATTGATTCTTGCAACTTATAATTCGGTTTCAATACTCCTGGAGTATCAGAAAATACTATTTGGACATCATCCGTATTGAATATTCCCATAATACGGTGTCGAGTAGTCTGTGCCTTGAACGTAGCAATAGACACTTTCTCGCCTACCAACACATTCATCAGGGTAGACTTACCCACATTTGGATTACCAACAATATTAACAAAACCTGCTTTATGCATAAACCATTTTTATTGGAAAAAAAAACGCATCGAATATTTAATAGGATGCGTTTCTTCAAAACTATTATTATTATTTCAAATAATTTCTAATCTTTCTGGGCGTCTTCCTCTTCTTTACGCTTCTTTCCGTCGTATCCCCATTTAACGTAAACGGCACCCCATACAAAACCGGCACCAAAAGCTGTGAACAAGATATTATCACCTTTCTTCAGGCGTTCTTCAAAATCCCATACACACAATGGAAGTGTACCAGCACTTGTATTACCGTATTTCTCAATATTAATAAGTACCTTCTCAATAGGAACTTCCATACGATGAGCCACAGCATCAATGATACGAAGATTGGCCTGATGAGGAATAATCCATTGAATATTATCCTTGTTCAGTCCATCCTTCTCAGCCAAAGCAGCTGTTATATCCGACATATTTTTTACCGCATACTTGAAAACAGTACGTCCATCCTGATAGATGTAGTGCATTTTATTTTCAATCGTAAAATATGAAGGAGTACAAACCGAACCGCCAGCTTTCATGTGCAAGAAAGGTAAACCTTTACCATCCGTACGCAACATACTATCCAAAATACCTACATCTTCTGTTGTCGGTTCCAGCATGAAAGCAGCAGCTCCATCGCCAAATATCGGACAAGTAGAACGGTCGGTATAATCAACCATTGACGACATTTTATCACCACCAACGATTATCACTTTCTTATATCTTCCGGAACGAATAAAATTAGCTCCTACTTCCATCAAATAGAGGAAGCCGCAACAAGCTGCTCCAAGATCAAATGCAAAAGCATTCTTCAAGCCCAACTTATCACATAGTATAGAAGCAGTCGAAGGGAAATGGTAATCGGCAGTAGAAGTCGAAACAATTATTAAATCAACATCATCGGGATTGGTGTGGGTACGACGAATCAGCTGTTTACAAGCTTTACGACACATATACGACGTGCCGAGTCCTTCTTCGTTTAATATTCTACGCTCTTTGACACCGATACGTGTCATAATCCACTCGTCATTGGTATCAACCATCTTGGACAACTCATCGTTTGTCAAGACATAATCGGGAACATATCCTCCAACGCCGGTGATTACTGCATTTATCTTCTCCATTAAATAAGTCTTAAGTTTGCAATATTTACTGTAACGGATGACAAAGAAGAGTTTTTTCGTTTGCCATCCGATAATAAGTTTTCATAAAAAGGAGAAACCGATTATACAGCCGCTTCTTTTTCTATTGCAACTTTACCTCTGTAATAACCACAAGAATCGCATACAGTATGATATACATGCCATGCGCCACAATTTGGGCAGAGAGCCAATGTAGGAGCTACTGCATTATCATGAGTTCTTCTTTTTGCTGTTCTTGTTTTAGATTGTCTTCTTTTAGGATGTGCCATTTTACTATATTTTTAATTATTATCTATCATTTTTTTCAAGCCTTCCCAACGCGGGTCAATTGGTTGTTCACTGCTTTCTTCTTCCACACCACCTTCATCTTCCAACGCTCCTGTTTCTTCATCAGACATATCATCATCAGACGTTACAAGGTGTTTTTTGAGTTGCCCGGTCATCGACTTATTGCACTTTCCTACAGGATGTACATGTTTCATCGGAACCGCCAAGGCAATGAATTCATACAAAAACCACGCGACATTGATAGCTCCTTCTGACTCGGGAACAATAACGATATCATCTCCCTCATCAGCATATTTTTCTCCGAATTTCACTTTCAACTTGTCGTCTGCAGTAATAGGTTGTTCCATTTCGTCCAAGCATCTATCACATTGAACAATGACATAACCCTCACAATGAAAAGTCAATTCAAACGATTGAGATTTACGGGCGACCTTTAACTTTGCCTGTATATTTCCCTTTTGAATTTCAGGAGCATCGATATGAGTAAAGAAAAGACTATCAAGCTGGAACTCAAATTCAGAAGTATCAGCTTGCAACCCTTTCAAATCGATATTATACTCATCAAATTTTCCCATTTCCTTTTATTTTCTAACGCACAACGAAGTATTTCATTATGAATATCGGGCTACAAAGTTACAAATAAAATTATTATTGCCTACTATATTTCATTAAAAATCTTCATCTTGAATGTTTTTATATGCCGTTATATTGCCTCTTTGACTAACTGCACTCTATTTGTTCAACATATAAGATTTCTCACTGATTGTTCACCTTTCTTTAGTGTTTAGCCGTCAACCAAATTCAGTACACCACAATTACCGACTGCCTACAAAAAAAATAAATGGTTTGATACATATTCAATTTTAGAGATATCATAAACACAATTTCAATTATTAATACAAGTTTATTTATTAGGGTTCAAGTAAAAAGAAGAACAGCATAAGTGAATCACAAAAAAGTCGTATTTTTGTCCCTATAACGAATCAATATCGAAATACCATGACATCTCTTAAAAAATTCTTTTTAATAATAGCAGCGCTATATTTTCCTTTTTGTGCCTCAGCCAAAGAGTATTTAAGTCCGATTTACACATCCGGTGTATCATTTGAATTGGCTCAAAAAAGAAAAGCAGAAATTAAAGATGTATGCTATCAGTTATTCTTCCAAATACCCGAAACAAAAAGCACACCCATAAAAGGAGAAGAAAGCATTTGTTTCTCGTTCAACAAAGATATTTCGAATGTAGTGATAGACTTCAAAGCAGAAAATTCACAATTGAAAGAAGTGGAAGTAAACGGAAACCAAGTACCTTTCACATTTCAAAATGAACACATCATCTTGAATTCCACAATATTTAGTCATAGAGACAACAAAATCACCATTTCATTTATTGCAGGCGACAAACCTCTAAATAGAAATATTGATTATCTCTATACGTTATTTGTGCCCGACCATGCCCGACAAGCATTCCCTTGTTTTGATCAGCCAGATTTAAAGGCTCGCTTCAGCCTAACCTTAGAGGTCCCAATAGGATGGAAAACAATCGCAGGTGGTAAACAAATAAAAGAGACTTGCGACGGAAGTAGAAAAACAGTAGTATTCAAAGAGACCGAACCCATATCAACCTACCTTTTTTCATTTGTTACAGGCAAGTTCGAAACAAAAAGTAGCGTTCGAAACGGTCGACTAGTGAATGCATATTATCGAGAAACAGATTCCAAAAAGATAGCGCAACTACCTCTCATATTCGATCAAGTATTTTCATCTATAAAATGGATGGAGGAATATACTAAAATACCCTACCCCTTTTCAAAATATGACTTAATTATTCTACCGGGATTCCAATTTGGAGGTATGGAACATATAGGAGCAGTACTCTATAACGATAAGCGAATGTTTATAAGTGACCGTCCTTCCCCAGATGAAGAATTGAACAGAGTAGAACTTATTGCACACGAGACTGCTCACAGTTGGTTTGGTGACATGGTGACAATGAAATGGTTCAACGACGTATGGACTAAAGAAGTCTTTGCTAACTATATGGCATCAAAAATATCTGCACAACAATTTCCAAATATCAACCACAAGCTCAACTTCTTGAAGGCATACCAAATAAATGCCCTTGAAGAAGATCGAACCGCAGGCACCCACCCGATCCAACAACCATTGGACAATCTGCAAAATGCAGGATTGCTATACGGCAACATTATATACCAAAAAGCCCCCGTGATGATGCGGAATCTAGAAACTCAAATGGGAAGTGAAGCTTTTCGCAAAGGACTTCAGAAGTATTTGTGCCGATATGCATTCTCGAATGCCGATTGGGATGATTTAATTGAAATATTGCGCAAAGAGGCACCGCATGCAAAACTAAAAGAGTTCAGCGAAGTATGGGTAAAACAAAAAGGCATGCCCGATATCACATCAAAACTATCAAACAACAAAATAATTGTCACCCAAAACGATCCTTTAGGTAGAGGATATTTGTGGCAACAACATTTCAAGATGGCGATTGCAGCTCATGGGAATGTCATACAAATAGTGGACATTAATATGAAAGACAAAGTGGTAGTAGCCAAACTAAAAAATGCTTGCAGCGAAAACATTATACCAAACTATGATGGGACAGGATATGGGAGATTTATAACAGACAACAATAGCACACAGCACTTATTAAAAGAATGGGATAAAGGTAAAGATATTAACCGAGAAGCAGCTTTAATAACCATCTACGAAAATTTTCTGATGCACAAAATACAAACAGATGATTGTGCTACATCATTATTAGAAGGATTGAAAAAAGAAAAAAATGCTCTAATCGCATCTACATGTTGCAACTATCTTTCAACAATTGTATTTCACCAGAGAGGACAATCCAGAAAGATATCCGAACGTCAAATTTGGGAAATGAGTTGCAACCATACTATCCCGTCATGTAGACAGAAACTAAAAAGAACTTTATTTACCCTTGCTACTGATACTACCGTTATTGCGAATTTGTACAAACTATGGAATGAACAAATAGACGAATCGCTCAATGAAGACGACTACATGTCACTTTCCTATCAATTGGCTATACGCAAACAAGACGAATGGGAATCAATCATCAACAAAGAACGCCAACGAATAAGTAATTTCGACCGACGCAGAGAGTTTGACTACATAAGTCGTGGATGTACACCAGATGAAGCAGAACAGAACAGATTATTCAACTTGCTCCTCCAACAAGAAAACAGAACCATCGAACCATGGGCAGAACGGCTATTGGCGTTACTTAACAGCCCTCTACGCGAACAATTTGCAAACAAATACATTACTCCAGGGCTTAACGCATTAGAAGAGATACAACGTACCGGCGATATTTTCTTCCCAAAAGGTTGGGTCACTGCTCTTTTGGCGGGACATCAAAGCGATGAAGCCAGAGAACAAGTCAAAACATTTCTCTTGTCCCACCCCAATTATCCTCTACCGCTAAAAAATAAGTTATTACAAGCCGCCTATTATTTACTCAACAAATAATCTATTCCTTTCTATAAAAAAAGAACGACCACAAAGTTATCAATGTGGTCGTTCTTCTTTTTATAATAGCAGACTAAAAACAGCCTGTATAATTCACTTTAATGACGATAAAGTTCTACATCTTCCAAACTTAAGTTCAATACAAAGCTACTATTCTTTTGAACTTCTGATTCAGCATAACGTACATAAACATTCACCGTTTTGCGGAATAAATCCGCATCTGTTGAAGCAGATTGCAAAAGTAAGTGAGACATAATAATATGTCCAGCCATTTCAACCAAGTGACGAGCACAAAGGTCCAAGTGACATTGATTTTTCACTTCTTCAACCTTAGCAACACTAGCAGCATATTTCTCTGTCATAGCTGCAACACGCTGCTTCAAAGATTCAAATTCAGGAGCAACGGAAGCAGCCTCGAAAGTCTTAATTTGACTTAGATAAGAGCCGTTTGTCACATAGCGGATAGCCGCAACGACTTGCAATTGGGTCGTACCTTCATAAATAGAAGTAATACGGGCATCACGATACAGGCGTTCACAAGTATAATCTCTCATAAATCCCGAACCACCGTGAATCTGAATACAATCGTATGCATTCTGATTAGCATATTCACTTCCCATACCTTTTGCCAAAGGAGTAAGGCTATCGGCTAATTTAGAATATGTTTTTTGTTCTTGGCGTTCCTCTGGTGTAAGTTTGCGTTCTTTTGATATATCATCAAGAGCCTTATAGACATCAACCATACGAGCTGTTTCATAAAGTAGGCAGCGAGAAGCCTCTAGCTTAGCTTTCATCAATGACAACATTTCATCAACAGCAAGAAAGCCTATAATCTCCCTACCGAACTGTTTACGATCCTTGGCATAAGCCAAAGCCTCATTGTAAGCCGCCTGAGAGATACCTACACTCTGTGCTGCAATACCCAAACGAGCACCATTCATCAGAGCCATCACATACTTGATAAGTCCTAATTTACGGTCCCCACAAAGTTCGCATTTTGCATTTTTGTATACCAACTCGCAAGTAGGAGAACCATGAATACCCATTTTATCTTCAATACGGCGAACAGTAACACCACCATCACGTTTATCATAAATGAACATTGAAAGTCCGCGTCCGTCGGTAGTGCCCTCTTCGGAACGTGCCAAAACCAAATGAATATCAGAATCACCATTAGTAATGAAACGCTTTACTCCATTCAACCGCCAGCAATTATTAGCTTCATCAAAGGTAGCTTTCAACATTACGGCTTGAAGATCTGAACCAGCATCGGGTTCGGTAAGATCCATTGACATAGTCTCACCTTCACAAATTCTGGGAATATAGCGTTGCTTTTGCTCTTCATTGGCAAATTCATAAATTGTCTCAGCACAGTCTTGTAATCCCCATAAATTTTCGAAAGCTGCATCGGCACGACTTACAATATCGGCTGCGATAATATAAGGAGTAACAGGGAAATTCAAGCCACCCAATCGGCGAGGCATATCGATACCCATCAATCCTGCTTTACGACAAGCATCAATATTGGCTTTCGTTCCAGACGCATATTCTACTCGGCCATTGCCACAATGAGGTCCTTCAAGATCTATATCTTTTGCATTCTGCGAAATAACATTTTCACAAAGATCGCCGATAATAGTCAGCACTTTATCATAGCTATCCATAGCATCGTCGAAGTCTACAGGAGCAAAGTCGAACTTATCTTTTTCAGCGAAATTGCGCTCTTTCAGTTCGACAATTCTCTTCATGAGCGGATGGTTCAAGTGATGCTTGAGTTCCGGAGTATCTGTATAAAAATTGCTCATATTATTTTTCTGTTATTAAAATCGTTTTTATTTGCTGTGCTGTTTGTAATACTTGATCATCTTAGGAACGACCTCTTCGATAGAACCTGTAATGACATAGTCAGCTATTTTATTAATAGGAGCATTGGGATCTGTATTCACCGAAATAATAATGCTACTATCTTGCATACCGGCAATATGTTGGATCTGCCCACTGATACCGAAAGCTATATAAAGTTTCGGACGAACAGTAAGGCCCGTCTGTCCTATTTGACGGTCGTGTTCTATAAAACCAGCATCAACGGCTGCACGGCTAGCACCTACTTCAGCATGAAGCACATCTGCAAGTTTATAAATCAAAGCGAAGTTCTCTTTTGAGCCGACACCGTAACCACCAGCCACAACAATAGGCGAACCTTTCAAGTTATTTTTAGACTTTTCTACATGACGTTCAATAACTTTCACCAAATAATCCAAAGAATCGGTATACGCTTTCGGATCATGATTAATCACTTCACCTTTATAATTAAGATCAAGAATCTCTTTTTTCATGACTCCCTCACGAACAGTAGCCATCTGAGGACGATGTTCAGGATTGACAATCGTTGCCACAATATTTCCTCCGAAAGCAGGACGTATCTGATACAACAGATTATCGTATGTTTTACCTAATTTTTTATCTTCATGACTTCCAATCTCCAGCTCCGTACAATCAGCCGTCAAACCACTAGTAAGTGCTGATGAAACACGAGGACCAAGATCACGACCGATAACAGTAGCACCCATCAGAGCTATTTGCGGCTTCTCTTCTTTGAATAGATTTACTAGAATAGCCGAATGAGGAGCAGAAGTATAAGGGTACAGTCCTTCTCCATCAAAGAGATGTACTCTATCAACACCATAAGGCAATACTTGCTTTTCTACATCTTTAAGATTGGTTCCAATAACCACAGCCTCGAGTTGACAACCCAATTGGTTGGCTAACGAACGGCCCTTGGTAAGAAGTTCCAGACTGACGTCTGCAACGATACCATCTTCTATTTCACAATATACAAATAAGTTGTTCATATTACCCTATTATCTTGTTATCTAACAGTTCAACAATAAGACTTTCTACATCACTATCATTCCCCTCAAGCGCTTTGCTTTCCTTAGCTTGGAACACAATATTGCGTACCGCCTTCACTTTGGTAGGTGAGCCGTTAAGGCCACATTGTTGCAAATCACCCTCGACATCTGCCACGCTCCACTCGGCAAGATTAAGATAAGGACGTTGCTCATAAAGTTCAGCATAAGCGAGTTGATCACCAAGAGCACTTTTCTCTTGAACACCAAGAGCACGCTTGTATTTCATCACTAGACGTGCATTACGGGGACGACAAGGAGCCGCCGAACTATTAATAGTAATGAGGATGGGAAGAGGGGCAACTACCGTCTCTACACCTCCATCAATATGACGTTTGATAGTAATATTTTTATCTTCTACCTTAAGAATTTCTTCTGCATAAGTAACCTGAGAAAGTCCCAATTTTTGAGCGACCTGTGGACCCACTTGAGCTGTATCGCCATCAATAGCCTGACGACCACCAATAATAATATCATAATCACCTATCTTGCGAATAGCTGTAGCCAAAGCATAAGAAGTAGCCAAAGTATCGGCACCGGCAAAAGCCCTATCGGTAAGCAGATAACCATTATCGGCACCTCTATAAAGTCCCTCACGGATAACATCTGCCGCACGCCCTGGACCCATCGTAAGAATAGTGACGGTTGAACCGGGGAAAGCATCTTTAAGTCTGAGAGCTTGCTCAAGAGCATTCAAATCTTCAGGATTAAAGATTGCAGGTAGAGCCGAACGATTGATTGTTCCTTCGGCTGTCATGGCATCTTTCCCTACGTTATGTGTGTCGGGAACTTGTTTTGCCAATACAACAATTTTTAAACTCATACTATAAATCTTATTTTATTAAAAATCGATATTTTCGAGGTGCAAAGTTACTCATTTGGTTCATACTGACAAACTAACTTTGTGAAAAATGCACAAATTGCATTATTTTGAGCAAGAATACAACAGATTATTGCATAAAACAAAAATAAGGTGCAACATTTTTGAATGCAGCACCTTATTATATAACAAAACCTATTCGTTTTTTTGACTCTAGATAGTAGGTTCGGGAGTAATCAACTTATATCCCTTACCGTGAATGTTGATAATCTCAATAGATTCATCATCTTTCAAATGCTTACGCAACTTTGTGATATAAACATCCATGCTACGAGCATTGAAATAATTATCATCGATCCAAATAGTCTTCAAAGCAAAGTCTCGCTGAAGAATCTCATTGGCATGCGCACAAAGCAAACTTAAGAGCTCAGATTCCTTTGTTGTGAGTTTTGTCTGCTTCTCACCACAAGCTAAGATTTGCTTCTGGGTATCGAAAGTAAATTTACCGATCTTATAGATGTTGCTTTCTCTACTCTTTTTACCACGAACACGACGCAAGATAGCTTCAATACGGAAAGTAAGCTCTTCCATACTGAACGGTTTGGTAATATAGTCGTCAGCACCAATCTTAAAACCAGCCAAAATATCGTCTTTCAATGTTTTTGCTGTCAAAAAGATAATAGGTACATCAGCATTAATTGCACGAATATCTTGAGCCAATGTAAATCCATCTTTTTTCGGCATCATCACATCAAAGACACAAATATCAAATTTGCTTTTCAAGAAAGCTTTGTAACCTGCTTCACCGTCAGGATACAATTCAGCAGTATAACCTTTTGCCTGAAGATACTCTCTCAGGAGCATGCCAAGATTTTCATCATCTTCGCACATCAAAATACGTAGTTTCTCGTCCATATTGCTAATTATTTAAAGGTAATGTAATAACAAATTTAGTCCCTTGTCCTAGTTCACTTTCCACCCGAATAGTGCCTTTGTGAGCCAAGATAATTTTCTTCACATAAGCCAATCCCAAGCCAAATCCCTTAACATCGTGAAGATTGCCGGTATGTACCCGGTAGAATTTATCGAATATCTTTTTCACATCATCTTTCTTAATACCAATACCATTGTCTTCTATCGATATCATGAAGTTATTCGATTCATTCCATGTCTTGACGTTAAGTAACAAATTAACATCCGGGTTCTTATATTTCACAGCATTATCCATCAGGTTGAATATTACATTCGTCAAATGCATTTCGTCTGCGAATATTTCAGAATTCTGAGCCTCAAGGCTCGAAGTAATTTTCCCTTCATAACGTTCTACTTTCAATGCGAAAGTATTAGTAACGCCTTCTATCAATTCATTTCCATCAAGAGTTTTCTTCTTAAGCATCGTTTGTTGGCGATCAAACATAGACATCTGCAACACCTTTTCAACTTGGAAACGCAATCGCTTTGTTTCGTCGTTGATCACCGTAGAAATATGCTGAAACATTGCAGGCGACTTTCCAACGGCCGGATCTTTCAGCATTTGAGCAGCCAATGAAATGGTCGAAATAGGCGTTTTAAATTCATGTGTCATATTATTCACAAAGTCATTTTTCATTTCGGTAAGCTTCTTTTGGCGAAAGACTATGAATAATGTATATATAAAAGTAATAAGCAGCACAATCGTAAAAATCAAAGAAGGTACCATAAAATTGATTGAACTGTATATATAATCTTTACGTGCAGGAAAATGCACTTTCAATATATTCATTTTCGACGGAGGATCGTTTTGAAAAAGAGGTTGGGTATAAGAGATATCACTTCCTTTATCCTCATAATCAGAACAACGATACACTTCTCTTCCGTTTTTATCTATTATTGAAAAATGATATGGTAGTTCAATACCTTCATTAAGTAGATCAAGTTTGAGATAGTTATCAATATCTTTATAACGAATACGTTCTCCTATTGCCTGATCAGCCGAATGGTAAATCATTTGCCAAGCAACCTCATCAAGCAAATAGCGCTGATACCTGTAACGATTACGAATGGCCTCTATTAAACTTTGAGACGTTTGCGGTATTGTATTCAGCCCATGACGACGAGAGATCATCGCCTGAGGCAATGTAGTCGAATTAGCAGGTATTGTTTTATACTCTATAGCACCTCTCGAACCGGCAGGAGACTTAAGCATATAGTCTTGTGTTTGTTGAACAAAGTCCGAACCCGGTTGAGAAGACTGCAACGTCTTACGTTCCGCACCAGAAGTATCTTCGATAAGCCAGCGTTGAGTTTCGTTATATTCCACATCTTTCGATACCTGGAACAAACTACGTTTCACAGCTGCATCAAATTGCTGGTTGCGCATTTTAACCATCTCTTCAATATAGCTCACCTGCAAATATAGCAAGCCGAGAAAAGATAGCCCCATGATAATACCTAATATCCAAATAGTGGTCTTCTTCATGACAACAAAAATAATATATTACTTTTAACAATCCTAATTAGTTAAACTGATTTAACTATAAAATCATCAAAATTAACCAAAAACAAAGTATTATTAGCGAAAATATACTCAATATAGAAAATACAAGAGCTTATTATAAAGAGAAACCGTATCCTTTTTAAGAGAATACGGTTAAAATATTAAAGGAGAATTAATATTTAGTCTTCTGTCTGTTTTGCTTCAAAATCTTTAATCAATTGAGTCTGTACATCGCCCGGCACAAGTTCATAATTGGAAAACTTCATAGAGAAAGAAGCTCTACCACCAGTAAGCGAACTTAAAGCCGTAGAATACGAAGACATCTCTTTAAGAGGAACTTTAGCGCTCAGCTTTTCATAACCTTTTTCGCTATTCATTCCCATAATAACAGCACGACGTCCTTGTAAATCACTCATTACATCGCCCATCTTATCGGATGGAACATAGACTTCTACGTCATATATAGGCTCTAATATTTTAGGACCGGCATTCTTGAACGCTTCACTAAAGGCATTACGCCCGGCAAGCATAAAAGACACTTCATTCGAATCTACAGGGTGCATCTTTCCATCGTAAACGATCACTCTAACATCACGAGCATAAGAGCCGGTCAAAGGACCTTGCTCCATACGAGCCATAATACCCTTTAATATAGCCGGCATAAAGCGGGCATCAATAGCACCTCCCACTACACTATTGATAAAGACTAATTTTCCGCCCCACTCTAAAGGTATTTCCTCAGTTCCTCTTACAGTAATCTTATACTCCTGTCCGTTAAACTTGTATGACGTCGGGACAGGCACGCCTTCCTTATACGGTTCTACAATCAGATGTACTTCGCCGAACTGTCCGGCACCACCCGATTGTTTTTTATGACGATAATCGGCACGAGCAGCTTTCGTTATGGTTTCGCGATAAGGGATACGAGGTTCTTCGAACTTAATGGGTATATGTTCGTTATTCTCGAGACGCCATTTCAATGTCCGAAGATGAAATTCTCCCTGTCCGTGCACTAACGTCTGGCGCAATTCTTTGGATTGTTCAACAGCCCATGTAGGATCTTCTTCACGCATCCGATTGACCAAAGCCATCATTTTTTCCATATCTCCGGCATTGACCGGAAGAATAGCACGCGTATATTTAGAGTTTGGATATTTGATAAAATTAAACTTATAGTCACAGTCCTTACCATTTAGAGTGTTTCCGGTCTTCACATCTTTCAGCTTCACCATAGCCCCTATATCTCCCGCTTGAAGTTCTTCAACCTTAACACGATTGGCTCCTGCCACTACATACATTTGTGCGACACGTTCTTTCGAGCCACGATCGGCATTGAGCAAATCATCTCCTTCATGCACCTTACCACTCATCACCTTAAAATAAGAAACTTCTCCGATGTGAGGTTCCATGCTAGTTTTAAAAAAGTAAAGAGATTCTGGACCGTTTACATCAGGAACAACTTCTTTGCCATCGGTATTTTTTATTTTAGGCATTTCAGTTACAAAAGGAACAACATTTCCCAAGAACTCCATTAGTCGACGAACACCCATATCGCGCCCTGCACAAACACAGAACACAGGAAAGATTCCCCGAACAGCCAAACCCTTGCGAATACCTTCACGCATTTCATCTTCGCTCAATGTTTCTTGAGAAAAGAATTTATCCATCAGATCCTCGTCATTTTCGGCAGCAGCCTCAACCAATGCCTTATGCATTTCCATTGCTTTATCCATCTGGTCGGCCGGAATATCTTCTATCTCTGGAACACCGCCTTCAGGTTTCCATGAGTATTTCTTCATCAGCAAAACATCGATTACAGCATTAAAATTAGGGCCTGTTGCCAAAGGATACTGAACAGGTATGACCTTGGAACCATAAGCATCTTTCAGCTGTGCCATAATACTGTCATAGTCGCACTTATCGTTATCTAGCTGATTTACTACAAAAATAACAGGTTTATTATATTTCTCAGTATAGCGAAAATGATTCTGAGTCCCTACTTCTACACCATATTGACCATTTAACAATAAAATTGCCGTATCAGTAACATTCAAGGCTGTCACTAGTCCACCGACAAAGTCGTCCGAACCTGGACAATCAACAAAATTCAACTTTTTATTGTTCCACTCCACATGATAGATAGTCGAGAATACCGAGTAGCCATATTCCTGTTCTACAGGGAAATAGTCACTTACAGTGTTCTTTGCATCAATTGTACCACGACGTTTTATAATACCACCCTCGTAAAGCATAGCTTCAGCGAGGGTGGTTTTCCCAGCGCCCATATTTCCTAACAGGGCAATGTTTTTAATTTCACTTGTTTGATATACTTTCATGATATAAAAATTTAATGTGAATTATCAAATAACATGCTGTTTCTCTTAACGAGTCCGCAAAATATAAATTTATATCTTTAAAAACAATTAAAAGCTGGTGTTACTAAACAATGTTATATAACACTATCGCCTCTTATTTAATAAAATAATCATTTTATATCGTACTAAAATTGTAATTTTGCCACACTAAAAAATATTTAGAGATGGCAGGCATTTATCTTCACATACCCTTTTGCGAATCGCGGTGCATCTATTGCAACTTCTATTCCACAACTCGATTTGACGATTGGAAAGATAGATACGTAGCAGCCCTATGTAGTGAGATCCGTGAACGAAAAGACTACCTCAAAGGAGAATTAATACATACAATATATCTAGGCGGTGGCACTCCCTCCCAACTGAGTATTGCACAATTAAGAACTATCTTTGAGTGTATCGAAGAAAATTATAACCTCAGCCAATGCAAGGAAACGACCTTAGAAGCTAACCCTGACGACCTCAATTTAGAATATCTGTCGGAATTAAAACACTTACCGATCAACCGCATCAGCATGGGAGTACAGACATTCGACAACCAAATGCTAAGATTCCTGCGCCGCCGACACAATGCCGCGGAAGCCATCCGCGCTATTGAATGCTGCCGAGAAGTAGGATTCAACAACTTCAGTATCGACCTGATATATGGGCTACCCGAAGAAACACCCGAACGTTGGCAGAATGACATCAAACAAACTTTAGCACTAAAACCACCACACATCAGTGCCTATTGCTTAAGCTACGAATCGGGAACAGCACTAGACAAGATGCTGAAAGAGCATCAAATAAAAGAAGTAGACGAACAAAACAGCTTGTCGTACTACAACTTGCTAATGGAAGAACTAAAACAAGCAGGATATGAACACTATGAAATATCAAACTTTTGTTTGCCCGACCGATATTCCCGACACAACAGTTCTTATTGGAGAGGTATCTCTTATCTAGGATGTGGAGCTTCTGCCCATTCTTACAACGGCAATGAAAGAGAATGGAATACATCAGATCTAAAACAATACATCACAGGCATAGAAAATGGAAAACGATTTTTTGAGTCAGAAATTCTTAACAGTACGACAAAATACAATGAATTAATAATGACCGGACTACGCACGTCCATAGGGGTAGATCTAAATAAATTGGAAGAGACGTCCGGCAAAAAAGCCCACGACTATTGTCTCAAAATGGCAGCTCCTCATCTGAAATCGAACAAATTGGAATATACAAATGGACATCTGCGTCTCACACCTGACGGAATATTTGTATCGGATGATATTATAAGCGATTTGTTTATTGTTTCTCTTTAGCAGCACATTCAGCACAAAGTCCTTTCATCACATAATTGATACTGTCAAGCGTAAAACCTTTCGGTATTTTGACCACAGGAACAGGTTCATTCTCAATACAAAAAGTACGGTGACAGTGCTCACAATAGAAATGAGTATGTTGGTCGGCCACCGAACAGGTACAATGGTCGTCGCACACACCATACTTCAGCGACCCGCTACCATCATCCACACTGTGTATCAATCGATGATGCAAAAACAAATTGATCGCCCGCGATATAGAAGATTTATCCACCGTATTATCCAACAGATTCTCCAAATCGAAAAGAGAGACCGTCTGCTCGGCTTCCATCATCGCACGAAGCACTAAAAGCCTAATAGCCGTAGGCTTTACATTTCGTAAAGACAACTTCTCCAAACATTCTTTATTAACATTTTCCATTTTTATACCAATTACATATTTGTACCAAGCAGAAAGCATTAGATATATGAACGTCACTTAGTATCAATACAGGAACACTATAACATGTACATTGCCTTACAAAGATAATTCGATTATTATTATCCTGTTTGAGTTTAGTAATATATTTCGTAGTACCGTCTGATTTTTATAAAAAATAGAAAATATCTCGAATCTTCAAGGCAAGCAAAAAAGGTAAACGCATTATGAGGACATAATAAAGATGAATTGAGACAGCACTAAAAAACATTCTCTTTTCTTTGTAAAATCAAATCATTTATTTAATTTTGACAACTATTGATGACTCAATACTCATTCTAGAACAGACTAGATATTCTTATGAAAATTCACTTTTCTTAATTATAACCCTATTTTCAAATTATATTTAAATATTATTATCATGAAACGTTCATTACTATTACTTATTTCCTTAATCACAACAGTAGCATTTGCAGCCAATAAAGACGCATCAAAAAGCACAGCTACAAGTTCGACAAGAAACGACACTCAAAAGACTCTTAGCAGGCCTATTGCAAGAATAGAATCGGACTATAGTAACCAATTCGTTAGTAGCCCTACTACAGACACAGAGAATCACAACAGAGATGGTAGCTATACGGATGAATCTGTCATAGAACATCCAAAGATTATTTTATCGATAAAGGAAAGTGAAGATTCTGTACCAAGGCTTATAGATACGCACCGGCTAACCAAAAAAGAAAAAATTGCAGTCCGAAATAAACTAAAAGCGATCAAAATACCAAACAACATTAGATCTCGTTTTAATTTTCTATTTTCTAGTTGGGAACATTTCATCAATACTGACTCCAAAATAATCTACAGCAGTAATTTGGGAGACAGAAAACAGTCTAAATATTACTCGCAATTATTAAATATGGGCAAAAAGATATTACCTTTGGTCGTTGAAAAGATGCTCGACGAAAAGTATTTTTATGCTATAATATTATATGATGATTTGCAAAACAACAATCCGCAACTACGCTGCAGAGTTGGAGACAAAACAGCCACAGGAACCATAGTCGATGAACAGACTCGAGCTGCAAGAACTGTACTAAAGTGGTATAACAATGCATCTAAATCCAAATAAAAGCTTACACTCCAATAAACGATAGGGCCTCTAAAAACAGACGTATGTCACCGGCATAACTAACGGATGTTACTGCGGTAACTAACAGAAGTTATCCTGACAACTAACGTTAGTTTCGTCGACAACATCCGTTAGTTACCGCTGCGACATACGGTTGATTTTTTGCAAGGCAAAACAAGTGTACAGTCGCCGTTGTCGTATGTTAGTTTTTTCGGTGACGTCCTTAAGTTTTCGGAAAAACTAACATACGACAACATTTTTAGGAGCATATGACGTTTTGGAAGGACAAAGACAATACAGATTTATTGAAGTCGTCGGTTCTTACCGATACTTAAAGATACCTCGTGTAGATATGTAAAACATCGTTTTTTCTATTTTAGTTACGAAAACGTTTCTGTCACCGTTACTGGTTGTATATCAGACTCATACGTGCACGCGGCGCCAAAACGGGACACGAAAAACATGTCTTCTCGCAGAGAATCAATGCGTTATGATTTCTCTCAATTGGGCCCTGATAATGGGCGATACAAGGGGGTACTGAAAGTTGGCGTGAGAGAATTCTTTTTTCGACCTCGTTTTTAGAAGTGAACATGGAGAACAAAACCGATACTATTTTAACCATATCGAAATGATACTTTCAAATGCGCGGAATCGATACTGTGTTTCCCAAAAATGATAACGACGAACATAAAAATTCATAAGGACGAAACTAAAAGTTTGTAACTAGAAACATTTATTTTCGTCCTTATGAATTTC
>JAYRGW010000016.1:0-65866 GCA_041907665.1 Bacteroidaceae bacterium
TTGAAACGATCAATGATCTTTTGAAGAATAGTGCACAAATTGTACATTCCAGACATCGTTCCATCAATAATTTCATCATGAATCTCATCTCCGCATTAGGAGCATACTGCTTCTTTGAGAACAAACCAAAAGCGCTTATGGGATATACCTTTGAAAACACAAAACAACTTTCTTTATTCTAACTACTTATCCCGAACTGAGGTAATAATCTTAAAAATATATTTTCACTATGAAGTAAACAGTGCATTCGGCACTTTTCAAAAGGTGTACTAGTTCTTTCTTTTTCAACTATAATGTTCCTTCTTCTGACGTCATGGTGACTTCGATACGACGTTTTTGTTTTAGTAGTTCTTTTGCGAAGTCCCGAATATCTTGTACCGATATTTGGTTGACCATTTGCTTATAATTATTGTCAAAGTCTGTCTTTGTATAAAGTTCATTGTAGAGTACGTAATCCCAATATTCGTTCGATCTGATATTCTCTTCATACTGCTTTAGTAAATACTTCTTTATTTTATTCAAGCATTCTATCGATAGACCCGACTCTGATATCTTTTCCATTTCGGAGTAGATAATAGGAATCAACTGTTTGTATTTGTCGGGAGCTGTACGAAATGATATTTTTAGTGCCATCTCTGGTTGGGGATAACGGTCGAGCTGACCGGCAACACTTACACCGTATGTGCCTCCTTGTTCTTCGCGGACCTTTTCGGTATAGACATTTCTTAATGCTTGCGAAAGAATATCAAGTTTTAGATCGTTCAGCGCATTGTACTTTGTTTTGCCTGTGTAGTATATGGAAACTAATGTGGATGAAGTTTCTTGCTTCCGAACAAATAAATGTGTTTCGTCTACCGGCCGTATATCAGTATGATTGTCTCGGATGTTTTCTTTTTTACCATTTGAGGGTAAAGTAGCCAAATAGTCACACAGAAGTGGACGGATTGAATCAACATTCACATTGCCTATTAAAATAACCGAAAAATCGGACGCATTAGAGAAGCGCTCTTTATACATTGCTAGAATCCTATCGTAGTTGAGTTGACTAAGTGTCTCTTTTCCGAGAGGCTTTAGTCGAGGATTGTTTCCATAAAGGATTGATGTAATGGAATCTCCATAGGCTACTTTAGGATTCGCCTCACGGTTGGTCAAGAAAGAACGCATTCTGTTGACGAGACTTTCGAAAGTCCTGTCATCACGACGTGGAGAAGTGAAGTATAAGTATGCCAATTCGAACATCGTTTTTACGTCTTTTGCTGCGCACGCACCTTTTATCCCTTCCGTGTTGTCGTTTACAAAAGGACTGATGCGTACATTCTTACCCGACAATGTTTTCTTTAAAGAAATGGCATCCAGTTGTCCTATTCCAGCTTCGGTAATAGCGCTTGTGATAAACGAAGCATTGGGCATATCTTTTGTGTCAAACAGCGAAGAACCTCCTTTACTAAACATGTTTATAGAAATACGGTCGGCAGCAAAATCGGTTGGCTTTACATATACCTTTAGTCCGTTAGAGAGTGTGAAAAGAGTTACGCCGTGCTTGCCGTAAGATTTCTCGGATATTATCTTTCCCGATTTGGGTAGCTTCTCAACCAAAGGTCGATTGTGTCCTTTGTCTTTATATGGAGTATAGACTTTACTTTGCGCTTCTTTAACGTACGAAGTAAATTGCTTCTCCGAAGGATATTTTATATCTGCTTTATCCGGTCCGTATACTGTCATTACCTGATTCTTATTATCAATTAATTCGCGCACTTTTTTGTTTATGTCTTCCAAACTTGTTTTCGCTGCAATCTCTTTGTAGGCATTCAATTTAAATGTCGGCGTCAACATTGGCTCTGCATCCAGGAAGTTGTTTAGACATAAATTGACGAAACTCGAGTTCTCTCGTTTATCACGTTCATTGTATTGGCTTTCTATTCGTGATAAAAAGTTGGCTTTTGCTCTTTTTAATTCTGTCTGTGTAAATCCGAACTGCCGTGCGCGTTCCATCTCTCCAACGAGTGCGATAAGGCCTTCGGCCATATTGTTTTGATTACAAGTAACGTTACCCGCCATGGCATCTTTTGTTTTGGCTATAACGAAAGAGCCATTGCGTACTGATGCCGAGATGAAAGGAGGATTGGGCTGTTGTTTTAATTCCTGAAGACGTGTATTCAGCATCGACAATACCAATGTCTCTTTAAACCCTTCTTCCATATATTTAATTGAATTCTTTTCGCTATCTGTTGCCGATTCATGTTTCATATAAAGAGATATATTAACCGTTGGCTGTTCTTTGTCTTTAACGATAGCTACGATCATCGAATCATTATTATTAACCGGATAATAAACTCGAGGCGCTGGATTGACAGGTGCTGGAATAGTATTGAAGAGCTCTTTTATTTTCTTCTCTACAGCGCCTACATCAATATCACCTACTACAATAATTGCTTGCAAATCGGGACGATACCATTTGTGGTAGTAATCTTTTAAGTCTTTATAAGGAAAATGATCGACGATGTCCATGCTACCAATAGGTAGACAATCTTCATATTTTGTCCCTTTATATATAATGGGTATGGCTTCTTCCATCATTCGTTGAATAGCCATTCCTGCTCTACGGGTTCGCCATTCTTCGTGAATAACACCACGCTCTTTATCTATTTCCTTATCGGCCAATAATAATGAGTGGCTCCAATCGTGCAAGATTAGTAAGCAAGAGTCAAGAACTCCTTCACGAGTAATGGGTGCCGACGAGATATTATAAACCGTTTGATCCACGCTGGTATAAGCATTCAGATTGGTTCCGAATTTAATACCTACCGTCTCGCACCAGGGAACAATTCCTAATCCTTTATTGTCACCGGGAAAATGCACGGTACCATTGAAAGCCATGTGCTCTAGGAAATGAGCTAATCCTCGTTGACGAGGTTCTTCCAAGATAGAACCTACTTGTTGGGCTATGTAGAAGTCTGCTATCTTTGGTGTTTTACTGTTGTATCTGATATAATAGGTTAGCCCATTTGCGAGTTTGCCTTTTCTTATTTCTGTATCTTGTGGCAGGGATTGAGCTAATGCCGGCATTATAGCCGACATTAGCAAAGATGCACAAATCAATTTTAGTCTCATAAATCAAATGATTAAATTTATTATGCTTTACTGCATTAACGAAGGTGTAGTCTCTGCATCGAAGTCATCGGTAGAGTTATTGGTATCTTTCAGCACATTTCGTCCATTCTTTACTTCTATAACCTTACGACGTACGCTTTTTCCATAACGAGTGGCATCGTTTGTTGTCGTACCGCAATGTGTCCATCCCGAATCCAACGTAGCAGAAGTTACATTCCAAACATATCCGGCACTGACACTCAGATTCACAGCATCGAGAATCCATGTGTTTGGCACTTCATAACCTTTGCCGGTCATTGTATAATTGCCTGCAGCAAGAGACATGATATACGAATAAGTGTATTGATAATTGGCAAGGAATGTTGCTTTGTTAACTTCCGGCTTGGCGATGGCGTATGATTTGAATCCCCTATTATGCAACGAGAAATAAGATGCGGTATAGCAATACCATTTGTCTAAATTAGGGACACTAGGGTTATCTGTATCCAGATAATTAGGGTTGGACGATTCGTCATAAAATTCGAAATCGGCTTTGCTCAAGTCTATAGAGTTACTGTTTGCTTCTTTGTGATTTTGGGCATTTAGGGCGATAATGATAGATTTTCCTGATCCTATCGGATGTTCTTTTCCACTTCCCGGAATACAATAGATGGCATCAACCGTCATTGCTTGCGGCATCAAATCGGGTGTATAATCATACTTGGATACAGTCATGAATGAAGACTCTAAAATGGCCATTCCGTCGGCATAAAGAGTGTTATCCGAATTGTTTGTGATTTTAAAATATTGATCACCTGCGTATTGCTTCCCTTCTGGCGTGAGTGTGCCGGTAAAGAATATTTCTTCGATAACGAATCCCTGTTGTGCATTGTATGTTGCCAATGACATTGTTTTGGCAATATTAGTAGCGCTTATTGCTACGCCGTCACTAGAAGCTTTGACCTCGTTAGTCACGGTGGTGCCGTTTAGTTGGTACTCTATATTTCCTGTTACCAAGATATTGTAATTGCCTTCGGGCACTGTAACAGATGCTGTATAGTAAGCCTGTGAAAGATTGAACGTATTGACGGTGTATTTTTTGCCTGTCTGAACATTGGTAAAAGTGGCAACACCATCTTTTAGAGTTGGAGAATCGAGGTTAATGGGCATTTCCAATTTGATAGAATATGCTACTAATGGGGTAGTGTCATCGTTACTACAAGCGCCCAATAACATACATATAACGACAGCCAGCATCGTCATTGCGTTAAATAAATGTTTTCTTTTCATCATTTTCTTTTATTTGATAGTTAATATATTCATTAGAATGTAATTCCAGCAGATAGTTCAATAGTAGCACCATTATTATGGGCGGTACAAATGGCCGCTTTTACGCCCAGTTCGGCAAATAATCCCATTTGCGATTCTCTAATGTGGTAGTCTCCTCTGATTTTAGTTCGCCATAGCGTATAATTTGCTTTGTAGTATTTGAAAGAGTAGTCGATCATATTTATAAACGACTCATCCATATCTATATATGGCATTGTCATTTTTGCATTGGTGTTTGCATAATAACTTCCCGAAACGTTCCAATTGATCCATATATTGTTACCAAAACGGTGCAATAACTGTAGTTCAATGTCTGCATAGATTTTAGACAATGATAATGAATGTACCGGATACAGATAAGTTGCCTTATAGTTGATAAATCCTATTTTAGGAGAGATATGCCAGTTGGTCTTTTTAGAAGAACCGATAGTTCCTCGAATGTAATAATCAGTAATATGACTCTTGTACATATTAAGAGTGAGTATAATTGGATAAATGGACGAAGATGCATTTCCTACAATATGTTCTTCACCGTTGCGCCTCTCATATTTCAGTCCGATGTTTGCATTCCAATCATTTCCATTATTGTGCAACCAGCCTGTTTCTGTAGCAATAGAAGTAATGTGAAGGGTTGTAAGTGGCAGAGAATTGAGCGAAGCTGCTTTTCGTTCATAGCTTTTGTTGTTGACAGTTCCCGTTAAGAAAAATCCTTTTTGCCTGGTAGGAATCCAATTGATGTTTGCTCCAATACTTGTTCCGCTATAATACAATGCTGAAGCATTTCCAACGAAGCGTTTGTAATAGGTCGCCAATCCTGTCATCTGGTATTCTGTTATTTCGCCTGTCTCGCTATAGAATGTTACTGAATTCGTTTGCTTGTATATCTCTCCTTCCAATCCCAATGCTATCGTATGTGATTTTATATCGGTAGCTATGCCAGCTCTCATTGTCAAGTCGGAAACAATATTTCTAGGCCTTGGATCGATATTGCGATATTCGTGCTCGGCTCTGAATTTTATTTCACCGCCTATTGAGAAACGACCAATCAGTGTAGCATATCCTCCGGAGAACTGATATCTTTCTGTTTTTAAGTTTCCGCCCACCGAATCTGCCATAATATAAGGATAGAGCAAGTCATAGTCGGCGGTAGAATTCCATTTTATATTTTGTATTTTACCTTCTCTGTAAGATGCATTTCCCCACACAGTTGTCTTTCTTGAAAGACGAAGGTATGAGTCTACCGATAGTTCAGTCAAGAAAGAACCATCTCCTTTTTGTAGAATAAAAGCTTCTTTTTGTTTGTCGTAGTTAATGTTCAGTTTGATTTGCGATAAAGATTGGTTAAAAGCATTTCGGTATAGTGCCGTATTATTTAACCGAATAGTGTAAAGCGGATCCCACCATCTGGCATAATGTTCTGTTACGGCAGTAGAATCAGAATTAGCCGCTATTGCATGTGCAGAAAGCATACATCCGATGAGCATGATATGATAAAATATTCTTTTCATATTTATATGAGTACTATTTTCAGTTTCGTTTCGGACTTGATGTCTTTTAACTCGCAATAGTCTGTATATGCAATAAAGGCGTGCGTGTATTGAATACCTTTACTATTCAGATAGACTAAATATCCATTTATAGTTATTTGATAAGCTCCACGTTGCAGCACCATTGACGAAGATAGATTGTCAAATTGTGAACTTGTTATTGTCTGCCTAGTGTTAATATTGATGGCTTTTATGGTACCTTGAATCTTTTGCACCTTAAGACTATCTGCTGATTCCAGATTGATAGTGGCTGACGTGAATATTTCGTCCTCATCGTTGTTGCATGCGGCTAAGCTTAGCAGTAACAGCACTAATATTGTTCGTATTGTCTTTTTCATAATTTGATATTCATTTCTACACCAAAATAGGGCGTCACGTGGCGGCGCACAGTTAGCCCGTTTCTAGTATAGTTGGGATTGTAATCTAATATTTTGTTTACGAAGAGGGCGATAGTCAGCTTGTCTTCCAATAACTTCTTTGTAGCTTTTAAATTCAGATTGGCACAGAACGGAATAGTCTGGCGAGCAAAGAGTGAATTGCTATAACTTCTGACAAGCCATTGCAGATAAGTATCACTCTTGTCTGCTTCTGTGAAGTTCTCAATTGTACCTTCTTTGTTGATATATTGTAGAGGCATCTCTTCTTTTCTCATGTTCTGTGAAGCTGCAAGCCACATGCATTGTGCCGAAAGCGAAAAACCCAGTTTTAGTTTCGGTATGTCGGTGTCGAAGGTGAAGTTTGTATTTGTCATTTCTCTAATGTATCCGTCATCATCTTTATATATTCCGGCATATTGCAATCGTTCTCCATCAATCACCACACTCGGCCTTTCTGTTACGGGTTGGGAGTTATGGTATTCTGTCTTGAACCATGCACCGGTAATAGTCAGTCTCGTTCGAATGGCTTCTATTCGCTTTGATGAAAAGGTATATTCGATTCCTTGCTTGAAGGTGCGGCTTCCGTTTGTAGTCATGGTATATCCGTAAAGTTCTTTTTTGGTCGTGTAAGTTAAATCATCCAGCGCTGGTGGTGCAGTAAGTGTTGAAGGATCAATGCCCGAAGTATCGTACTTCTTGTATGTGAATGATTTGTAAATGCTGGAAGTCCTAAATCCGGAAGTCATGTTTTCTTGAAAATAGGTTACCGATAGTCTGTTCCCTCCTATATTCAAGTCACCTCTGATTTCCCATTTTATATTTCTTGCCGGATGCAGATTATGATTGGTAGGATCTATAACATAAGTCATCAAATAAATACGGCGGTACTTGCTGTTTGAATGATAGTAATTAAGTTCCGCCAGGTCCAAGTAATAAGGATCCGGATATATTTGTGAGATGGTAGGAGCCTTCGTATGTTCTCCTATGCCTCCTGCCAATTCGAAGAATACTGTTTGTGAAGCAATGTTGAATTTAGGGAAATTCCATCCGATATTAATTCTAGGATCCAAGTATATTTTGCCATGCATATCGTAATCTTTCGATAGGTGTAACATTGAAGTTCCTCGGATACCGGCTTGTATTTCCATTGAACTTTTTCCTATACAGAAATGCAGACTCTCTTCGCCATAGATGGCTACCGTATGTGTGGCAGGTATGATAGAAAATTTTCTGGGACGTGTCGATACCGTTGGATAGAGGGGATGAGTTGGATCGAACTGTTCGCCGTCTCCGTAATTTTTATCCATTTGCCAATCTCCGCCCAACTTTAGTGAATTGGAGATACTTTGAGAAGGAATAGAGAAAGTCGTATTTAGTTTGGTATAGATGCTGAAGGGCTTACCGTCTACCGAATGGGTGGCGGTATAGGTATATGGAAGTATTACGGCATCGCTTTCGCCTTCGCTCGTTGTTGTCGCCGCTGGTGTATCTCTTGATAGTTGTACTAGTCGTGTGCGACTCATCTTGTTTTGTTCTGTAGATAGGGCAGAAGTCAACGAAAACATTTTAAACAATGCATTCTTTTTCATCTTGATATTGAAGGTAATATTTGATGAAAATCTATTGTAGCTTGATTTATATTTGTCTACTGCTCCATAATTTAAGTTCGGGTCGGTTTTCTCTTTGTCGAATGAACCGCTGTAATCAATATTCAGCGAGAGGTCCGCATCAAAATACTTTTTTACCCATGTTTTGCCGAGTCGGGATGAAAGTCCTATTCTGTTGTAATTCTCCAAGTTGTTGCGTGGGTCGGCTTTCGAATCTAAATAATCTACACTAAGGTTTAACGTCAAACGGCGTTTGTCCCACTCGTAGTCTTTACCAATATAGTATAATTTGCTGTCCATGTCGGCCTTGAATCGAGCTCCTAAGTTATGTCCACCTTTGCGGCGTTCTATCTTGATTAATCCGCTAGTGAGCTCTCCATACTCTACCGAAGGTATTCCGCGTACGATCTCTACTTCTTTGATGTCATCTGTCGAAATGGTTCGCATATCTACTCCTTGATTTGTGTAATCTCGCGACGTAGCAGCAGTGTCCCATGCCCCGCTCAATGATTGCATATTGGCATTGGTGCTGATTGGTGCACCGTCTATTACAAATGAGGTTCCCAAAGAAGATGTGGCATAATCGCTGCTTGAGATAGGAACTTCTCTTAGTCGAATAAGATTCGGACTACTCAGTACCGGATCGGAAGCACTGCCTCCAGGTAGGAGTTCAAGCAAATCTGAAAAGCTTGAAGGTTGCAGATGTTCCATCGCATGTCGTTTTATCTTTGACGAACTGGTGATACCATGCGATTCTGTGGCTGTCACGACGACTTCGTTCAATGCGATCGTTTCAGATTGTAGATAATAGACACCCGTAGCTGTTTGTGCTTTAGTCTTTATTGTTTTATATCCTATGTACGAAATAGAAATAATTACATCTTTTTGTTTTTTGATCGGTAACCTGAAACGGCCTTCAATGTCTGTGATTGTGGCTATCTTTTCATTGCTTACTAAGCGAATGGATGCTCCAATTATTGCTTCTTTCGTTTCTTTATCAAGTACAATGCCGTTAATAATATTTTGGGCCAAAGACGTGATAGGAAAAGAAAATAGAACGAATATGATAATGCTTATTATTTTCATCTTTTCTTTTTTTCAACGGCAAAATTACGGTGAATAGAAGAGTGTGACAATACCCATCAATAATGATTCTGAGGCATCTAGAGTCATTATTGTTGAGTATATACAAGTTTAAAAGTGATTGCTGTTTGTTCTTAAAACGACATATGCTCCTAAAAATGTTGTCGTATGTTAGTCCCTGTTTAAAATTAGCTAACATCTTTTTCTAAAGAGGTTTCCGTATCAGTCGAATAGATACTTTCTTTGAAGTGACCAAACCTAAAGAAGCCTGTATCAGACTGATTTAACGGAAACCGAGGCAATATATAGCAAAAGTGTTGAACCTGCAAGAAAGAAAGCGAAACATTCATAAAAGATGGATTGTAGAAAGAACTTTTTCGTGGCTAGACAATAACAGAAGGCTCTATCGAAAGGATGAACTGACTTTTGATTTTATACTAGCTCTTTTTCATCCTTTTCTGTGAAGCCATAAAAATTAAGTTTCGCAGATAGATCTGTCACATCAATTAACTATCAGTCAACATATTATATATACACGAGGCTAAAATGAGACACGAAAAATGCATGATTGAGCTGTTACACAGTGATTTATGAAAGTTGGGTGCCGCCATTGTCACTATTTTTCCGGATAACCATCATAACCGAATGACCGATAGGCAGAGCCGGAACGACTGTACCTGTTTTTACGCCGATAATTGCTGAATGCCAGATGAACAGATTAATCTAAATATCGCTAAACACCTGTACAACACACATATATGTGAGACATACGGATGAAAGTTCGTTCATGTCAGAAAGATTTTGTATTTTTGTCATTAGAAGGATGTCGTTCCACCTATATGAGTTGACCGAATCACCTGGGTGAGTCGATCGTTTCACCTGGGTGAGTTAACCGAATCACCTAGGTGGAACGACAACCCCTTAATGAGCCGACAGAAATACCTTAAATACGATAACCAAGATTCAATACGATGTGTACAAAACCCCTACCTTAAAGGAAGAAGAACCCGGTCCTTTTCATGCATGGGCAGTAAGTAAGGGAGTGATTACTTACGAGCAATTAAAGAACGATTGCGAAGCGGGCGACTCACGTTTCATAACGCACTAACACTAAGTAAGATAGTACCATTTTGGAGTCCCAAAAATAAGCCGTCACAGCATATATAGCTCATGGACAATAAGATACGGTGACAGAAGTTGCTGAGGAAATGAAAAACAAATTCGGTTATATCTTACAAGTGGTGATTAGCTCCTATAAAGAGCAAGGATTCAGGCCCATTCATTAAAGATGGATCGTAGAAAGAACATTTTCGTAGTTGGACAATAATAGAAGGCTCTGTCGAAAGGATGAACAGACTTTTGATTCGGCAGAGGAAATGGTAAAAATTGCCGCCATAAGATTATTATTAAATAAAATTTGAACCGGCTCTTAGTTTTTTCGAAAACATAAGGACGTTACCGAAAAAACTAACATACGACGATTTTAACAGTTTCTTGTAGTCAGCTTGGAGTCTTTAAATTGCAAAAAGTGTTGTTTAGAACGAAAGAATGAAAGGAAAATTATAAAGAAGCACTAGGCTTATTTAATAATTTTCCTTTATTCAACAGAAGAAGCTGCTTAATAGTCCAAGTAGCAGCGATACAAGCTATAATAACAACGAATCAAAAAATAAACAACCATTAATCAAATGAAGATTTTATGTGGGAGCAGCTTTTCTGTTTACGTTGGCAATATCTTTTGCACTGTTCGCAAATGTCGTAGCCGAGCAGGGTTCCAAGAATAAAATCTTCTTCTGGGGTTAAGACTGCCAAGGATTTCTTTAATATTAAGTTTATTGCATTCATGCATTCTTTTTTGCCAAAAAATAGATTGATACGCCTTTCATCTACATGTTGTATCACATAGCTGATATTACGTGATTCTAATCTTGCAATAGCTTGCTTTTCGTATTTTTTGTTCATCGTACAGAGAATCATACTACGAACTCCCTTTGTGTATTCATATATATGGTTCATCAGTACTCTCATCTCGCCAGATATGGCAGGCTTTTGCATGGATTCAATACTCAACATAGGTCTTATCTTAAAGGTGAGGTTTTAGTTCGCTTACCCATAGGTCTATACGTTCGTCTGTTTTTTCCGGTTCGTTTGCTTCATCTATTGCCAAACCTACAAACAGTCCATCGACTATAGCCTCGCTATCGCTGTAATCATATCCGTCGGTTGGTATGAATCCTACAAACGTAGCTCCCGAATTTTTCAGTGCATTGTATAGATTGCCAATTGCATTGCAAAAGGTATCGCCAAAACTTTGACTATCTCCACAGCCGAATAATGCGATGACTTTTCCATCAAGGTTGGCTGTTTTCAGTATATCTATACCGTTATACCAATCGTCTTGCAGATCTCCCGATCCCCAGGTAGAAGAGCCTAAAAGCAAAACATCGGCTTTTTCTACATCTTCTTTAGTTAAGCAGGAAACGTCTTTTATACAGTCTTTGGCAATATCTAATTTGGCTGCTATGCGGCCGGCAATCTCTTGTGTCGTTCCGGTGGACGAACCATAGTACATTTTTATATCTTTCATTTTTGTCTGAATTTTAATAGTCTCATATTTCTGTTGGCAAAGGTAGTGCTAGTCTTTTCTTCTTGCAATACCTAGAATAGAGCAAAATTAAAGAGCTTGCCATCCTCATTTTAGGGTATCTGTGTCCAACAGCCAATCAGATTCAGCACGCCATAAGTTCTGCAATTACATTATCAAATTGATACTTTTGCTTCGTTACTCCAAATAGTATTTGTTTATCGTTTTAAATTCATTGTCAAACTCATACACTAACGGTTTTCCTGTAGGAATTTCTACGTTAATGATTTCTTCGTCTGGAATATGCTCGAAATATTTGATCAGTGAACGCAATGAATTTCCGTGGGCTGCAATCATTACGCGTTTACCCGATATGATAAGTGGCTTAATGTATTCTTCAAAATACGGGACAGTACGTGCAATTGTATCTGCCAAGCTTTCGCACATGGGGATCTCTGCTTGTGGAATATCGCGGTATTGTGCTTGTTTACGTGCATTGTATGGATTCTCCTCTTGCATTTCGGGTGGACGTACATCGAAACTTCTGCGCCAGATGTGTACTTGCTCTTCTCCATATTTGGCAGCTGTTTCTGCTTTGTTCAATCCTTGGAGTGCACCATAATGACGTTCATTGAGTTTATAAGATTTGAATACCGGCAACCACTCGCGGTCCATTTCTTTAAGGATAATCTGCTGTGTATTGATTGCTCTTTTTAAGTAAGAAGTGAAGCATACATCAAAGTCAAATCCAGCTTTCAAAAGAGCTTTTCCTGCATTATGTGCTTCTGTAATACCGTTTGAAGATAGCTCAACGTCTACCCAACCGGTGAATAGATTCTTCTGATTCCATTCACTCTCTCCATGCCTAATTATTACTAGTTTATTCATAATTATAATGTTTTATAAATCATAGATTCTTATGTCTGATAATAAAAGATATTCTTTTTTCGTTACAATATCTTCGCCATTAAATCATTTTATTTGATACAAAAATATACACTTTAAAGAACGAAAGCAATACTCAATATTGATGATTTTCATTGATTCTTAGTCTTCTGAAAAAACAGACGTATGTCGCAGCGGTAACTAACGGATGTTGTCGACGAAACTAACGTTAGTTGTTAGGATAACTTCCGTTAGTTACCGCAGTAACATCTGTTAGTTATTGTGGTGACATACGTCTGTTTATTTGGCTTGATGATATTGCTGGAGTTATCTTCATACTACATATAAAATATGAAAGTTTGTTGTTTTGAATAATTGCTTACAATTCTTCTGCTCCCGAACTCAGGTCTAATATAAAAAGGAAATGCTGCACTCAGCATGGTGCTATGTATACGATCGGTTGTAAGGACGATCGGAAAGGTTTTTAGAAATTCGGTGAGATAATTATGCAGAGTGAATATTCTCTCTATTGCCACTTTTGATTTTAATATAATTATCTCACCGAAAATAAAGAAGTTGCTTTTAGTATGTTATTTTTCTAATAATTGAAAACAACTTTTTAATTGTTTGTTCGTAAGAAACGTATCGGATATCACTAGAAGTACACTTCACTTGAAACCAGTTTGTGTCGATAGAAGTATATCCGATCTTTTATCTTCTATTTCTTTTCTTCACTTCCTGTATTCAATACCGGCTGGGCTGCCTCATCGGCGCAAAGTACAACTAATAGATTGCCCACCATAGAAGCTTTCTTTTCCTCGCTCAAATCTACAATATTTTCTTCTTTCAGTTTATCAAGAGCCATTTTGACCATCGATACGGCTCCTTCTACAATCTTTTCGCGGGCGGCAATAATGGCCGAAGCTTGTTGACGTCGCAACATTACTGCTGCAATCTCCGGTGCGTATGCCAAGTAGTTGAGGCGGGCTTCGATTACTTCAATGCCAGCCATCGAAAGGCGTTCATTCAGTTTCTGTACCAACTGCTCATTGATTTCGGGGCCTCCCGAACGGAGTGTCAATTCTTCGTTGTTGCTATTGTTGTCATCATAAGCATATTGTCCGGCTACCTGACGTAGAGCAGCATCGCTCTGCACCTTTACGAAATTTTCGAAAGCCCTCATGCGTCCTGCCACTTGTCCGGCATTGTTGGTGCCATTTCCACTGGCTAATACCTGAGAGTCTATTTCGAACATGGCGCGATAGGTGTCTTCCAACCGCCATACCAATACTAGTCCAATAAGAATGGGATTGCCTATTTTGTCGTTTACTTTTATGGGGTCTACATTGAGGTTACGGGCACGAAGTGATAATCTCTTTTTGCTCATGAAAGGATTTACCCAGAAAAAACCTGTCGTTTTGAATGTTCCTTTGTATTTCCCGAAGAATACCATGGCTGTTGCTTCATTGGGCTCCAGTGAGAAGAATCCCGCAAAATTTATCAGTAATACAATGAATAGCAAGATAGCGACAACATCATTAATACCAAATTTGTCTGTCGGGAAGAAAGCTATGCAGCATATTCCCAATGCTAAAATAATAAGTTCAGCGGTGAGCATTAAGAACCCGTTCGCCTTGAATCCTTTAAAAGGATATTCTTTTTGTTCCATAGCAGTTGCTTTTTATATTAAGAATAATTTATACACGATATACAAATGTACGCAATGATATTTAGAAAAACAATGTTTACACATCATTATTTTCATTACACTTGCTTGCGATAGCTGAGCATCGCCCATGCATTTGTCATAATCGCAAATACAAAAAGCATGCAGAAGTTGTGAACATTATCCATCATATTTCCGCCTTTTAAGAATACCGATCGCATGGTGTCTATAAAGTATCGGGGTGGATTGAAGATGGCAATATCTTGAGCCCAATCGGGCATGCTTCGTACGTCGGTGAATAGACCGCTCATCAGCATGAAAATCATCATGAAAAAGAACATCATGAAGAGCGATTGTTGCATCGTGCCTGCATAATTGGAGATAATGAGTCCGATGCCCGACATGACCAATACAAAAAGAATAGCAATGGCATAAATAGTGAGAAAACTACCTTTCGGAGTATATCCGTAGACTAACGCTGCAAGGATGAAACAAATAGTGAGTATGATAAAGCCCATTAACCAATAAGGTATCAGCTTGGATAATATGAAAGCCGCCTTATTGACGGGGGTTACATTGATCTGTTCGATGGTTCCTATTTCTTTTTCGCTGACGATGTTCAGAGCCGGCAGCAGTCCGCAAAGCATAATGATAATCATGGTCATCAGAGCCGGTATCATAAATAGCTTGAAGTTAAGGGTGGGGTTGTATCTGTCTTGTATGTTTACGCTGAAAGGTGTCGAGACAGTAACCCCTTGTTTGGTTGCCAAGTCGGCATTGAAGTCGGCGGCGATATTTTGTAGATAACCGCTACCTATACTTCCTTTTAGTGCATTTACTCCGTTGGATGAAATCTGTATTGCGGCATGCTGAATCGTATTCATATCACGTTCAAAATGTTGAGGGATTTCGACAATGATATCCGATTTTCCTTTTTCTACGTCGTCGAGAGCTTGTTTGTAGTTATCTGTATATTCAGTAAGATTGAAATACGAAGATCCTGCAATCTTATCGCTGAGACGTCTGGACATAGTCGATACGTCTCTATCGACCACACTTACATTAATATTGCTTACATCCATTGTGGCTACCCAGGGAAACACCAATATAATAACTGTAGGGAACATCAAAGCAATGCGTGGCATGAACGAATTGCGAAGAAACTGTTTGAATTCTTTTTCAATTAAATATTTCAGTATCATGGCTTATTCTAATCTGTGTTTGAAATTCTTTAAACTAAGCGTTATCATTATGACAGACATCATTATCAGCACATTTATCTCTGTCAGAACATAATGAAGGGGTAAACCTTCTATCATAATTTTTCGTACCGCCGAAATGTACCATCGACCCGGAAAAATGCACGATACATATTGCAATATGATGGGAGCATTTTCGAGTGGATATATCATTCCCGACAGTAGGATGGTAGGAAATAGCAATGTTGCCATCGATACAATCATTGCCGATACTTGGGTAGACATGACAGTCGAAATAAAAAGTCCGATAGCTAAGGCTAGAAATACATAAATGATAGAGATGACCGATAAACAAAACAAACTGCCCACTATCGGTATTTGCAATACAAAGACGGATAGTACCAATATGGTGATGTAGTTTATGATGGACAAAGTGAGGTAGGGTGCCATTTTGGCGAGTATAACAAAGATAGGGCGGGTGGGAGAGACGAGCAACAGCTCCATTGTACCCACTTCTTTTTCTCTGACAATGGCAATAGAGGTCATCATGGCGCAAATAAGTAGCAATAACAAACCCATAATACCCGGAACGAAATTATAGGTACTCTTAAGTTGCGGATTGTAGAGGATGCGTACCGAGCTTGTCACTCCTGCTGCTCCAACATCTGTCTTGCTGAAGTCATCTTTCAGAATACCCATGAGGTACATGGATTCTGTCTTTGCCGTGTTCGGATTGGACGCATCTGTTACAATTTGTAACTGTACCCCTTTGGATGAGGCTTCTTGTTGTCCGACATCACTTTTGAATGCCAACACAACATCCGCTTTCTCCCTTCGGAATGCCTTGTCTATATTTTTGGTCTGATCTATATATCCCACGAAAGTGAAGTAGGTATTTGCGTCAATCCTCTCGACAAGCTTTCTTACCGTTTCATTGTGCTGCGGAGCAAGTACGGCAAAGTTGATATTTCTTATTTCTGTAGTAATGGCAAAACCGAAAAGGGCTATCTGTACGATAGGCATTCCTATTAGTATCATGATTGTCCATCTGTCGCGGAATATCAACTTGAATTCTTTTATTATCAACGATAGTAATGTTTTCATTATTCTCCTCTTTGGGCACCGCGTGCAAGTGTGCGAAACACTTCATCGATGCTGTTTGCATTGAATTTGTCTTTTAATTCTTTGGGAGTACCGAGTGCCGAAATCTTTCCGTCTACCATCATCGATATACGGTCGCAATAGCCTGCTTCGTCCATGTAGTGAGTCGTGACAAAGGCGGTAATGCCTCTTTCGGTGGCTTCGTATATCAGTTCCCAGAATTGTCGGCGTGCAAGTGGATCGACACCGCCTGTCGGTTCGTCCAGAAACACAATATCGGGAGTATGAATAATAGCAATCGAGAAAGCCAGCTTCTGTTTCCATCCCAGAGGAAGCTGTTTCACTAAGGTGTTTTGTTCGTCGTATATGTTCAACCGATGCATTAATCTTTCTCCCTTTTCTTTGATTTGTTTTTCCGAAAGTCCGTAGATACCGGCATACAATCGGATGTTTTCTTTTACTTTCAGATCTTCGTACAGCGAGAACTTTTGGCTCATATAACCGATATGTTGTTTCACTTTCTCACTTTGTCTGGCGATGTCAAAACCCGCTACCGAAGCTTTCCCTCCCGTTGGTTTGCTTAGCCCACACAACATTCGCATGGCGGTTGTTTTTCCTGCACCGTTGGCTCCGAGAAATCCGAAAATCTCTCCTCTTTTTACTGTGAAGGAGATGTGGTCGACAGCAGTGAACGAACCGAACTGCTTGGTGAGCTTATCTGCTATAATAATTTCTTCCATCTTTTTAAGTCAGTTTTAGATAACAATCTTCAATATCTGCTTCTATGGCTTTAATCTCCAAGTTCTGGTGTCCTTTGTCCTTAAGGTATTGATGGAATGCCGTAATGTCGCAATCACTCGAATCGAAAGTAACATGATGGTATTCTCCGAAAGGGAAACAAGCCTTTGTTGGTTGATAACTTCTTATATCTTGGAGCAACTGATGCATGTTATTGCTCCGTACTCTGAAGAGAGGATTTCCGTATTGTTCAACAATACGCTGTGGCGTATCTATTTGCAATATTTTTCCATCTTTTATTAGTCCGATACGTTGACAACGACTAGCTTCGTCCATATATGGAGTTGATACCAATATGGTAATACCTTCTTTTTTCAATTCGTCCAGAATATCCCAGAATTCATTGCGCGATACAGGGTCTACGCCAGTTGTAGGCTCGTCCAGAAATAGAACCTTTGGTTTATGGATTAATGCACAGCAAAGAGCTAGTTTTTGTTTCATACCACCCGAAAGTTTTCCCGCACGGCGACCTTTAAACGGGGCTATAAATTTGTAAATGTTCTCAATCAGATGGTAATTGGCTTCTACCGTTGTGTGAAATAAAGCGGCGAAGAATTTCATGTTCTCTTCGACTGTCAAGTCCTGATAGAGCGAGAAATGTCCTGGCATATATCCTACTATATTTCGAATGGCTTTATAGTCTTTTATCGTATCGAAGCCTTCCACCCGTGCTTGTCCTTCGCTGGGAATGAGTAGTGTGGTGAGAATTCTAAACATCGTACTCTTTCCCGAACCGTCGGGACCGATGAGGCCGAATATCTCGTTTGGTTTTACTTCAAACGATACATCCTTTAGAGCTTGTACTTTTCCGTAGCTCTTCGATATATGTTCTACACAGATGGAGTTCATTATTTGATGAAATTGATATAGCCGTACATACCTATCTTAATATATCCGTCATTCACGATGCTGACTTTTATGGCATATACCATATTCTCTCTGTCATCGGCCGTTTGAATGTTCTTAGGAATGAATTCTGCTTTCGGCGAAATCCACGATATGGTTCCGCTATATTTTTTTTGTTCTTTGCCATAGTCGGCATAGACTTCTACTCGCTGGCCTAACTTTAGATTTGCCAATTGTCCAGACGTGACGTAACTTCTCAGAAACAAGTGCTTCAAGTCGGCTATCTTAAATAGGGGTTTGCCTATTGCTGCCATTTCGCCCGCTTCCGTATACTTGTCGAGTATGGTTCCCGAGATGGGCGACACAATGCGGCATTTCTGTAGCTTATCTTCTATTTGTGCTATTTGTATGCTTATAGACGAACTCTGTGCGTTAATACTATTTACACTATTCTGCAATGTCGATTGTTGTGCAGCCAATTGGTTCCGAAGTATCGTAATGGCCGAATTGATATCATCCAGTTGTTTCTGAGTAGCAGCATTGCCTTTCATCAGATTGATGATGCGTCGGCGTTCTGTCTCTTGTTTACTGATTTCCGATTTGATCGCTGCTATTTGGGTATTTACTTTCGGCGTGTTGCTTCGCACCGAAGTGATGTTTTTGGCCAATTGCAACTTTTGCAGATAGAGTTGTACGGAGTCGATGTTACCTACACATTCTCCTGCTTGAATTTCACTACCTTCCGATATATTGAATTGCATGATTCTACCGTTACCTTCACTCGAAACATTGACTTCAGTAGCTTCAAATGTTCCGGTCGCATCAAAGTTCTTTTTGTTGTTAGAGCAGCTTGCCAATAGCATACCGGCAAAGCAGAAATAAATTATCTTTTTCATACGGCTTATTCGTTAATTGTATTTTTTAATTGATATATACGGTTTATAAGTTCTATCTCGTGAGTCGCTTTCGCAATTTTAGAATTGTTTTCGGAAGTGATATCTCGAAGTAAATCATTGACATTGATAATACCATTGTTTAACTTTGATTCCGACGCTTTTCTTACCGATGTGCGTAACGATATAATCTCATCGTCATCATTGAGTATCTTTTTCATTTCGTCGATAGCATTTTGTTGCTTTGTTGTAGTAACTAGTGTATTGAACAAAAATGTTTGTTTTTGAGTCTCTATACGTTGAGATGCAATATGGAGGTTTGTCAAGTCGCGCTTTTGTGTATACAAACTGCCGAAGTTCCACTTCAATCGGATACCTACCATCACGTTCATGGTCCATTTATTCTCCATCATATCCTTGAATAAGTTGAATCCCGGGTTGCCGTAGTAACCTTGTGCAAATGCTCCTAGTTGTGGATGCAAGGCCGCATATATTGCAGATCGATGTGCTTCAACCCCCTTTTGTTGTGCATCGAACAGCGCTAGTTCCGGGCGGTTTACTATTTTCGAGTCAACCGTAGTAGCAGAAGGCATTTCCAATTCTGCATTCTCTGTGTCTCGATGGATGAATAGACTCAGCATTTGTCTGTACGATTTGCTGGCTGCTGCAATTTGTGTATACTGTTGTCGGGTCGACAGCAGTTCTGCTTTCACTGTATTGAGATCGCTTGGCAAGGCCGTGTGATTGTTTATCATGGTCTGAATCTTTTCACAATTGCTTTGCAATAATTGCTGCATATTGATATTTTCTTTCTCTTGCGCTTGCAATAGTAAGATACCGAAAAATAAGGAGTTCACTCTGTCCTTCAAACCATAAAGTTCTACTTCAACTTGTTGCTTTTCTGTCTCGCTCTCCGATTGGGTTATTCTGTTCTTCGATTTGATGGCACCTCCATCCCATATCACTTGGTTTACGTCTACGCCTATCTTATATTGATCTTTATTGAGCCCTTTCATATTTACTCCCATATTGCCGAATGCTTTTTTCATTGCATCGGGATATTCCGTGACTGCATTCTGATAGGTCGCTTGAGACGACAGACTTACTTGAGGAAGGTAAGCTGTTTTTGCATTTTCTATCGTATATTGCTTTGTGCTTTCAATAAAATCCATTTGCCGTAGTGAAGGGTAATTTTCACGTGCCAAACCTTGGCATTCGTCTATCGTGAGACTTTGTGAATAGACCGACGTGGAGCAAACCACAAAGAGCATGATTGATATTAATGATTTCATACTGCGTATTCTTTATTGAGTAAACGGTTTATGATTATTTGAATTGTTTCCTTTTTACGAGCTTCTAGAAATTCTTTATCAGATTTATAGAAAAATCCGGTAAAGTTCTGTACAATGGGATAAGCAATAAAGACAAATAAATTCAGAGAAGCGATGTCTAATAGCAAATCAATGATCTTGATGTCGTTTATTTCGCATGTAGCTATCAGTTCTTTCATTTCCTTTTGAAGTTTACCCGCTATGTTGCTGGCTACATCTTTCACTCTTTCTTTTAATAAATACGCTCTTTCCGGTTTGGATATCAGTTCGTTGATTACGAATCTGGGTAGTTCGGGGTTTTGTGCGAGAAAGTCGAAATGTGCCTCAATACCCTTTTGCAATCTTTCAATGAAGTTTCCCTTGTTATCTTGAAATGCCGAGATAATGGATTGCATCATTATTCCTGTCTTTTCTTTAAAAACCTGATTGAACAGATTTTCTTTCGTGCGGAAATAATAATGTAGCATAGCGTGTGTCACGCCTGCGGCTTTTGCTATCGATTGGGTCTTTGCACCATCATACCCTTTTGACATAAATTCTCTTTCGGCAGCTTCCAATATAGCTCTTTCCGAAGTACTCGATTGTATTGTCATATTTATATATTAATAATTTGGTTTATCAAACGTGTCTAACAGAATTGTTAGTGCAAAGAAAAACATAAAAACGATACGTTGTTATTAACAAGATTGTTAATTAAGAAAGTTTAATATTATGTACTCTGTATAGTGCTCGTGAGCGTATATCTGATTAATAATATTATATTGCTTTTCTTTATTGGATAGAACAATAGGCTCTATGGCAAGGATATTATTATTTCTGGGATGTTTTGCGGATAACTTCTTCGATTGGCAGGCGTTCATCACTTCGTGGGGAAGGTTTATCTGTTCTTCCTAACCGTAGAACCAATGCGGGAAACTCGCTTTTTGCATTTGGAAAGATAGAATAGAAAGGTTCTTCATGCGCAGCAATAACCTTTTTATATTGTGGAGGAAAGAAATTTGGCTCAATATCTTTTTTAGTAAAATATTGAGGTAGTACACCGTATGGTTGAGCGGATAATCCTTCTGCCGTAACCGTAAGCCATAGCTGTTCAATAGCTCGTCCAGCCTCTATATATTCAATACGGTTACGGTGGGGTATGGTAATTAGGCATATGCCACCTGCTTTCATTAGCTTAGCCGATAAACGCTTAGCAACTAGACGTCCGATGCCTAGATTACTAATTATTTGGTTAATTGACCAATGGCGGAGCAGTTTGGCAAAGCGGACTGCGATAGTTGGAACTTTAAGGCTCTCGAATGTCAAACCATAATGTTTTTCATTGATTCCTTTTGTTGTAAACCTCAGAATGTGAAATAATTCATTATGAAGAGGTTTATATGCAAGTCTGATATATGATGAATGGGCATCCATATAAGCCATTTGTTTGAAATGCTTATAATCGGTCGTCCAATGAATACGAGCATCAAATCTTTCTACAGCCTGGTTCAATCGCTCTATACAGTCCGCCTCGATAGAATCTACTTGGAAAGGATTTCTGTTTGTATTGCGTATGCGAATAAAATCAACTAGTGTCGATTTTGTTGCGCCTATAGAAAAAGTGACAACTGCTACAGGTTCAGTTGTATCTTTAGCTTTTTTATAAATCACTTTTGCACATAAGCTATATTCAGTAGCAGCCAATACTATATTTTGAATAGCTGCACCAATGCTTATCCATGAAAACATATTCAATGTATCGGTCGGAAGCATTCGTAATGGAGTACAATATATCTCTATGCTATCATTCTTTCTACGAAATTCCCAAGGTTGCATATTGTCGGCTGAAGGAGCAAAAGATGCTTGTTCAACTAATGCTAAAAATAATTCTTCTGTTAGCATTATTTCAGTGTATGATAAAAGAATTTATACTTTTGCATAAATCTGGTTTTTAATATCTTTCAATTGAATTCGGTCTGAAACATCTTGTTGGCGAAAAACGTGGTGGTTGTTTTCAGGTTGTTCGATATGTCTTTGAATAATATCTGCATATAAGACGCCAAGTTGAGGATTATTGAAAGTCTTTATGAAATAAAATGCAGGTTCTAATTCGCTACCAATTGAAGCTTTAAAATCGTAAGTAGTAATGCCAATATTAAATATCTTTTTATGAAGTTGGCACGCAACCCTAAACGATTCGAAAATATTATTGGCATACAGATCGTATTGATCTCTGAAACGGTAATCGATACCTGCCGCCATTCCGAAATACTCTTTATCGCCAATCAAATTTAATCCATAAGCAATGATTTCTCCATTTCTTTTGATTGCTACTACATGGCTTCTATCTTTTAGAAAAGTGGACATCGAACGAAAAAAGGCAGGTGTAAGATGCTCATGTTCATAACTATTACTACGTTTAGCAATGTTTTCCCATAATTTGCTGAGTCGTTCAGCATAAATACCATAATCTTTTATCACCTCAACGGAAATCTCAGGTGCCTGCAATTTGGTACGTTTTTGACGAATATTATTCCTCCGTTTTGCTGTTAAAGCACTCATATATTCTTCAAAGCATTTCCAATGAATGTTTATTCGTGCTATAGGGAAACCCATTATTGGATAATATCCATCCTTTTTCAAGGATGCAAAGGTTTTGTAATGTGCTAGGTCAATATCTCTTATTAGGCATAAATCTGATTGCTCTATTGTTGCGATAGCGTTCAATTGTTTCGAGAGAGCTGTCAGAAAATCTGTTTGATGCATAGATTGTATAGATACCGTTGGTCCTAAAGAAGCAATATGTCCAACTTCAAGCAAACGAATATTCATAAAATCTCGTGTGGAACTATCTATCGTTTTCAGAACCTTGCAATCTAGTGAATAGTCAGATGCCATCTTTGCTAAATTTGCCTGCAAAACAAAACAGTAAGTTATTCCTATAGGCTCTCCGTTCCAATATCCGATTAAATAGTAAGGGTGAAGATGGTTGATACGGGATATTTCTATGGCTCGCAAATGATCTATCTCAAGATTTACCATATCCCGAGTTACTAGACGATTCCAGTATTCCGTTGGAACATCTGTGATGGTATTATAACGTTGAAATTGAAACATTGTGTATTTTTTGCAAAGTAAAGGGTTATCATTTTTATATGCAAGGTAAAATCGGTGAATACTATAAAAAATACCGATGAATGTGATTTCTTCGTTACTAGATGCTGCTTTAAAATAGTTGAATTTAAAAAAATAATAGAGCGTATAACATATCTTGATATAGCAATTTTGTATCTTTGTTTTTGTATTGAATCGAAATAGGAGAATTAGACCGAAGCGCATAACTTGGTAAAAGCGTAACAGAATATACAAGAAACCTTCTTGCATTCACTAAACATATAACTAAAAATCGTCTGAATAGGATACAAAAAGTAAGAGAAATGAAAAAGGCATTAGTAATAATAGACATTCAAAATGATATAACAAAGAATTACAAGGACATAATTGACAATATAAATAAAGCCATAGATTGGGCAGTTAATAATGATGTTTATGTCGTTTATATAAGGCACGAAAATTTATCAGCCGGTACAAGGACTTTTAAACACAATACACGTGGGGCTGAATTAGTTCCGGATTTGAAAATAGTATCGGAAAATGTTTTCACAAAATACAAAGGAAATGCATTGAGCAGTGAGGGCTTCGCTGACTTTATTGATAAAAACGGAATAGATGAATTCTATATAACAGGAGCCGATGCTATTGCTTGTGTCAAATCAACTTGTTATAACTTGACTAAGGCAAATTATAAAGTTAATGTCTTATCAGATTGCGTTACGAGTTATGATAAAAGGAAGATTGACGAAATGCTTCATTATTATGAAAGCAAAGGTTGTAAAATTATTCGTTTGAATGACCTGTTATGCCAATAGACAATAGCGTAAAGTGTTTTGAAAATCGGGAAGATTGGAGAAAGTGGCTGACAGAAAACTTTGAAACCAAGAGCGAAATATGGTTTGTATTTCCCTATAAATCGTCGGGTGAAAAAGGTATTACTTACAATGATGCCGTTGAAGAAGCACTTTGCTTCGAATGGATTGACAGTACGATAAAGTCGCTTGATGAAGAACACAAAATACAGCATTTCACACCTAGAAAGCCTAAAAGTACATACTCGCAAGCCAACAAAGAAAGACTCAAATGGCTATTGGAAAATAAAATGATACACCCTAAATTTGAGGATAAAATACGAGCTGTTTTATCCCATCCTTTTATCTTTCCAAATGATATAATTGACAGATTGAAAGAAGATAAAATAGTGTGGGAGAGCTATCAACATTTTTCCGATGCATATAAACGTATCCGAATTGCATACATTGAAGCAGCAAGAAAACGACCGGAAGAGTTTGAAAAGCGATTAAATAACTTTATCAATAAAACGAAAGAGAATAAACTAATAAAGGGATTTGGTGGCATTGAAAAATACTATTAACCGCAGCAGATACTGACATCGTTTTCCCGGCAACTTCTGTCACCTTATCTTGTTGTCTATGAGCGATATATGCTGTGACGGCTTATTTTCGGGACTCCAAAATGGTATTATCTTACTCATTGTTAATGCGTTATGAAACGCGGGTTGCCCGCTTCGCATGTCAACCGATTATTTCATTAGTCTGTATGCGCCGTGCACGCACCCGTGTGGAAACTTCTAGGCGTGGGAATATAGATGCTGCTGTTGTACGGACCTTCGCGCGAGAGTAGAGGATATTTTCCGTCGCACAACTCTTTGATGCGTCATTCGGTGTTGCCGATGAAGCATATTCAAATCGTTCTTTAATTGGTCGTAGGTAATCACTTCTTTGCTTACTGTCTATGCATGAAAGCGGCCGAGCTCTTCTTTATTTGAAGAAGGAGTTTTGTACACTTCGTATTGAATCATGGTTGTCGTTTTTAGGATATTTCTGTCGGCTCATTAAGGTTTTGTCGTTCCACCTAGGTGATTCGGTCAACTCATATAGGTGGAATGATATGCGTCTAAAGATAAAGATACAAAATCTATCTGATATGGACTAACTTTTATCCGTATGTTGTACATCTATATGTTGTACAGGTGTTTAGCGATATTTCGATCAGTCTATTTGCCTGGCATTTAGCAATTAGCAGCGTAAAAATAGGTACAGTCATTCCGGTTCTATGTATTCGGTCATTCGGGAATGGTGCTTGTCCGAGCCGTTGTGTCGACAGGAAAAATAGTGCCAATGGCGACACTCAACTTTCATAAATCGCTGTGTGACAGCTTAATCATGCATTTTTCGTGTCCCATTTTTGCCTCGTCTGTTTATAATAGGTTGACCGATAGGCTTTTGATGTGACAGATGTGTCTGCGAAACTTTATTTTTATTTCGAACTCAACTATTCAGTAAACCATTTGTTGCTAGATTTGTTGATCTCCAAACTTAGGTGACTATTCTATGAATAGTGGATTTTATGTTTATAAAAAGAAAAGAGGTTGCAAATTGACTTGCAACCTCTTCTGTTCAAATTATAATTCAGTAAAAACTATTCTGCTGTAGCTTCTGCAGCTTCTTCTGCCTTAGGTTCTTCAGATTTTACCTCTTCGGTTTCTTCGGCTTTCGGTTCTGCTTTTACAGCTTTTGTTGCTGCTTTAGCTTCTTTTTTATCTTCATCCATTTTCTCTTTCAAAGCTGCCAATGTATCGATGTCGCCAAGAGTTGTAGATGCTGTCTGGTTTTGAACCTGAGAATCATCTTTCTTCTTGCGGTTGTTGTTCGATTTCTTAACTTGCTTTTCAGCGCCACCCTTAGCATCTTCGAAGATGCGGCTGTGTGACAGGATGATTCTCTTAGAATCTTTGTTGAATTCGATCACTTTGAACTCAAGCTTTTCGTCAAGCTGAGCTTGTGTACCGTCTTCTTTAACCAAATGCTTTGGTGTAGCAAATCCTTCTACGCCATAAGGTAATGCGATAACTGCACCCTTGTCTAGCATTTCGATGATTTGTCCTTCGTGTATTGAACCTACAGTGAAGATAGTTTCGAATACATCCCAAGGATTCTCTTCGAGTTGTTTGTGGCCGAGGCTCAAACGACGGTTTTCTTTATCTATTTCGAGAACGATAACTTCGATAGGTTCGCCAAGTTTGGTGAATTCTGACGGATGTTTGATTTTCTTTGTCCAAGAAAGATCTGAAATGTGGATCAAGCCGTCAACACCTTCTTCGATTTCAACAAATACACCGAAGTTGGTGAAGTTGCGAACGGTTGCTGTATGTTGTGAACCAACAGGATATTTCTCTTCGATGCTTTCCCATGGATCTTGTTTGAGTTGTTTGATACCGAGAGACATTTTGCGTTCTGAACGGTCGAGTGACAATACAACTGCTTCTACTTCGTCGCCCACTTTCATGAAGTCTTGAGCAACACGGAGGTGTTGTGACCAAGACATTTCGCTTACGTGAATCAATCCTTCTACGCCCGGTGCAATTTCAACGAATGCACCATAATCGGCCATAACAACAACTTTTCCTTTGATATGATCGCCGACTTTGAGGTCAGGATCAAGAGCATCCCATGGATGCGGAGTGAGTTGTTTCAAACCAAGAGCGATACGTTTCTTTTCGTCATCGAAGTCAAGGATAACAACATTGAGTTTTTGGTCAAGCTGCACTACTTCGTGAGGATCGCTTACGCGGCCCCAAGATAGATCGGTGATGTGGATCAAACCATCTACACCGCCCAAATCGATGAATACTCCGTAAGAGGTAATATTTTTGACAGTTCCCTCGAGGACTTGTCCTTTTTCGAGTTTGCTGATAATTTCTTTCTTCTGTTGTTCGAGTTCTGCCTCGATAAGCGCTTTGTGAGATACAACAACGTTTTTGTATTCCTGATTGATTTTAACGACTTTGAATTCCATTGTTTTACCAACGAACATATCGTAATCACGAATAGGTTTAACGTCGATTTGAGAACCTGGTAAGAATGCTTCGATACCGAATACATCTACAATCATACCACCCTTAGTACGGCACTTGATGTAACCCTTGATGATCTCTTCGTTGGCAAGTGCGTTGTTGATACGTTCCCAAGAACGAGAAGCACGGGCTTTACGATGAGATAGAGCCAATTGTCCTTTCTTGTCTTCCAAGTTTTCGATGTAGACTTCTACGGTGTCGCCTACTTTCAATTCGGGATTGTAACGGAATTCATTCAATGGAATAACACCATCTGATTTGTAACCGATGTTGACAACAACTTCGCGTTTGTTCATCGAGATTACAGTTCCGTCGACAACTTCACTGTCGTTGAGTTTGCTCAGAGTTGAGTCGTATGACTTCTCTTGGTCTTCTAGGCTTTGTTCAGCCTGGATTTTACCTTTTTCGTACTCATCCCAATTGAAATCTTCAAGAGGGGCAATGTTCTTTAAATTCTCCATTAAAATTAATACTTGTTTTTAATTAATTAGTTAGACATTATATTAAATCGGGCGCAAAGGTACGAGTTATTTCTTTATTGCCCAAAGAAATATGTAATTTTCTTTATTCGAAGTTTCTTAATTTTTGAGATAATAGTTGACCGTGGTAACTACTCTGATCTCTTTAATATAGGGAGTATTGGCATCGCGATCTTCGATTGAGAATTGTCCTTGCGATGCACTTTGTATTTTCCCTAGTCGACTGCCAGAATCGTCGGCGAATTTGTCGGCTACGGCGCGAGCATTTTTAGTAGCCTCTTCTATCATTTTAGGTTTTAAATTATTGAGTCCTGTGAATGAATATACCGGATTGTATTGATAGTCGCTTCCACTTGCTACAGCTATGCCTTGCCTGAGTAGTTCGAGTTGCTGCGACATGATGTGTCTGACTTTTTTGACATCCCTGCTCGTGACGGTGATTACCGAAGTGACGTTGTATCGATAGGGGGAGCGGTTGCTGTTGTATCTATCGGCTTGCATGTCTATTACTTGTGGAGAAGCAATGTCTATTTCGGCATTTTGTACTCCTTTTGATTTCAGAAAGGTTACGATGGCTTTATTTTTGTCTTGGATGTTGTTGTAGAGAGCTACCATGTCGTTGCCTACATCTTTGTATGCGATAGGCCATACGACTTTGTCTGCCATCATCTCTTTTTCGGCAAGTCCTTTGACACTTACAAAACGATCTTTAAAGGCGATATTGTCTATTCCGTTTTTCAGAATGATGCCCGATAATGCTAAGCCTAGTGCTAGAATAGCAGCTTCAAGTTTGAAATTTTTCATGGCAATTGTTGTTTAATAGGTTGATATAGGGTAAAGATAAGAAAAACAAATGGATAAATGCATTTATTTCGTATTATTTGTCGAACAATTCGAAGGTGAACTTCATACCTGTTTCTACAAATTTTTGTTGTTTGAACGAACCGTAGGCTTGTAGGTTGAAATAGTGTGTGCCTACGCCGTATCCTATTTCGTAGTATGGCTTTAGCTTCGGTGTCATCAATAGGTTGAAATAGAAGCGTTCGACTACTATGTTTTGCATGATTTTGAGGATGCGTGGAATAATTAAGAAGGGTGATTCGTATAGCAGATGTACCTGGAAATATTTGCTTGAGGCGTTGTACCAATCGGCTCCTAGTAATTGAAACGAACTATTTTGTTGATCATTCCATTGTTCGGGCAGGTTGTTGCGCGTGAAGTTGAGAAAGTCGATGAAATATAAACTATGCTGATTTGTGTATAAGCCTGTTCCGACACGATAATAGAGAGATTGAAGTAGACCGAATTGTATTTGGTGCTGCATATCGAATTCCCATCGCTCGTATCCGCAATTGCTTTTGAACATGCCTTTGATACCCCTTTCCCAATCGACACTGAAAGTGGGGAAGGATGATTTGAAGTTTACTTTTCGTTTGCCGCTCATATAATAATAAAGGGCAGGTGTCCACTCTAGTCTAATTCGGGGAGCCCAACTGTTGTATGCCAGATGTCTTTCGTTTTGGATGGCACCTATTAAATCGGAATGCGGAATGACGGCGGTGCGTCTATGTGCAGATAAACCGGTGTTGAGTTCAACTCCGTTGACTAGTTCCATACTGTGATAGATTTCTAAATAATAGTCTTTGAATCGGTAGACCGATAATGGCGACTGATTAGGGCCGCCACCGATAGCCGACAGTATATTGGCACCGTATATCAGGTTACCGTTGCCGGCGTCGATATGTATTGAACCCAGTTTGGAAGGATTATAATTGTATTCGGAGTTTATTTTCCAATAAAAGAATTTCTCTTTAAAGTTATAGCCGATTGTAGGGGCTATGCGTAAAAGTTTGTCATTGGTGAAGAGTCTGTTGTATTTGAATGTTTGTTTGTATGCAAAACCGCTGCTTTTGCTATAACTCATAAGGAAAGGGTTGACAATGGGTGAACAACGAATGCTACCGGCATTGTTGAAATTGATGTTATAGCGATCGAGCAGAAAGTCACCGATCTCTCCCCATAAAATTTTGGATTTGGATTCTTGTAACTTCAGTTCTTCTTCTTGTGTCTTTAATGTGTCGTGTGTTTCATATATATTCTGGTCGATGCTATCGAGAGGAATTTGGCGAATATCCTTGAACTTATTTCTGTCGGAAGAATAGGAAGTCGTATCGCTACCAAGTATGAACGAATCGCTTAAGTCGTATTTGCTTTTTTTGCGTCGCGGATGATTGAGTCCGCTAAGGGTAATCCCATGGTATGTGATAGTGGTCAGATAAGAGGATCTAATCTTGTTGCCTAAGAAATGTACTTTTATTGCAAGGTTGTAGTGTACGGGTAATAACTCTGCCGCACTTCCCAATGCTCCAAATTCTATGTCGCTCTCAAAATGAATTAAATCGGAATACCCGACGAAACTGAATCGGCGGATGCTCCATGATTCGTCGCTTACAATCATCGAGCCGCAAACTAGCTGATCGCTTTTGTGGCGTGGAGTAAAGGAAATTTTGTATTGCAAATATCCATCGATGTTATTGATGGAATCGAGTTGGAAATTATAATATTTTTTTCCGTCGCGTGTGAGTGGAGAGATTATTTTTTGATAGAGCAGAGTGTTTGAGTAGATATTACTGTGAAAATATTCAATCATGGCATCCATTAGACTGCTACGGCGGGGAATGGTACCGACACTGGCAATCTTTTTTTGATCGTATATGTCGGGGGCGGTATAGTGAACATTCGAATATAGTTCTCGAATGAATTGCCGTTCTTTGTTGCGGATATGAAACATAAAAGGCAAGTATCTGAAAAAACAATTCTTTCGATCAATATTCAATCTTTCTTTCATGTAATAGTCTGCATGGTATTCTTTGATAAACATGGAATAGATAGGTGCCTGTTGCAACACTTTGTTTATGATGGAGTCTGCGTAGTAAATCTTGTCCCGATAGGTAATATTTCGAGTAGCTGCCCAACTTTGTAGGGCGGGGAATGTCAGCATTATATATAATATGATCTGAAGATATTGTCTCAAAGTGTTGCAGCTTTTTGTTTTCGCAAATATACTCAAAAAAATATGAGAAAAAGAATGCAAGATTATAATATTATTGATAACTTTGCAGCGCATTGGCTTGCTATCTGCCTTTATCGGTAGAAAGCAATTAAAAGGGAATCAGGTGAGAATCCTGGACAGTCCCGCTGCTGTATGTTCCAATTTTAGTAACAGACAAAATCTTTTATGCCACTGGATGATCGGTAAATCTGGGAAGGCGTTTGTTACGGAACGAGTCAGAAAACCTACCATGCAGTTCTTTAGTTTCACAGCTTTCGATGGAAAAGCGTTGAACGTTCATTGTAATAAACTCTTGTGGTTTGTTATCTTATTCATTTCAACCTCTTTTGTCTACGAAAGATGTAGGTTATTGATAAACACTGCCATGTTTATTGAATGCATTATCCGGACGAAGTGATTCGGCCGGATAATTAAAAAAAAGATTTGTAGGTATGAAAAGATTATTGGTTCTATTTATGGTGCTCTGTCCTGTATTGCTCTTTGCTCAAAAGCAGAGGGTGGACTCGGTTCATACTTACGGCCTGCCCGAAGTGACAGTCACGGAACGGTATCAGGTGAGGGATGTGAAAAGTGCAGTTCCGACACAGACTTTTTCTTATGAACAGCTGCAACGGCTTGGATCTTTGCAATTATCGGATGTCGTGAAACATTTTGCAGGTGTCAACATTAAAGATTATGGAGGTATAGGTGGCTTGAAAACCGTATCTGTACGGAGTCTGGGTGCCGAACATACCGCCGTAAGTTACGATGGAATTGCGATAACCGACTACCAAACCGGTCAGATAGATATAGGTAGATATTCGTTGGAAAATGTAGATCATGTGTCGCTGAGTATAGGACAAGACAATAACATCTTTCAACCGGCACGACTTTTTGCGTCGGTCGGTATATTGAACATATCGACCTTGACACCTGTCTTTTCGAAGGGGCAACACTTTAATGGAACTGCTGCCCTGAAGACCGGTTCGTGGGGATTACTGAATCCTTCCTTTCATCTTCAGCAAAAGATTGGTTCCCGGTGGGCTATTGCACAAACCGCCGAATGGATGTCGTCGGACGGGCGCTATCCTTTTACATTATATTATACCAATCAGGAAGGCAACCTCTCTTCAAAAGAAAAACGTAATAATACGGGAGTGCGTAATTTAAGACTTGAATCCGAACTGTTCGGCAATTTTTCCGATAATGAGCAACTGCGGCTTAAGGTCTATTATTATCAGTCGTCTAGAGGATTACCCGGATCTACTACTTATTACTATAATCATTCGTCACAACATCTGTGGGATAAAAACTTTTTTGTTCAAAGTCATTATCTGCATGAGCTAAGTAACCATTGGGCTATCCAAGCTTCGGCCAAATGGAATTGGAGCTATCAGCATTATTTGGATCCTGATTATAATAATACGGTCGGTAAAACGGAAAATACTTATTTTCAGCAGGAATATTATTTGTCGGCATCACTGCTTTATCGTTTATGTGATAGGCTGTCTTTCTCTTTTTCATCCGACGAGAGCTTAAATCGCCTGAACGCCAATTTAGCTGATTTCTCTTTTCCGCAACGTTTCACCTGGTTGTCTGTAGCTGCCGTCAAGTATGTTGATGCCCATTTTGCGTTGTCTTCTTCATTATTATCTACAGTGACTGATGAGCACGTACGGACAGGAGATGCCGGAGCCGGTCATCGCCGCTTGTCTCCCTTTGCCAGTTTTTCGGTGAAGCCTTTCAATGCTCATGATATTAGATTGCGCTTTTTCTATAAAGATATCTTTCGTCTACCGACTTTTAACGACCTTTACTACACTTCGGTAGGAAATGTCGACCTGCGCCCTGAGAAAACGCGTCAGTTTAACGCCGGAATTACTTATAACAAAGAACGTTGGGGTATCGTTTCGTTGCTTACCGCTTCGGTAGATGCTTATTATAATAAGGTAACCGATAAAATAGTTGCCATTCCTACTAAAAACCTTTTCATCTGGAGCATGACGAATCTGGGAAAGGTTGATATGCGTGGACTTGATATGAGCGGTGCCGTATCGGTCACTCCCTGTCGTGGATGGGGTATTGATTTGTCGGCTAACTATTCATACCTCAAAGCATTGGATGTGACAGATAGCAATGGCAAGACTTATAAACAGCAAATTGCGTACACACCTCGTATATCTGCTTCGGCGCAATGTGCTGTTGTCTCTCCATGGGTTACGTTAAGTTATACTTATCTACACTCAGGTAAGCGATATATGCTTGGCCAGAATATAGCGGCCAATAGATTGAGCGGATACGATGATAGTAGTATTTCGTTGCGACGTGTCTTTGTCTATAAAGGCTTGTCGTGGAACGCAGCCGTGGAGATGCTCAATATGATGAATAAAAATTATGAGATAGTGAAGAATTTCCCAATGCCGGGCCGTTCGTTTAGAATACAAATAGGAATAAAGTTATGAAGATACATCATTTGATATATGTGCTATTATTATTCTGTTGTTTCGGAATAATGGGATGCGAAGATATGCATGATGTCAGTGTATCTTCGGATACAAATTCTGTCTCTTCTGATGGAGAAACGGCCGAGTTGTATGTGCTGAATGAAGGTCTGTTCAATTTGAATAATAGTACGTTGGCGCGCTATTCGTACAAAGATGGTTCATTGTCCACTAACTATTTTAGCTCTATCAATAAGAGGGGGTTGGGCGATACGGCTAATGATATGCAGCTCTATGGAAGCAAACTCTATATCGTTGTCAACGTATCGAGCGATGTGGAAGTGATGGACTTCTATACGGGTAAATCGCTTAAACAAATACCGTTGCTTACCGATAACGGCAGCTCGAGACAGCCTCGATATATTGCTTTTGCCAGTGGTTATGCTTACGTGTGCTCTTTTGACGGAACTGTTGCTAAAATTGATACTGTTTCGCTGAAAGTCGAAAACGTAATCAAGGTAGGTCGTAATCCGGATGGCATTTGCAGTGCCAATGGCAAACTCTATGTGTCCAACTCGGGAGGCCTTGATATGGGTGGAGTAGGAGTGGACCATACAGTCTCGGTAATAGATTTGAGCACGTTTAAAGAACTAAAGAAAATTACCGTTGGTCCGGACCCTGGTAAGATAGTGGCTTCGGAAAATGGAAATGTATATGTGGTCACTCGTGGTGAAAATATAAATAAAGGCGACTATCACTTTGTAGCTATCAACACGACGACAGACGAAGTGGAGAAAACATACGACGAGAAAGTCCTTAATTTTGCTTTGTGCGATAATATAGCCTATATGTATCAGTACAACTATGCCACATCTACCTCTTCGATCAAAGTGTTCAATCTGAAAACCGGTACGACGGTGCGTGACGAGTTTATTACCGATGGAACCGTTATCAAGACACCTTATGCCATTTCGGTAAATCCTTATACCGGAAATGTTTATATAGCCGACGCTTTCGATTATATGACTAGTGGAGATTTGCTTTGTTTCAATCCACAGGGAGTGTTGCAGTTTCGAATTAAAAATATAGGTCTCAATCCTAACACCATCTTGTTCACCGATAAAGTAACTGCTGGAACGGGAGGCTCTACAAGCAATAGTTTCGACTATGCCTATGCCGATACGGTATTTGAATATTGCCCCGCTCCATGTCAGTATATGAATACTTCTACCACTGCCTACAAAGAGGGATATACGATGGCCGATATTCTTCAAGATGCTACAGCAAGTATAAAAAAAGGATCTACGCTGACCTTGGGCGCTTTTGGCGGATACATTGTAGTCGGTTTCAATCATACGGTTAAGCATGTGCCCGGAAGTTATGATTTTAAGGTATATGGCAATTCTAATCTTTCGATGTATGATACAAAGACTGGAAAGCCCGGAGGATCTGCTGAGCCTGGTATTGTATGGGTATCACAAGATACTAATGGCAATGGGCTCCCTGATGATGAATGGTATGAATTGGCCGGTAGTGAATATGGCAAGAGTACGGAAACAAGACATTATACTATAACTTATTATCGCCCTTCGCCAATGAATGGTGATGTGAAATGGACTGACAACAAAGGTAACTCGGGTTATGTCTATCGTAATGAATTTCATACTCAAAATTCGTATTATCCGACTTGGATGCCAGAAACTATGTCTTTTGATGGTACGCGATTGGCCGATAATGCTGTGAACGAAGGACAAAACGGAACTCAGTATTGGGTAGGTTATTGTTACGATTGGGGATATGCTGACAATTACCCCAACTCGGCAGAACAGAGCCAGTTTAAGATAGATTGGGCTGTCGATGCCAATGGTAATAAAGTAAACCTGACGGGTATCGATTTTGTGAAGATAACTACTGCTGTGAATCAATCTTGCGGTTGGATGGGCGAAATATCTACGGAAGTACTTGGCGTGCAAGATTTGCATTATACAAAATAAAAACTAATTATAAATATCTTAATTAAAAACAGAAAAAATGAAGAAGTTAAATTACTTATTTTTATTAATCTTTTTGATAGCTTTTACTGCTTGTAGCAACGATGATGATAACAATGTAAAGGCAAACTTTGAGAGTATGCCTGTTACGAACGGTTATTATACCAATACAAATGGCACATTAAAAGGTTACTATTATTACTCTACTTTTCAAGATAATGACAAGTTACTAACTTTTGATTACTATCTGGGCAATTGGAGTGGAGCTACTTTTGCCGGATTTACTTATACCAATTCTACCGATACGAAGACAGGTAATAGTTCTGCAGCTGTCAGTGGAAAAGGTAAAATCGGCACAATGTATTTGGTAGCTTATCCTAGCAGTTATACTCCTACTCGTTTCAAAATAAATGATCCTTCTAAATATATCATAGACGGTTGCTGGATATCGAATAGTGTTTACGCCTATAACTGCATGACAACCAATGATTATTCGCCTGCATCGAAGTTTAAATCGGGCAGCTATTATAAAGTGACTGCTACTGGTTATGCAGCAGACGGAACGACAAGTGTCGGTACTGCTTCAATCTATTTGGCAAAGTATTCGAGCGATACAGATACGCCCTCTAAAGATTGGCAGTGGTTTGATCTTGGTGCATTGGCGAAAGCTGTATATGTTCAGTTTGATGTCGATTCTAGTGATAAAGGAGATTATGGGGTGAATACTTCTACTTATTTCTGTCTGGATGGTATTACGCTCAATCAGAAATAATTCTTAGCGCAGATAAAATCCGTATCAGTATTTGGACTATCCAAATTGCAGATGCGGATTTTTTATATAAAAGGCTGCCATGTAATCGAATGTGATTGTTATATATCTACGACGGGGCCGCTTTTACCCTGTATATTAAAATAAAGAGACTAATTTTTGTTATTGCGCTCATGTTGCATTATCTTTGTTAGCTGGAAATATAGAAAAAGTTCGTTTATGGATATAAAATTAGGAAAGTTCAATCAGTTGGAAGTAGTTAAGGAGGTAGACTTTGGGGTTTATCTCGATGGTGGTGATTCGGGTGAGATATTGCTACCGACAAGGTATGTGCCCGAAGGATGCAAACCAGGAGATCTTTTGAACGTTTTTATATATCTCGATAATGAAGAAAGACTGATAGCTACAACACTTACGCCATTGGTTCAGGTTGGTCAGTTTGCCTATTTGGAGGTGAATTGGGTAAATCAGTACGGAGCTTTTCTCGATTGGGGACTTATGAAAGATTTGTTTGTACCCTTTAGAGAACAGAAAATGAAAATGCAAGTGGGCAGAAAATATATTGTTTATGTCTATATTGACGAGGAAAGTTATCGCATTGTAGCTACAGCCAAGGTAGATCGATATTTGTCAAAACAAACTGCAGAATATCAACCGGGTGAAGAGGTTGATATCCTTATTTGGCAAAAAACGGACTTGGGATTTAAAGCAATTATTGATAATAAATTTGGTGGATTGCTTTATGACAGTGAAATATTCACCCCGTTATATACCGGCATGCAATTAAAAGCTTTTGTCAAACAGGTGCGTGAGGATGAGAAAATCGACTTGATGCTCCAAAAACCGGGATTTGAGAAAGTGGATAGTTTTGCTGAAGAATTGCTTTTATATATTAAGGAACATGGAGGAATCATTCAATATACTGATAAAAGTAGCGCCGATGAAATTTATGATGTATTTGGAGTAAGTAAGAAAACTTTCAAAAAGGGAATAGGTGAACTTTATAAAAAACGTCTTATTGTACTTGGTGATAGTAGTATTTCATTGGTGAAATCCCCCAAATAATTAGGGAAAATCCTAACGACAAAAAGAGAAAATATTGATACAGGGTGATTTTCTTCTTTTATCTTTGTTGCAAATAAGAAGATAAACTGTATTATACTAACCCTAAAAAACAACGATTATGAAACGGATATTCATTACACTCTTGGCCTTGATGACAGTGGCAGGTGTTAGCGCAATGACGGAAAGTAGAGTACGTACAGAAACTTTATTTCTCACAGATAAAATGGCGTATGAATTGAGATTAAGTAGCTCTCAATATAATGATGTTTATGAAATCAATTACGATTTTATTAGTGCTGTCAGCAACATCATGGACGATGTGATTTATGGTGAAAGCTGGGCGCTTAATGATTATTATGAAGCTCTTGATGTACGTAATGATGATTTAAGGTGGGTATTGAGTTCTTCGCAATACCGTCGTTTTCTTGGAGCTGAATACTTCTGTCGTCCTATTTATCAAACAAATGCCGGCTGGGGCTTGAGGATCTATATTACTTATACTAATCCGAATGTTTATTATTGTCGTTGGCCTAGTGCGTATAGAACATATTTTGGTGGACATTACCGTGGTGGGTTTGATGATACAAGTTACTATCGTTATAGATATTCTCGTGTTTCACATTATAACAAACCTTTCCGTATGAACGGTGATGGTTATCGTTATAATACTTATGTAAATAGAGATTTTCAAAGATCTGGAGATAATCGCTATTATAATAATCGCAACAGTAATCCTGGCTTTCATATCGGAAATGATAATTCTGGTAATAATAACCGCGGTAACAGGAATGATAACAACAATAGATATTATAACAACAATAATGTGAATACTAATAGGGGCAACGTAAACAATAACATAAATATAAATAATAACAACGTCAATAATATCAATCGCAATTATAATAGGAATAATGGTAGCGGTTACGATAGAAATACTAATAGTAGCTCTCCTCGTGGTAACAATGTTGATGCCAACACAAATACCAATAATATAAATAACATCAATAATAATAACGTCAATAACACCAACCGTAATTATAATAGGAATAATGGTGGCGGGTACGATAGAAATACCAATAGTAGCTCTCCTCGTGGTAATAATGTTGATGTCAACACAAATACCAATAATATAAATAACATCAATAATAATAACGTCAATAACACCAACCGCAATTATAATAGGAATAATGGTAGTGGTTATGATAAAAATGTGGATAGTAGTAATTCATCTCGTAATAAAAATGTCGACGTAAATAATAGCAGTAATAATAACAGTAGTAGAAGAAATTATGATCGTCCGATCAAGACTCCTAATAATGTTGACCGTCCAGTACCCGCATCTTCTCCTAATAAAGTGGTAACAAAACCTGCTACTCCAACTAAAAACACAGAGAAGCATTCTAGAAGGTAATCTTTGGAAATGGCAGTTAAGATAAATAAGTAGCCCCATGCAACATTACATTGCATGGGGCTTTTGCTGGCTGATAAGTTATAAATGAAAACCAAATTTATCCGCAATGAAAATAGCGGGTAACTAATGTTTGTACTTCGTCCGGATTGTGTTCGATGTCTTCGCGGAGCGAAGAGTCGTTGTAAGATTTCAAGTCTTTGATAATACCGTCTATCATTGAGGGGCTGAATACACCATATTTTTCGAAAATGCTACGTTGCTTTTCTAGGCATTTTGCTGAAGCATAACAACTATCTGGAAGTTGTGCTAATGTTTTCAACTTTGCTTCGTTTGCTTTTTCATGGATATTGACGTTTACGTATGTCTTTGCCGCAATTTCGAGTGCATTAGGTAATTCAAAGCCATGGCGGCAAGCAACACACAATCCTGCAAGAAGTTGGTAGAGATCTGCCGAACCGTCCGGTGAACGCATTTCAACCGTTTGCTTTTGAGTGGTATCTATGTCTGTATAGTTTTCCAACGGATTAGCTATTCTGCACATGTCCATTTGCGAGGACCATCCTAATGGAACACGAACTAAAACAGATCGGTTGCGGTCGCCCCAGCATACATTCGTAGGAGCCTCTTGATGTGGAACTAAGCGGAAGTAAGATGTGGGATTCTTGTTACCGAACGCAGTAATAGATTCGGCCATTTCCATCATGCCAGCTATTGCTGTGCGAGCAGTATCTGATAGCTCGTTGTCCTTAAGCATTTGATTTTTCCCATCTTTCATTATTCTCATGTGTATGTGTAGACCGGAACCAGCTTTGCCTGTTGTAATTTTGGGAGCGAATGTAATATCATATCCCATTTGATTGGCCAGATTGCGAATCACCCATTTGGCAAGCATCAATTGATCTGCAGCTTCTTCAACTCTTACAGGGAGAAACTCTATTTCATTCTGTTCATATACCAATCCGTTGAGAGTGAAGTTTCCGACTTCGGAATGACCATATTTGATTTGTCCTCCAGTTAGAGCTATATATGACATACACCGTATACGGAATTCATTTGTTTTAGCATATGGAGCAGATTCGTGATAACCATGTTGATCTGTTGCCGGGAAGAAATGTGTGTCGGGGGCAATAACATAATATTCTAGCTCTCCCATTGCATGAAATTCCATACCTGTAACTTTTGTAAAAGCCTTACTAGCTTTCGCCAGTGTATGTTCTGGCGCGCTCTCGAGAGGCATTCCATCTTTATTGAAAAATGAACAAAGCATGGATAATGTAGGTATTCCGGCAAAGGGGTCAACAAAAGCTGTGCTGAATCGTGGAATTACATACAAGTCGCTACTGCTTGCTTCGATAAACGGAAAGAGACTTGAGCCATCGACACGTTCTCCACATGTCAGAATCGTTTCGAGATACGCAAGATTGGTTATGGTGAAGTTTAATGTTTTTAGCCTGCCGTCTCCACCGGGATACATGAAGTTTATCATCTCGATATCATTCGCTTTTATGAAAGAAATAATATCGGTCTTCGTGAATTCTTTTGCAGGTTTTTTAAGAAATGCTACTACTTTGTTGGCATTAAGTTCTAATTCTTTATCCATAGTCATGTTGTTTTTCAGGATTGTTTTATGATTAATGTTATTATCTGATTGCAAAGATAATGAAATGTTATTGATTTGCAATTATTATTCAAAAAATAATTTTGTAAGGTATATTTGCCTATTTTACGCTATATTTGTCCTTTTTGCTTAACAAAAAGAAAGTAATTATTGCCTTTATCTAATAATATAGGTTCTTATTTCAGCAAATGAATGATAATAGCATCAGGTATAATTTAATTTCATGTATTATTAGATTGGTATGGTATGGATATGACTGTTGCTTAAAAAATGATATTGAAAAAGTAATATATTAGAGCTTTATAAGTCTCTTTTTTACATAAAACGAGTATAAAAAGAATGTTGTAACTAAAATATTTTATTATTTTATTGTTATATTATAAAATAGTATCTATATTTGTAAGATTATTAAAGTAATTGTGAATTATATTATAGTATTAACATCAATCTTAATTGTAGAAGTCTATGACAAACTTTAATGCATTTCAAAGACCTACACTATTTAAGAAAATTTTTGCGCTCACATTGCTAGCTTTGTTAATCTCGGTTGGTACGTATGCGCAGAATTTTATTAAGGGAGTGGTAAGAGACGCCCAAGGAAGTCCCCTTCCGGGTGTCAACGTGTTGATTAAAGGTTCCACTATGAATGGTGGTATGACTGACGTCGATGGCAAGTATAGTGTAAAAGCTTCGTCCAACGATGTATTGGTATTTACTTATATTGGAATGAAGAAAGTCGAAGTTCCAGTAGGAAGTAAAAAAGTTATTAATGTAACCATGGAAGATAATGTTTCATCTCTAAACGAGGTCGTTGTCGTTGGTTACGGTACAGCTAAAAAGCAATCATTGACAGGTGCTGTTTCGGCCATCAAAGGAGATGTGCTTTTGGAAGCTCCTTCTACCAATGTCTCAAGTTTGCTCGGTGGTCGTTTGCCGGGTATATCTTCTGTTCAGGTCTCCGGTGAACCGGGCGATGATCAGGCTTCATTGCGTGTTCGTGGTTCAGTGAATGCTGTAACATATATCGTCGATGGTATGCCTCGTTCTATTAGTGATGTAGATCCGAACGATATTGAAAGTGTTTCTGTCTTAAAAGATGGAGCTTCGGCTGCTGTTTATGGTTTGAATGCTGCCGGTGGTGTTGTAATTATTACCACTAAAAAAGGTAAAGAGGGAAAGACAAGTGTTACTTACGATGGCACATTCGGTGTATCTCGTAATGCTAATTTCCCGAAGTTTATGAATGGTCCTGAATTTGCCGATTATTATAATATGGCAGATATGATGGATAAGCTCGCGAGTGGAGCTATTGCTGCACGTGAAGATTATACACCTATTTATACTCGCAAAAATATTGAAGCAATGCTCAATAATGATCCTACTGATGGTTGGGATAATGTGGACTATATAAATAAAGTATTCAAAACGGGCTTTAATATGAAACACAATGTTACATTGCAAGGTGGTACTAAAGAAACACATTATTTTGTATCTGCCGGGTATATGTATCAGAAAGGTAATATCGATAATTTTGATTATCGTCGTTACAATGTCCGCACGAACTTGGATACCAAAATCGGTAAAGATTTTAAATTGATTTTCGGTGCAGTCGGAACTGTTGGTCATCGCCAAACCCCCGGATTTGCTTCTGGTGGTACAGATGACTCATCTGTGGATTCCGAATCGGGTTATCTCTCAGTTGCTCATCAAACAATTATGATGCGCCCTTATCTGCCGGAAAAATGGAACGGACTTTATACGTCAACTCCTTCTAATAATACAGGTTTAGCCAATAGTCCTTTGGCTGCTATTTATCAGTCTGGTTATAAAAAAACTAGAAGCACAGAATTGCAAACGAATATGACTTTGGAATATGCAGCTCCTTGGCTGAAAGGATTGAATTTAAAGGCTACCGGCTCTTATGATTACTTAACATCCTATAATAAGAACTTGGATACTCCATATAATACGTATACGATGAATACAAGTGATATGGGGACTTATGTTTTGGCTAATGATCCTCGTGGATATACAGATAATCGCTTGGGTGAAGGACAATATACATCAGAGCAATTGGTAGGGCAACTTAGCGCACAGTATGTTCGCTCGCTTGGTAAGAATAATTTTGATGCTATGGTATTATTGGAGGCTCGTGATTTGAAAGTGAATTCATTCGGCGCCTACGCCAAAAAAATTCCTTTTGCTGAACTACCGGAATTGAGTTATGGTACGGCTGCAGATTCTCCAATTTCGGGTTCTAGTGATCATACTCGTAATGCCGGTTATGTCTTCCGTTTAAAATACGATTATGATAATACTTATTTGGCAGAATTTAGCGGACGTTATGATGGCTCTTATCTTTTTAGTGGTAATGTGTCCGATAAACGTTGGGGCTTTTTCCCTGCTCTATCTTTAGGTTGGCGTATCTCTAACGAAGCTTTCATGAAAGAGCTGACATTCTTAGATGATTTAAAAATTCGTGCTTCTGTTGGTTTGTTGGGTAATTCAGATGGCGTTCCTTCTTATGCCTATTTAAGTACTTATTCGATAGGAGGAAAACGCGTTATGGAAGGTTCTACGACTAATTCAATCTATACGTCTGTTATTGCTAATCCTTATCTTACTTGGGCTAAAACGCGTTCATCAAACGTAGGTTTTGATGCGACGTTGTGGGGTGGTAAGCTGGGAATAGAATTTGATTATTTCTATAATCTTACTTATAACATTTTAAGTAATATGCAAGGCGGTAAGTCTCCTTCTATGGGTGGCTATTTTCTGTCTTATGCCAATAACAATCGTTACGACGTGAAAGGCCTTGAAGCTGTGTTGACACATCGTAATCGTTTCATGGCGCTTGGTAAACCTTTTAATTATAATATCGGTGCTAATGTTACTTATTCCACCAGCCGTTGGTTGCGCTATACTGACAGTGCTAATGACCCTTCCTGGAGAAAATGTGTTGGAACTTCTGTTGATGGATATGATGTATGGGAGGCAAGTGGGCTTTACCGTTCTGAAGATGAAATAACCAAGTCTGCTTGGTATGGTACTCGTCCCAATGTAGGTGATATTAAATATGTAGATAAGAATGGTGACGGTGTTATCAACGAACAAGATAAGGCACGTGTTGGGCGTACCAACCGCCCTAAGATGACATTTGGTCTTAATCTTGGTGGTTCTTGGAACGGGTTTGATTGCAATCTCCAATTTACAGGAGGTTTATTCTTTGACGTATCACTTACCGGTACTTATTATAACGGTTATGATGATAATACGGTATGGACTCAAACATTTAAAGAAGGAGCCAATTCTCCTTTGTGGCTTGTACAGAAAGCTTGGAGTGTTGACAATCCAAACGGAACATATCCTCGTCTGACTCTTTCTCAAACAGGACACGGCGGTGATAACGGATTGGCATCTACATTCTGGCTTCGTAATGGTAACTATATCCGTTTGAAATCAGCTCAATTAGGTTATTCTTTCCCAAAAACATGGATGAGCGCGATAGGTATTCAAAAGGTGCGTTTGTTTGTTGAAGGTTCAAACCTCTTTACTATTGATAGTTTACCACAAGGTATTGACCCTGAGTCTCCTCGTGTAAACAATGGTTATTATCCGCAGCAAAGAACATTTATGGGCGGTGTCTCTATTACATTCTAACCATTAATTGTTATAGAATTATGAAAGCAAAATATTTAGGATTATTATTAATCACTGCATTGGCTGGATTGACTTCTTGCACTGATTATATGAATATGACTCCGACCGATAAAACTTCTGATAAATTGGTATGGAGCAATGAAAACTATGCGAATATGGCTATCAACTATTTTTATGCTGATATTCCGTATATGGGTAGTTATAACGATTATGAATGTGCTGCCGGTATGACCGAAGGATTGACTGATGAGTTCAAGTATGGTAGCATGAATTATAATGCCGAATGTTATATTCCTAGCGAAATTTCTTATGGTGGTTCTACTTTGACAGCTAGTTATGTTGATGTCTATATGGGAGTCTGGGGTACCAATTACACAGAAATTCGCCGTGTAAATGAAGCTCTTGCAAATTTAAAAAAGTTTGGCTCTTTCTCAAAATCAGTTACTACACGTCTTACAGCCGAGTTACGTTTCTTTCGCGGAATGTATTACTTTGAGTTGATGAAACGCTATCACCAAGCTATTCTGTATACAGAGGATTTGACACAGATTAGTACGAATAAAGCGCTCAATGCAGAAGCTGATTGTTGGCAATTCGTTTATGATGATTTGGAATATGCAGGCGAAAATTTGCAAGTCAGTACTACGCCTAATGGTCGGTTGACTAGTGGAGCTGCTTATGCACTTCTTTCTCGGGCGATGCTTTATGCCGAACGTTGGGATGACGCCAAAACTGCAGCTAAGAAAGTGATTGATATGAGTTATTCTTTGACTACAAATTATGCTGCAGCTTTTGAAAGTGGAAATAGCGAGGCCATATTCCAATATTCTTATAGTGCATCAGATGATGTTACTCATAGTTTTGATGGATTTTATGCTCCTGGGGGTGATAGGGCTCTAGATGGTAATACAATGACTGGTGGCTTTGGTACTCCTACTCAGGATATGGTAGAAGAATATGAATTGGCAACTGGTGGTAAACCCAATTGGAGTAAGTGGCACTCTACGAGTGGCGTGTCAGATACACCTCCATATAGTCAGTTGGAACCTCGTTTTGCGGCGACCATATTGTATAATGGTTCATCGTGGAAAAATAGGACTATTGAGCCTTTTGTTGGAGGTACAGATGGTTGGGCAACTTGGAAAACGGATGCAACACCTAATGGGAAAACTACTACCGGATATTATCTTCGCAAATATGTAGATGAGTCTCATCACTTCACTGCTCGTCAGGCAAGTACTCATTGTTGGATTGCTTTTCGTCTTGCTGAAGTTTATTTGAATTACGCAGAAGCTTGTTACAAGACAAATGATGCTCCTACTGCCGTTACGTATGTAAATAAGGTACGTACTAGAGTTGGACTTCCTGGCATAGGAGACTTGAAAGGTGATGACTTGATGGCTGCCATTCGCCACGAACGTAAAGTAGAATTAGCTTATGAAGGATTATATTATTGGGATATGCGCCGTTGGGGATTATCTACTACAGCTTTTACCGGAATTCGTCGTCATGGGTTAAAGATCGAGAAGAATCTTGATAATTCATTCACTTATACTTATGTCAATGTGGATACCGAAAATTTAAATTATCCTGCTAAGATGAATAGATTTCCATTGCCTCAAGATGAAATTAGTAACAATAATCAGGTATCTCAGTTTACAGAATGGAAATAACATATTAAAATGTATATCATTATGAAAAAGTTTCATTTATATATAACTGCGGGCATTATTGCAACCTTCATGCTTACGGGTTGCGAGAGTCCCGATTATGTTAATCCTACAGCAAATCGCTCGGGGATAACGAGTCTTACTGCATATTTCACTTCGGGTCCTAACACTGGCAAGGAAGCTATCAAATATGATATAAGTAATAGTACGAGCATGACCGATTACGTCATTCCTGTTCCTTGGTATTATCCTGATGAAAGTGATAATACAACAGAGCAATATATGTCGTCAATGAAGGTTGTTGCTGTTCTTGAAAATAATTGTCTGATCGATCCGCCTATCACAGTATTGGATTTGACAAAGAAAAATGAATTTACTTACACTGATCCTGATGGTAGTCAGAAGAAGATTACCATATCCGGTCAGATGACCAAGTCGGATAAATGTGCAATTAAAGCTTTTATTGCTTCTCCCGGTGATTTAACGGGTGTTATTGACGAGGATGCAAAAACAATATCTTTGGTTACAGCGGCCGACTTATCAGAATGTACCGCAGAGGTGACTTTATCGCCGCATGCTACAATCTCTCCCGATCCTGCTACTGTTCACAATTTTAATGATGGTTTTCAATTTACTGTAACGGCCGATAATGGAACTGCAACGGCTGTTTATACCGTAAAGAAGCAAATTCCAGCAAAGCTTGCCAGTGGTTATCGTAAGGGCAGTCAGCTAGAAATGTTTTCTACTGATTTAGAGACGTTGGGTGTAACAAATGCAGATGCTATTCATCCTACATTGGCTTGTATTGGTAGTTATGTTATTCTTGATCTTGGTGACGGCTCTACTCCACAGTACTTTAAGAAGGCTACCGGAACAAAGGTTGGAACTATAAACCTAGGTTCTGCAGATGCTAAAGGTTGCGTTACAAGTGATGTGGCCGGTAATATGCTTATAAGTAATTATGCTGTAAGCGGTTCTACCCTAAATATCTATAAAACAAATTCCGTGACTTCAGCTCCTACGTTATTAACCTCTTACGCTAATAATTTGGGCGCTGGATTAGGTTCTCGCGTGCATGTTCAAGGAGACCTAAACGGTGATGCTATTATAACGGCTACTGTGGACAATTCTTCTAATTTTATTCGTTGGATTGTCAAGAATGGTTCTGTCGGTTCTCCCGAGAATGTTTTAATTACCGGTGCTCCTGCTTGGGGTGGTCAGGATGGAAATGCTAAAGTGGTATCCCGTACTAACAATGTTAGCGATGGTTACTTCTTCAGTTATTATCAAGGTGGAAAGGATATCCTTTATTCTGCCGATTCTGGAAATGCTGCCGTTGCCAGATTAGCTGCAAATAGTAACGGTGCCGGATGGGGGTATAACAACAATGCCATCGATACTCGCTTATTCAATAATGCGAAATACTTAGCCGTTTATGAAATGGGTTACTGGCCAGATTGGGGATTGCCAGGTCATTTATATTTATATAGTGCCGATGATCCTTCTACTTTGTCTGGAACTGTTGATGCTAGTTCTTCCTTAAAATATATGTTTACGGTAAAGGATTACACTTCTACTGGTTATGCATCAGACGGACGTTTTGGAGATGTATTGCTTACTCCTTCTGACGATGGCTATTTTATGTACATGTTCTATGTATCTAATACTCACTTGTCGTTTGGTGGTATTCAATTTGATTGTATCGATAAATAAAGTTTAGACTATGAAATCAATTAAGTTATATATCCCGATTTTAGTATCGGCTATTGTATTTGCTTTTTCATTTTCTGCATGTAGCGATGGTATCAGTCACGAAGATACTTTGGCTAATTGGAAATGGGATAAGGTTGAGGCTAACCCTGCTATTGTAAAGCAGGGTTGGACCAACGTTGACTCTGTGTTCGGCTCACTACCGGCATACGTCAATGTTTATTTGTCGCCGGTTAAAGTGACCGATGTTGCTAATGATCATGTTATTGCTTATGTCGCCGTAGCAGATATGAAACGTGCAACGTTTGGTGTACTCGGTAATGTAGGTTGGAATGATACAGCCCAAGGTTTTTGTAGTACCAAGCTCAATACGCCCACCGAGTTTTATAATAGCAGTAATGCTTTGATCGTTATTAATGGTGGTTTATTCTTTGAGTCTAATGGGTTCTATTATTCTCAAAGCTTGATTTACAAAGATGGTAATATGCTCGCTCCAAATCAAAACTATTATTCGGAAGATTGGACCAATTTCTGGTATCCTACGATCGGAGCGTTTATTCAGAAACCCGATAAGACGTTCTATACTACGTGGACATACTATGCAAATGATGGTACAGACTATAGTTATGATGCTTGTAAAAAGATTGATCTAACTAAACCTGAGACATCTGCTCCTGATGCTACTCATCCTTCAAAAGGAACCGCACTCAATAACACAAATGTGCTGAATGGCATTGGCGGAGTTAGTGTGCTGTTGCATAATGGGAACATCATGGATACTTATAAGGATGAGATGCTTGATGTATCTGCGGCTTCTTCTCAACCACGTACGGCTATCGGTTATGATCCTACAAACAATAAATTGATGTTTTTCGTTTGTGAAGGTCGCCAGATGACAGATGGTGTAGCGGGTCTTACTACTGCTCAGGTTGCAACGATACTCAAAGCGTTAGGCTGTACAGAGGCTCTCAATCTTGATGGCGGCGGTTCTTCTTGCATGCTTGTAAATGGCAAAGAGACGATCAAACCGTCTGATGGTAAAGAGCGCTCGGTACTTGATGGATGCTTTATTAAATAGATTCATAACGCTAGTAAAAGATTTTAATGAATCATCTATTTCATAACATATTAGTATGGCTTTGTCTTGTGACAGTTTGTTCTTGCAGTAGCGCCAATTCTTCTAACGAAAACAACGGGGGAGGAAATGGCGGCGGAACGACAGTTACGGCAAAGCCACGCTATATTTGGATTGATGCTGCTGCGAACTTTCCTGAATTTGCCAATAGTAAGGATAACATCCGACGGGATCTTACCAAAGCTAAAGAAGCCGGATTCACCGATGTAGTAGTCGATGTTCGGCCTACAATGGGTGACGTGCTTTTTCAAAGTTCGTATGTCGATCAGGTTACCAAATTAGATTATTGGGCAAGCGATGGATCATATAAATTCTTTCAGCGCACGGCAACATGGGATTATTTGCAAGCATTTATAGATATCGGTCATGAATTGGGATTGAAGGTTGATGCTGCTATCAATACTTTTGTTGGAGGAAATCTTTATCCTTATGGTTTGGGAGAGCAGGGGATGGTCTTTCGCGATGAGGATAAGAAATCGTGGGTTACGACACTCAATATTCGCAAGGGGCTCACCAATGAAATGGACTTGACAACAACCGATCCGACTGATGCATATTATTATGGTACTAAGTTTTTGAACCCGTGCAATGATGAGGTTCAACAGTTCGTGCTCAATTTGATCGGTGATCTTTGTAAATATAATATTGATGCACTATTTCTTGATCGTTGCCGCTTTGATGATTTACAATCTGATTTCTCAGATGAAACGAAGCAAAAGTTTTTGAGTTACATCGGCAAATCATCAATAAACTTTCCGGCTGATATTATGGATCCGGGAACAACTTCGGCACCTTCTTCACAATCTCCCTATTTCAAAGATTGGTTAGCTTTCAGGGCTAAGACAATCTATGATTTTGTAGGCAAGGTTGTTGCCAAAGTGCGTAGCATCAATAGCAATATTAAGGTAGGTGCTTATGTGGGTGCTTGGTATTCTACTTACTATCAGGTAGGCGTCAATTGGGCAAGTCCCAATTATAAGGTACAAAGCTTTTACCCCCAATGGGCAAATGCCGATTATGCAAAATATGGCTTTGCCAATAAGCTTGATTTCCTTTTGTTGGGAGCATACGCATCGACAGATGCGGTATATGGAACTACCGAATGGACAATGCAAGGCTTTTGTAAGTTGGCAAAAGATATATTGAAAGGAGATGTCAAATTTGCCGGTGGTCCAGATGTGGGTAATGCCACAGGGTTTGAGAAAGGCGGACAAGAAACTGCTGTGACTAACAGTGTTGATGCTTGCATTAACGCCGGTGATGGTTATTTCGTTTTCGATATGGTTCACGTGCGCCAATTTAATTATTGGAATGCACTTAAAATAGGTATTGATAAATATTTGAATTCAATTAAATAATATTAAAGATGGATAAGGTAAAGTATTTACAGAATTGGTCGGAGTCATATAAAAAGGACTTAACAGGAAACATTATGCCTTTCTGGATGCAACATGGGTTAGACAGAGTCAATGGCGGTGTTTATACTTGTTTAGACCGTGACGGTTCTTTGATGGATTCGACCAAATCTGTTTGGTTTCAAGGACGTTTTGCCTTCGTATGCTCGTATGCTTACAATAATGTTGAGCATAATGAAGACTGGTTGAGAGCTGCCAAAAGTACTATTGATTTTATCGAAGCTCATTGTTTCGATAAAGACGATCATATGTTCTTTTCGGTTACGGCAGAAGGTACTCCTCTTCGTAAACGTCGTTATGTTTTTTCTGAGACATTTGCAGCTATTGCAATGTCGGAGTATGCATTGGCAACAGGCGATAGCTCTTATGCCGAAAAAGCGTTGAAAGTATTTAAAGATACACTTCGTTTTCTCAATACGCCGGGTTTTCTTGAACCTAAGTTTACCGATGCTGTCAACTTGCAGAGCCACTCTATTGTGATGATTTTGATCAATGTCGGTTCTCGCCTACGCACGGTAGTCGACGATCCCACTATTACCCAACAAATAGATGAGTCAATAGATAAACTACGTAAGTATTTTATGCATCCGGAGTTTAAGGCATTGCTCGAGAGCGTTGGCCCTAATGGCGAGTTTGTAGATACGAATATGACTCGTACTATAAATCCCGGGCATTGTATCGAAACTGCTTGGTTTCTTATGGAAGAATCACGTAATCGCAATTGGGATAAGAAAATGCTCGATACGGCGCTTACAATATTCAACTGGTCTTGGGACTGGGGTTGGGATAAGCAGTATGGCGGTATCATAAATTTCCGCGACTGTAAGAATCTTCCTCCTCAGGATTATTCGCAAGACATGAAATTCTGGTGGCCGCAATGCGAAGCGATTATCGCATCGCTCTATGCTTATTTAGCTACCGGTGATGATGAGTATTTGTATCGTCACAAGGTTATTAGTGAGTGGACGTATGCTCATTTCCCCGATGCCGAATTTGGCGAATGGTATGGCTATTTGCATCGTGACGGTACCGTAGCACAAGCTGCCAAGGGAAATCTATATAAAGGACCTTTCCATATTCCTCGTATGATGACTAAGTCGTATGCACTTTGCCAAGACATACTGAAGACCTTATAATATTTTTATAGATATAATCTCTGCGCTGTATCGATACTTTTTCGATACAGCGTTTTTTCTTTATATGTGGCAATTGTTTTGCAATGTGTTTATTGTGTAGGAACTGCCATATCCAAAAAAGATAAGTGCGCTCTATTGTTTATGTACTTATGTATCTTGCGACTCACGCTCGTGAGTCGCAAGTTTCGTCCTTATGTTTTTTCCGACTCACGGGCGTGAGTCGCAAGATACATAATGAAGAAAAATTGTTTTCGTCCCTTCTTACTACCAAAAACGTTTAAGTGAAGTAGATTCTGTGTACTTATTTCCTTTATTTGTTGTTGATGCTATAGCTCCAAAAAAGGTGTATTTTGTAATAGTTTAGTGATGATGTAACCAAAATAAATTAGACAAGAGTATGAAGAAATACAAAATAATTTCTAATTTTGTGTGCTATAAATCTGAAAATGAATAATAAACCAATTCTTTTGCAACTAAGATTAAAATCAAAATAATAGCATGAGGAAATTTCTATTCACTTTAGTCGTAATGTGTAGCTTCACATTACTATGTTTTGCACAGGATTCACCACTTTGGTTGCGTCACTGTGCTATTTCGCCCGATGGAGCTGAAATAGCTTTCTGTTATAAGGGCGATATTTATATTATTCCTTCTACTGGAGGGAAGGCTCGGCAGCTCACGTCCAACCCTGCGTACGATACTGCGCCGGTGTGGAGTCCCGATGGTAAAACCATTGCTTTTGCTTCCGATCGATATGGCAGTTTAGATGTTTTTGTTGTCAGTAGCAACGGTGGTGAGCCTAAGCGTCTGACTACATTTACTCGAGGCGAGATTCCGTTGGCTTTTAAAAATAATACGGAGTTGTTATTTAATGCTAACGAGAGACCTTCTACAGAGAGTATGCAATTTCCTTCGGGGCAATTTTTTCAAGTGTATTCTATTAATATCAATGGTGGTCGTCCTCAAATGGTTACATCCATGCCAATGGAAGATTTATCTATTAGTAAAGACGGTCAGACATGGTTGTTTCAAGATAAAAAAGGATACGAAGATTCGTTCCGCAAGCATCACACATCGTCTATTACTCGTGATATATGGTCTTATATCCCTGCAACTGGGAAATATCAGAAACTGACATCATTTAAGGGCGAAGATCGTAACCCCGTATGGTGTTCGGATCAACAATCGTTTTATTATTTGAGCGAGCAAAACGGTTCGTTTAATATCTATAAGAGAGGGTTGAATGATGAAAATGCTGTTCAACTTACTCATTTCAATACTAATCCAGTGCGTTATTTAAGCGCAAGTTCTGATGGCTTGATGTGTTTTAGTTATGATGGCGAACTCTATACGATGCGCGAAGGGGCACAACCACAAAAGCTAAATGTGCAGATTGTTGCCGATAATGATGAAAAGGATGTAATCAAGCAAATAAAGTCATCAGGAGCTACCGATATGGCTGTTTCTCCAACGGGAAAAGAAGTCGCTTTCATACTTAGAGGCGATGTTTATGTCACATCGGTAGACTATAAAACGACCAAACAAATAACAGACACTCCATATCAAGAGCGTAATATTGATTTCTCTCCTGACGGACGAAGTCTTGTATATTCTTCCGAGGTTGATGGATTGTGGCAGGTATATCAGGCTAGCATCATCAATAAAGATGAAAAACAATTTTGCTATGCTACGCAGCTGAAGAAAGAAAATCTGACCAATTCGGATAAAACATCTTTTCAACCATTGTATAGTCCCGACGGCAAAGAAGTTGCTTTTCTGGAGAATCGGACGACTATACGTGTCGTAAATTTGAAAAGTAAGCAAGTGCGTACGGTAATGGATGGCAAGTTCGAATATTCTTATTCCGACGGTGACCAATCATACGTGTGGAGTCCCGATAGCCGTTGGATTCTGACCGATTATATAGGCGTCGGCGGATGGAACAATAGAGACATTGCTTTAGTGAAAGCTGATGGCAGTGGCGAAATACACGATTTGACAGAAAGCGGCTATTCTGATGTAAATCCCAAATGGGTTTTGGGCGGTAAAGCCATGATATGGCAGAGCGATCGTGCGGGTTATCGTAGTCATGGAAGTTGGGGATCTGAGAGTGATGAATACATCATGTTCTTTGATGTTGATGCTTACGATCGTTTTATGATGAGCAAAGAAGATTTGGCACTACTCGAAGAGCAAGAAAAAGCTGATAAAGATAAGAAAGACAAAGAGGCATCTGCCAAAAAGGATGATAAGAAAAAGAAAGCTGATAAAGACAAAAAGGACGATAAGGAAGCAGTGAAACCTCTTGTGTTCGATTTGGAAAACTGCAAAGATCGTATTGTAAGGCTTACCAGTAATTCTTCTTTCCTTGGCGATGCTGTATTGACGCCCAAAGGCGATAAGCTATATTATATTACATCTTTTGAAGATGACGGTGATCTTTGGATGCATGATTTGAAAGAAGACGAGACAAAAATCGTTCAGAAGGGAGTCGGTTACGGGCAATTGCTGACCGATAAAGATGGGAAGAATATCTATATGATGGGCAAAGGTAGTATGAAGAAAATAGATGTTGACGGTAATAAAGTAAAGAATATCGAATTTGAGGCATTCTTCAATTATCGTCCCATTCAAGAGCGTACGTATATCTTCAATCATATATGGAAACAGGTGAAAGAAAAGTTCTATGATCCTACTATTCGTGGCATCGATTGGGACGGATATCATAAATCATACGCGCGTTTCTTGCCCTACATCAACAATAATTATGACTTTCAGGATATGTTGAGTGAGTTCCTTGGTGAACTGAATGGCTCGCATACCGGTGCGCGCTATTATAGTCCGGGAGCTACGTTGAACGACGCTTCGCTTGGAATGTTCTATGATGATACTTATACGGGAGAAGGGTTGAAAGTGAAGGAAATTATTTCGAAAAGTCCGTTGACGCTGAAGAAGAATGACGTGAAAGCAGGATGCATACTTATGAAAATAGATGGTATGCCTATTCTGAAAGGGATGGACTATTATCCTCTGCTCGAAGGCAAGACGGGTAAGAAAGTGTTACTTTCGTTCTACAATCCTGAGGGTGGAAAAAACATTGATGTTACGATAAAGGCTATCAGTCTGGGCGCAGAAAACGAATTGCTTTATCAACGTTGGGTAGAACGCAATCGTAAAATGGTGGATGAACTCTCTGGCGGCAAACTTGGATATATTCATATTAAAGCGATGGATAGTTCTAGCTTCAGAACTTTGTATAGCGAATTGCTTGGCAAATATCGTAACAAGGAAGCGATTATAATAGATACCCGTCACAACGGAGGCGGTTGGTTGCATGATGATGTATGCACATTGTTGAGTGGCAAGGAATATGTTCGCTATACACCTCGTGGGCAGTATGTCGGTAGCGATCCTTATAATAAGTGGACTAAACCCTCTTGTATGCTGATATGCGAAGATAATTACAGCAACGCCCATGGTACACCGTGGCTCTATAAAGAACTGAAGATCGGAAAACTGATTGGTGCACCAGTTCCCGGCACTATGACAGCTGTTTGGTGGGAATCACAGATTGATCCTACGATGGTATTCGGTATTCCAGAAGTCGGTTCAATGGATAATCGGGGACATTATTTGGAGAATCAAGAATTAGAACCCGATATCTTGGTGTATGATGATCCTGCTGACTTCCAAAAGGGTAAAGATGCTCAAATTGAAGCAGCTGTAAAAGAGATGCTTCGAGAAATATCGAAATAGCATAAGATAAAGATCTATTATCCCTGTGAAGACACACGTCTTGCACAGGGATTTTTTTATCTATTGATGAATATGCTCAACCTTTTTTAATTAACGTAATACTATGAATTTTTGTTGTAAGGCTTTAATATAAAGTAGGAGTTAAAAAATGGTTTTTTGTAATATTCGGTCGGACAATAATGCTATCTTTGCAGTGTTCTATTACAAATCAAAAATATTATGATAACAAATGTCGTGCGATTCGTATTTAAATCTATTTTGTGCTGTTTGTTTTTCTCTTTTTCTATAGAGAATGTATCCGCACAAAATCTATTACCACTTGATTGGAATATAGCATTTAATAATAATGCCTGTTTGTCTGCTCGTGGAGCTAAAACCCATTCTTCAATATGTACATTGCTTTCATGGGAGCGGCAAGGGTATTTCGAAGGAGATGGCGATTGCACTCTTTCTGCCACATTTAATATTAAAGAACTTCAAAAATCACACCTCTTTCTGATGCGGATGCAATGTGAAGTTCGTGATGTTAAGATTAATGGCAATTCTGTTGCTCGAAATATTAAAAATACTTTTTGGAGTAATAGAGATGCTTATTCTACTTTTCGTATTCCTAAAGGCTTATTGAGAAAAGGAGAAAATAAAATATCATTAGATTGTTCATCTTTAGGTTATACGGGTGGCGTGAGTCATACGATGCTCGTGTTGAAACCGTTGAATGATAAAATAACAGAGAGTGTCCGTCTTTCTTTACCTACATCCAATCATGTTTGTCTGGGTAATGATAGGGTAGTGGCTGTACATTATCATACTACTCATCAGGCTACAATACGGTTTCGGGTAGAAAATGATTTTCATCAATCTTATTTGGACAGCACTATAGCTGTTTCACCTCGCGATTCTATCGTTAATATTGATTTGAATGAACGATGCAGCACTCCCGGATTCTATCAAATAACAGCTGTAATGCATGGTGTCGGTTATTCGGGAAATGCCCAGTGGATGGCTGTGAAACCCGAAGAGGCCGCTTGTGATAATCGCACTGCTATCGGTTTCGAAGATTATTGGGCGAAAGCAAAAGCTGAGTTAGCTTCTATAAAACCTGAATTTAAGTTGCATCGAATAGATTCGCTCTGTCAGAAAAGCAAGCGTGATGTTTATATTGTAGAAATGCAATCATTGGGCAATCTCACTGTTCGGGGTTATTATTTTGTACCTCGTACTGGGGGCAAACATCGTGCAGTGCTTCAAGTTCCGGGGTATGGTTATGGATTTGAAAACATCGACGGCTTTTTGAATGATGATACTGATAGGGCAGAACTGGCTCTTTGTGTGCGTGGTCATGGTATCAGCGCCGATGTCTTTCATCCTGGTTTTGGCGTTCCTGGAGTATGGGGGTATAAGTTGTGCAACAGCGATAGCATAGCTTATCGTGGCATTTATATGGACTGTGTTCGAGCCATAGACTTCCTTTGTAGTCGTCCCGAAATAGATGCTCATCGTATAGGAGTGAAAGGTGGTAGTCAAAGTGGAGGACTTACATTGGCTACGGCAGCATTGTGCTCTGATAGAATTGCGGCTTGTGCTTATTTCGATCCATTCCCGTGCGATATGCGTCATCAAATACAGGTACGCACTATTTGTCAAAGCGAACTGAAGCGTAACTTGGCATATTATGGCAACCCTTGTTCTTTTCTTGAAGTGCTTTGCGTGCAAGATCTGATAGATACTCGCTCGTTTGCATCAAAAATAAAATGTGCAGTACTTTATACTCCAGCATTATTTGATGATGACTGTCCGGTAGAGGGTGGATTTGCAGCATACAACTTGATAACTTCTCCCAAAGAATACAAAGTGTTTCCAAACGAAGGGCACGTAGAAGGTTTTACACATGAAGCAATGATAATGAGTTGGCTTGATAAGAAGTTATCCGAATAAGAAACTTGCCTATATGGTGCTTCAATGATCTTTTATGAATTTGTGATACTCTTTATGATCTGAATAAAAGACTTCTTTTGTATTTTGTCATTGATATGAAGTCGTTCATCAAAAGAATTTTATTCGTTTTGATGTCTGTTATACTTTTGCATTGACAAAATATAAATATCATGTGTAGACTTTTCTATCATTTAGCTGTAGTTGGAGTATTTTTCAGTTCGTTTATGCAAAGCATTCAGACGGATGGTAATATCGTTGGTCAGGTTACATCAGAAAATCAATCCTTTCTGGAAGGAGCACAAATTGTGTTGAAATCGTGTAAAGATTCTCTGGTCGTAAAGACTGCAATTAGTAATAAGGATGGTCGGTTTGTATTGAAACATCTTCTTTCCGGTCGTTATATTATTCAGGTTTCTATGGTCGGTTATCAGAAGGAGGCTAGAACCATTTCTTTTAATGGTGAGGGTTCATTGTTAATAGACCCTTTCCGTTTGAAAATAGAAATTCAGCAATTGGGAGATATTGTTGTAACTGCAAAAAGAAAACCTGTTGAAATTTCGGCTGACAAAACCGTTATTAACTTGTCCTCTTTTAATTTAGGATCGGGAGGAAATGCATTTACTGTTATACAAAATCTACCGGGTGTTCGTATAGGTAATGACGGAACGGTTTCATTGAATGGAAAGGGACAAACTAAGATTATGATAAATGGCAAGACTTCTTATATAGAAGGAATGGAATTGATGAACTTTCTTAAATCCACTCCAGCTTCTTCGCTTGATAAGATAGAGTTAATTACTGACCCTTCTGTCAAATACGATGCCAGTGGAAATTCTGGCATTATTAATATTAAGACGAAGCGTGAAAGGCCAATTGGTTCTAGTATTACATTCTATTCGAATTATGAACAAGGGAAAAAGGGTAGAATGAATAATAATGTTTCGGTCAGTAAGCGATGTGGACCATTTAATTTACATTCGACGTGTGGCTATTATTTCGGAAAAGATATTAATGAATTGTATATATGCAGGATGTTCAATGATAATAATACTGTCTTTGGGCAAAATTCACATAGGTTTAGAGTAGACCATAATTTCTATTATAATGCCAATATCAGTTACGATGTTTCTAAGAAAACTGCTTTTGAATGGTATATTGATGGATATTCTTCAAAGAGGAGTGAAGATGGCAATATTAACTCAGAGTTTTATTCGCCTAGGGTAGACTCTACACTTTTCTCTTCGACAGACAATTTACATAAGAGAATTAATATTAGAACTGGTCTGAATATGAATTATGTGATTGATAGCATTGGAAAGAAGCTTAATGTTTCTGTAGATTATCTTCATTATTCGTTAAAGGAAGATCAATATCATGATGATTTGTTTAATGTTGCAGGTAGTTCTTCTTCGCAAGAATCTATATCGAAAGGATATAAAGACGGAAAAATAAATATGCTTTCTGTTCAATCGGATATCGTTTGTCCGTATACCGATAAATTTAGTTTGGAAGGTGGTATAAAGGCTACATTTGTAAAAGTAGACAATCTTTCTGAATATTATAACAAATCGGGTAATGATTGGCTATCGGACAATAATTTAAGCAGTACTTTTCGATACAATGAAAGCATTAATGCTGGTTATTTAAATTCCAAGTTCTCCATTCGAAGCATGGATATCGAAACAGGCTTTCGTGTCGAACATACGCATGTTGTCGAGCACCAATACGATATAGAATGCAAAGAATACTATTCTTATCGAAAGTCTTATATTAATATTTTTCCTAGTCTATGTCTGCGTTATAATTTGAGTGATATTCATTCGGTCAATTTTATTTATAACCGGCGAATAGATCGTCCTAATTATAGAGATTTAAATCCATTCGTATATATATTTGATACTTATACTTATGAACAGGGAAATATCTCGTTAAAGCCTCAATTTACCAATAATTTTAATGTTTCCTATATTTTTCGGAAAAATTATTCACTTCACTTTTTTTATAGTAGTATAACAGATGCGATTATAAAATCATATAAAACAATCGGAGATAGTAAACGAATTTATGTTATGCCCTTGAATATGTTTGGAAACAAATCTTACGGTGTGAGACTACAAGTAGGTCGTCTTATTTTGTTTAAATATCTCAATACCAGTATTTATTCAGCAGTAGTTAGAAACGATTATAGATGGATGGAAAATGATGTTTTCAAAGAGAATAATCGTACTACGTTCATGTTCAATTTGAATAATAGAATTGATTTTGGTAAAGATTGGTCGGCTGAATTATCAGGCTTTTATAATTATAAAATGGCCTTTGGACAGATAACTTTAGCACCTATATGGAAAATATCAATGGCTATCCAAAAAGACTTTCTGCAAAAGAAAGCAACAATAACTCTGTATTCAAATGATCTCTTTAATTCTTATGTTACAAAAGTAAGTGGAGTATTTAGTGGTACATTGGCAAAAACCCGAGAAAGAGATTCAGACCGTTGTATAATAGGTATATCTTTTGTTTATAGATTGAAAAAAGGTAATGCCACTAAAAATTTTAAGAATAAAGAGGATGTTTTTGATTCAAAAAGAGTAAATTTGTAAAATAAGTTGAGATATCTGTTATGAAACACTATCGTATCTGGTTTTGGATTTCGCCGATAATTTGTGCTATCTTTGTTATGGTTAGCATTAGATTGGTCAGTGACATTCCCACTGGTTATAAATTCTGGGAAAGGCCAATCCAAAAAAACTTAATAGAGGATATCTCAGCTATTGTTCTTGCTTACATCTTTCAATCTGTAGTCTACTTTTTTCTTAAAAAGAATCTTCGTACAAATGAATATAGTTTAAAAAGATTGTTGCTAGAATATTTGTATGTACTACTTATAGGTATTATCATTATAAATCCTGGTCTTATTATAATTCATTATCTTACTAACGACCCTCCAGGAGTGGATGATTTTGTGATTGCAACAACAATCTTTGTTCTTTATACCCTTATCTTTTATTCTTTTTTTAGAGGAAAGCAAATGATGGATGCATATGTAGATGAAAAACTACAAGTGCAAAAGATTAAAAATATGCAGATGCAGGCTGAGTTGAAATTTTTAAGGGCGCAATTTCATCCACATTTCTTATTCAATGTATTGAATACTATTTATTTTCAGATAGATGAAAAGAATGAAGAACCTCGAAATACAATTGAAAAATTGTCGAATTTATTAAGATATCAGCTTTATGATACTACTTGTCAAGTCTATATAAAGCAAGAATTTGATTTTATTGACACCTATATTGGTATTCAGAAGCTAAGGATGAAAGATTCGTTGAAGTTGGATGTCTCGTTTGATGAACGACTTTTCGATAAGCAAATATATCCGCTTCTCTTATTCCCTTTTGTCGAAAATGCATTAAAATATGTAGGAGGTGAATATTGGATTAAAGTGACTGCTCGACTAGATGATGATTGCCTATACTTTGAAGTTGTGAATGCTATGCCTGATGTATCTGAATCGAGAACAATACGTAAGGGGATTGGATTGGATATGTTGAGGAGGCGTCTTCAGTTGTTATATCCCCAAAGATATGAAATGCATATGAATAAAATATCAGGGAAATATGTAGCAAAACTAATCATTAAATTATAATATGGCTTTGAAATGTGTTATTACTGATGATGAACCGATAGCTAGAAAAGGCCTTTTGGGTTATATTGATAAAATCGATTTTTTAGAAGTTGCAGCCGAATGTGAGAATGCATTACAGCTTAATCATATATTAAAGAGTCATTCGGTTGATCTTCTCTTTCTCGATATAGAAATGCCTTATATGTCGGGAATTGAATTGTTGTCAAGTCTTGTCAATCCTCCTAAAGTTATTATTACAAGCGCATACGAACAATATGCGATTAAAGGATATGATTTGGATGTCGTAGATTATCTTTTAAAACCTATTTCATTCGAGCGTTTTTTAAAGGCCGCCAATAAAGTATATGATATTATTGTGAATTCACATAAAAATGTAGAACTATTCGATTATTTTTATGTGAAAGCCAACCAGAAGTACGAGAAAATATGTTATAAGGATATTTTGTATATTGAAAGTATTGAGAATTATGTTGGTATCCAAACTCAAGCCTTGAAGATTATTACACATGCTACATTAAAAAGTATTTTAGAAAGGCTACCTGCATGCATGTTTATACAGACTCATAAATCTTTTGTTGTTAATATAGAGAAAGTTTCATTTGTTGAAGGAAATATGTTGGGCATTGCAAAATATAAGATTCCAATATCTCGGACATTCAAGGCTGAAGTCTTGAATGTTGTTCTTCAGAATCCTTTGTAGGGTATATTGAATACGATATGGCACATGGCTCTAAAATATTATAGTTTGTAGTAAACGTAAAGCATGAGTGAAAATAATTGAATTTATTTTCTAATTTATTCTACATGCATTATCTTTGCTGAGTAATGGAAAAATTTCAAGTTCATATATTAGGTTGTGGTTCGGCGCTACCCACGACGCGTCACTTTTCTTCTTCACAAGTTATTAATTTGCGCGAAAAGCTTTTTATGATCGATTGTGGCGAAGGTGCGCAATTACAACTACGAAAGTCGAAGTTGAAGTTTTCTCGTTTGAATCATATTTTCATCTCTCATCTTCATGGCGATCATGTATTTGGTCTGTTAGGATTGATTTCCACTTTCGGATTGTTGGGGCGTACTGCCGAACTCCATATCTTTTCTCCTGCGGGGCTGGAGAAGTTGTTTTCTCCTTTGATGGATTTCTTTTGTTATAAACTTCCGTTTAAAGTGATTTTTCATGAATTTTCTTCGAGCGAATCCGCTCTTATATTCGAAGATCGCACCGTTGAGGTCCATACTATTCCTCTTTCGCATAGACTTCCTTGTTGTGGTTTCCTTTTTAGAGAGAAGAAATTGCCAAATCATCTGAAACGAGATATGGCCGACTTTTATCGTGTCCCGATGAGTCACTATAATTTAATAAAGAATGGTGCCGATTTTACGACAGATGAAGGCGAAGTAATACCTAATGAACGATTGACTGTTCCTTCTTACGATCCACGTTCGTATGCTTATTGTTCGGATACTCGCTATATCCCTAAAATTATTTCGTTGGTTGACAGGGTAAATTTGTTATTTCATGAAGCGACATTTGATGATAATGATATTGCCCGAGCTAAAGAAACATATCATTCAACGGCTACTCAGGCTGCAATGATTGCTCGCGATGCTCATGTAGGGCAGCTTGTCATTGGACACTTTTCCGCACGTTATGAAGATGAAACTCCTTTGCTTGATGAGGCTAGGTTAACTTTTCAGAATACGGTGTTGGCTTATGAAGGTCTGTGTATAGACGTTTAAAAGTATATTGAATGAGAAAAGGTATTATACCATCCATACTACTTTTTGTAGCCTTTATGATAATGGCTTTATCTTTTATTTCATGTAGGGGATTATGGAAACATTCTGATATAGATTCTGCTTTTGTCCGTCGGGTTATTGCCGATGTTGTATCTGCACGCTATTCTAGTCCGTCTCGTGATTCGGCTATGATAAAGTATTATAGCAGCGGTGGAGAACTAATTTGGATTTCTTCCGATGGTGTGAAGCGCCAAGCTGTTTTTATTCGATTCCTTTGTGACTTAAAGCGACATGGAATTCGCCCGCAATTGTTAGGTTTAAACAATATTTTGGATGCACAACGAAATTGGCAGCGGTGTGAACCCAATGAAAGTGATCATCGGAATTTATGCGCTGCTCGATTGGAATATTTGTTAACTCGAACTTATCTTTGTTATGTCAATGGTTTGCAATATGGTTTTGTGAATCCGGCTCCTATCTATAATAATTTGTATGAAGATCTGAGCGCTTATCCGGATACGGTACCACCACCAGCCAATCGGAAAAAGAAAATGTTTCATTTATTTAATATTCCATTGAGGCACCCTACGATGAAATTTGATTTGGAGATGCTCGAAGGAATAAAATCAGATCCGGTTAAAGCTCTGTCCGAAATTCAACCTCGTACTTTGTATTATAAAAAGCTTCAAAATGAGCTCCTCTTGTCGCAAGATAGGTGCAAGTCTGAATGCCTTTGTGCCAATTTGGAGCGGGCTCGTTGGAAATTTCGTCAAGCTATGGGGAAACGATATGTATATGTCAATACAGCTGCTTTTATGCTCAAAGCTGTTGACCTTGTAAAGGATACACTTTTCGAAATGAAAATTTGTTGTGGTTCATTCCAGCATAAATCACCTATGCTGACTTCCGAACTTACCTATTTTGAATTAAATCCTACATGGAAAATTCCACCCAAGATCATTCGCAAGGAGATGATTCCTGCTTTTGTTCGTGATTCCAATTATTTTTGTCGCAATAATATTAGAGTCTTCGATCGAGAAGGGCATCAATTGAATTCTAGGCGCATCAATTGGTCTAAATTTCTAAAGGGAGGTATCCCTTTTAGATTGATACAAGATAGCGGTGAGGCTAGCGATTTAGGTCGAATAATTTTTAGGTTTCCAAATCCTTTTTCTGTATATTTGCACGATATTTCATCTCGTGGTACATTTGGACGTGAAGAAAGAGGTGTGAGCCATGGTTGTATTCGTTTGCAACGTCCTCTTGATTTGGCCTATTTTGTCCTCTGTTATCCAAAAGAAGAGAAGATGGATCGCATACGTCTTTCTATTGGTCAAGAACCTCGAACGGAAGGAGGAAGAAAAATGAAGGAAAATGGGCTGAATATGGGACGGCGTTTCTATGGTTTCAATGCTATTCCGCTGTTTATTGACTATCGCACGGTGTATTTGGCTGCCAATCATTCATTAGTGTATTGTAACGATCATTATGGATTTGACAAGCCGCTTGATAGAGCTATTAATCACTTGAAATACTGAATGGTATGAGTAAAGTAGTGATGTATAATGAAGAAGAAATATTAAGTTTGCTGAAGAATGAAGAAACTCAGCGTAAGGCTTTTACGATGATTGTAGAGCGTTACAAGGAGCAACTTTATTGGCAAATTAGAAGAATCGTGTTATCACATGATGACGCTAATGATATATTGCAAGATACTTTTATAAAAGCTTGGACCGGTATCAACCTCTTCCGCGGTGATGCCAAGATGGCTACGTGGCTTTATCGTATCGCAATGAATGAGTGCATTACTTTTCTTAATAAACAGAAAGCTCAGACAGAGGTTAGTCTTGACAATCCAGATGCGGGTATGGTAGACAAGCTGGATAGTGATATATATTTTAATGGTGATAAGGCACAACGTTTATTACAAGAAGCACTACTGACTTTACCTGTCAAACAAAGGATGGTATTTAATATGAAATACTATCAAGAAATGAAATACGAAGAGATGTCTGATGTATTTGGTACAACGGTAGGAGCTCTTAAAGCTTCTTATTTCCATGCCGTAAAGAAAATACAGAAATATATCGAATTGAACTATTAAACCTTTTTAGAAAAGATGAGTCTAAACAATATAAAGACGAGAAATTTGAATTTATAGTCATGAAAGAAGAAAACGAATTACTTAAATTGGTAGGTAAGGAAAACCCTTTTGAGGTTCCTGAAAACTACTTTGACGATTTCACTACACAATTGATGGACAAACTACCGGAGGCTCCTGAATCTATAGAAAATGTGCCTGTTACTAAGTGGGTGAAAATGAAACCCTATGTCTATATGGCTGCTATGTTTATAGGAGCTGTATTGATGGTTAAAGCTATTCATTTGGTTGAAGGAGATCGGTCTGCCAAATCGCAAAGATCTGCTGTCTCAACTGAATTGACTCAAGATAAATATATTGATGAAACCGTAGACGGATCGCGTCTTGACGGTTATCAATTATATACTTTTTTGTCCGAAGCGAATGAAGAATCTGGTAAATAAAATATAGTCATGAAGAAATATCTTTTATCATTTGTATTGTTTTGGATGCTTGTTCCGTTCTCTTTTGCCTATGAGGGTGGCCCACGTCTATCTCCTGCTGAATTTAAGGCTAAGTTGCAAGAGTTTATCATTCGAGATGCCGGATTGACCGATGATGAGGCCGCTAAATTCTTTCCGGTTTATTTTCAATTGCAGGATCAAAAGCGTGCCATTAATGATAAATCATGGCAACTTGTTCATCAAGGGGATGTAGAAAACCTTTCTGAATCACAATATAAAGTGATTCTTGATGGAATATCCAATAATCGTATTGCTATAGAAAAGTTGGAGAAAGAATACAATTATCGTTTTCATAAGGTTATATCTTATAAAAAAATATTACGTATTCATCGTTCTGAAATACGATTCAATAGATTCTTGATTAGAGAAATGCGCAACAAACGTGAAGGGCGTTAAGAATATTCTTTTCGCTTTTGTTAATTGTTTCGTTTTGAGCTGTTTTTGGAGAGAATCTTTTCCAGAAATAATTCCTTAGTCGATGATCCTTTTCAACCATCGACAGTATTTTTCTTCCGAGTAGAACTCTTGGTTGGTTTTGATCTGTATGTATTCTGCTTCGTTGGTCATTATCATATTGTCTTTTGTCAATGCATTCAGTTCTTCGCTGCATATTGTTGACATAGGACTTTTGATGTAGCATTCAAGAATTTCTGTCTTTTTTATTATTACGGAAGGCAATATATATGTTACTAAAAAGGAAGATAATCCGAATGCGTGCCATTTGTTTCCTTCTTTATACAGATTTATAGTAGAACCATCATTTAGTGCTTCATTTTGTAATATAGAATCTTGTAATTTCATAACTGCTCTATTTTTACGTTAGTATGCTGCTTTTTATAAGTAGGGTCTGCTGAATAATTTGATTTAATATTATTTAAGTTGAATATCAGCATATTAGATTCACTTATTTTCGTGGTTTTAAATAAAAAAGGCTATCTTTAGGTGTTAAAACGAAGTAAAATGAAATACAGTTCTCAGCATAAACAGCTCAGTATTGATGTCTTCCATTCATCGCTATCCGAGCTTTCAAAAGAAAACCGTTGGGTCAAATTAGGAGACAGCCTTCCATGGGATGAAATAGAGAAGATCTACAACAGACGATTGAATAACACTCATGGAGGTGCCGGCAACAAGCCTGCTCGTATGATAATAGGTGCGGTGTTGATCAAACACAAGATGAATCTTTCCGATGAGGAGACTATTCAGGCCATCCGTGAAAATCCCTACATGCAGTATATGCTTGGATTGAAAGAGTTCAGCGATAAGCCCGTATTTGATTCGTCCTTATTCGTTACCATCCGTAAACGGATGGGTAAGGATGACTTTA